>CAMIVR010000004.1 GCA_946402065.1 uncultured Brevibacillus sp. | reverse complement strand
AAAGTCACGGCTTATGATGCGGCGGGGAATGTAAGCGATGCATTGACCGCTTCGGCCAAGACAATGCCGCAACCAACGGAGTCGGACACGGAAGCGCCGCAATGGCCGGATGGCAGCAAGCTGACCGTGTCGGACATCACGCAAACGAGCACGAAACTGTCATGGCCAATAGCGACGGATAATGTTGGTGTGACGGGCTACCGAATCTACGTCGATGGCAAGGAACGTACAATGGTAAGCGGGAACGTATACGAAACCACCATCAATGGCTTAACGGCCAATACGAATTACACGCTCAAAGTCACAGCTTTCGATGCAGAGGGTAACGAAAGTGCGGCACTGACCGCATCGGCCAAGACGCTGCCGCAGCCATCGAAACCGGACACCGAAGCACCGCAATGGCCAAGCAGCAGTCAGCTGACTGTATCGGGTATCACGAAAAATAGCGTGAAGCTGTCATGGCCAACAGCGACGGATAACGTCGGCGTGACGGGCTACCGGATTTACGTCGATGACAAGGAGCGTATGACGGTAAGCGGGAACGTATATGCTACCACAGTCGACAGCCTGTCGGGCAATACGACGTACATGTTCAAAGTCACGGCTTATGACGTGGCGGGTAACGAGAGTGCGCCGCTCAGTAAGCAGGTAACAACAGCCCGATCTTCGAGTGGAGGAGGCGGTTCCGGAGGCAGTGGTTCCGCAGGAGGCCGAGCGTTATCCAGTAACGCCGATCTTGAAGAATTGAGGGTATGGGATAAGGATAAGAAGTTGGAACTCAGCCCATCGTTTGCTGCTGGTACGACAAGTTATACGGCACGAACACAAGCCGAGCAGGTCGAGATTGCAGCAAAACCTGCGCACTCTGGGGCAAAGGTGATAGTAAAAGGTAACGTAATCGTGGACAGAACAAAAGTACATCTAGTGGAAGGCGACAATAAGCTGGTGTTGATCGTACAGGCGGAGAATGGAAGTAAGAAGGAGTATACGCTGACCATTCGCCGCGAAACACCAAAGCCATCCGAACCGGAAATCCATTTTACCGACATCGCTGGCCACTGGGCAGAGAGCTACATCAAGCGTGCCACGACAAAAGGCATTGCCAGCGGTTATCCGGACGGAACGTTCAAACCGAATCATCCCGTCACCCGGGCAGAGTTTATAGTGATGTTGACTGGTGCCTTGCAGTTGGAAGAAGAAGGCGCAACGCTAACGTTCACCGATCAAGATCAAATCGGGACATGGGCGATGCAATCGGTCGCCAAAGCAGTAAAAGCAGGCATTGTCAGCGGATATGGAGATGGCAGCTTCAGACCGAATGTGCAGATCACCCGAGCAGAAATGGCGGTCATGATCGCCCGAGCACTGAAACTGCCGCTTAATGCCAATACCGTGACTGGTTTTGCTGATGATGAATCGATTCCCCAGTGGGCAAAAGGCGCTGTGGAATCGATTCATGGGATTGGCATCGTCGATGGTCGCGGCGGTGATCGCTTCGTGCCGAACGAAAAGGCAACTCGTGCCGAAGCGGCGGTGATATTACTGCGTATGATCGAAAGAGGTAAATAAGCAATCCAACAAGTGCGAGGGCAGTTCATCCAGTCCCATCGCACTTGTTATTTTTGTGAGTATTTTTGGGTTCTTGCAGGTAGCGAGATAGTTTAACTGTCAGGATAAAATGTGGGGTAGACCTCAGTTCCACTTCAACACGTGGACTTATCAGAAACTTGGAAACTTGTAAGCCGGTCTTCTCCCTCTCTTATTTTCATTGTGCTCCGATGGAATGATCGACCACGAAGAACTGTTTAAACGTAGATACTTTCATTTTTCCTTCAGATATTTTTTTATGTAGTCTGAATAACTGCTATAGTTTTTTGTTCCTTTAGCTTTGTTTAACCTTCCAAATTTCGTATTATCGACTTTCTTTTGAAGGTAAAGACAAAAATCATCGAATTTCTCAACGGGCATTTCATCCCACTTGAATCCCATCTCTCGTTGAATTGATTTATAGATAATAGCATAATTCATTGACTTTTTGTCTTCATGATAGTCTTTTGCCTTATATTCCAGGTAACGATTAATGAGGTGGCGAACATAATTAAGCTGGTATGTATTGCTTCCGATTGTACCTTCAAGGATTCTTTTTGCGACTCCCTTACTTGTTTTACTGCCTTGTTGGTAAATATGCAGATGGCCAACGACCGTTCCAGAGTTCTGACTCACATTGAGGGTAACACGGTCTTCAGAAATCGGTCCTATCGGAAGTTCGGGATAATATTTTCTTAAGACCTTTAGATCGCTTTTTAGCATATCAATTATATCTTCCCAAAATAAAAGACCGATATCAAACAATCCATTCGCTGTTCGACGATGGCTTAGAAGGTTGACTTTTTCTTGAAGTTGAGCATTTCTTTTTGCAGTAGTTGCAATGATAAATCGTTTTAATGAAGGCTTGAATTGAGCAGCTCTTTCAAGTTCCTTTTCTATAATTTTAAACGGGAGAGGGGAATCTTTAAGGGCAAGTTTACATTGAATACCGATATACTCTCCATTTTTATTTTTAATATAGAGATCGACCCCATGTTGAGCGTCTCCGATACTGCCATTTGGAGAGATCGAATGATCTGGCCATTTGAGCATGCAAAAGCCATGTACCATGCGCTCAAATTCCTGCCAGTCCTGAGGTTTGGGAAAATCCATGGATTGAAGAGTAGGCACGATCGATATACACCTTCTTTTGATTGGAGTTCAATTCCAGCTACTACTTTCATGCATGACCTATGCAGTTCAAGTCAGCAACTGGTAATCGGTCATATGTTCAAAAAAAAATTTGATGAATATCACCAAAACCTCTTGACTTTTCTAAAACGCCCCCATAATCGCGAAGGATACCTTTTTTACAGGGGTATATCTTCCGGATTATAGGTGGTTTTCCAATGTCAGCGTTGCAAAAACCGAAGTTCAGAACTTTGAATCACAGCGAATGTGCCGGAGCACCCGTTCTGAAGAGTTTGTGGGAGCGATTTGACTTCTCCTTGTTGCTCACTCAGTCCGGCATCATGAAGCGCAATGGCGCCCCTTCATGGTTAATTTGCTTTCTCTATGTTGTCGGCCTCGTCTCCAATTGCTCCTCCGTCGTTCAGATGACGCAATTGGCCGACAAGGACGCTTTGCTGAAGGTGATGTTCCAGCCTTGGAAACTAGCGCAGTATACCTTAAGTCGCTTCTTGACAAAAGGATTTGCATGGACGACGTTTGGAAAAAAACGTGTCGCGCGCTTGCAGCAAGATCCTGTGACTGCGCTTGCCGATGGGGACATCATTAATCTTGATGACACCCACAGCGTACATCCCTTTGCCAAACGACTTCCGTTCCTGAACTGGCTTTATGACCATTCCACTAAAGCCTATGTCTGGGCAACGAATCTGGTGGTTCTGCAGGCGGTTCTGAAAAGCGGACTCGAGTATCCGTTGTTTTACCGGATTTGGCACAAACCCTTAGCGATAGGAGAAGGTCTTACCAAAATCGATTTGGCCAAGCAGATGCTGCTTATGCTGCGTGAGTCCGTTTCCTGCCGGTTGTGGGTAGCTATGGATCGGTGGTACCTGTGCAAGCATTTCTTCACGTTCCTCGAAGAAAATAACTTTGACTGGGTCACCAAGGCCAAGCGTAACACAGCTTTGTTTCGCAAAATCATTGAACCTGGCACTCGCCGGGAACGTTACGTGCCGCTGACTCCCGTCATGCTCATCCGTGAAGTCTTTAAGGAACTGACACGTCAAGCGACATCCGGTATAAGTTCCATTTCGATACCGGGGATCTACATGAAACGTCCGTACATCACTGTCAATCCAAAAGGAAAGCAAGTAACTAAACAACGATACGTTCAGGTTGCTGCTGTCGTTGCCATGCGATTAAAGGAAGATGAGCTCCCGGAATCGGACTCTGTTCAAGCTGAACTGGTAGAAGCAACTTACAAAGGCGCCTATTTATTGATCAGCAATCGATATGATGCTCCGGAAGCCGCGTTGCAAACCTATGTGAAGCGCTGGCGTATCGAAGTTTTCTTTCGCGCGGCCAAACAGGAACTCGCTTTTGAGAAATGCCACTCCGAGTCCGAAGCGCATCATCACGCTCATTTCGAGCTATTGTTTACCGCTGAAACCTTATTAGCTGTGGCA
This sequence comes from uncultured Brevibacillus sp., assembly GCA_946402065.1. Classification (GTDB taxonomy): domain Bacteria; phylum Bacillota; class Bacilli; order Brevibacillales; family Brevibacillaceae; genus Brevibacillus_D. Next base: position 75,699 of record CAMIVR010000004.1, on the reverse strand, counting down.
CTCTTTGAATTGAACAAAGAAAAAACGAGTGATGAAGGCTACACCCACGGCGAAATGGTTCGTGGCCTCTTCCACACTCGTTGTCAGGTTCGCGTGAAATACCGCAAGGGTATTCAGCGAATCTCTCTTGATTGTGACACACGAGTGCAGCAATTTGCAAGACTAATCGATCTTTTTTGGCCGAAGCATTATTTGATGCTTCTTTGGGCTACGCCTAAACCAGAAATCTACCAAGGATTACCTCGAAGTGCATAGGTCATGTTTCATGTTACTGTACGAAATGGATATTTTCAACGATGTGAAGGTCTATGACTGATTTGACAGGAAAATGTAAACATTTGTCGAATAATTCTTGGAATTGTTTTATCTCCAAAAACCTTTAAGGAATTGATTATATGCGAATCGAAGACGGCATTTACTTTTCACCCACTCTAAAATATCGCGATGTCGAATTGGATAATCCAGAGATGCTTATCCAAGCATTCAGAGATAGAATAAATGGTTTCTACCTAGGGCCAATAAAGAAACTAAATGAAGACAATGACGCATTTGCGGCAGGCTTTCTCTGTGTAACAACAATGGATGTGCTATCAAGACTGAAATCAAATATCGAAGAAGTGCGCAAAAGGTATGTTCATTGGTTGGCCACGGAAATCCCGGAGTTCGCCCAGCGTCTGCCAAGTAAAAAACAGATAGTGGCCGATTTATTTTACAAACATTTCAGAAACGGTTTGGTACATGAAGGACGTATTAAAGATGGAGGGCAGTTCTCCTATATTTTTGGTGGGATGATTACCGTTGAAAATCAATTTATGATTGTTAATCCTCTGCAACTGGCCGACAATATTGAATCGGTTTTTAATCGGTACATGGCAGAGGTTTTGACCAGTCCGGAAGAATTTCAGAGCTTCTCCAAAATGATAATTCGTGATTTTGGCGCAGAGATTGAACGTGCAAAAAGCGATTGAAAACAGGACGGTGGAAATATATGCATACAGAAAGACAGGAGCTCGAAAATTTGAAGTATCTAATCGAGTCGTACCAGAAAGTAATCGATCTTCTTCTGGAGTATCGAGATAAGGAAGGAATAAGTCGGATTCCACAAACAAAGATGGCCGAAATTCTACAAGTATCTCAAAGTAATGTATCAAAAAAGCTGAGAACATTAATCAGATTCGGTGCAGTTGAGAGAATAGGTCATGCAGGAGCTTACTGTGTCAAAAATACCAATGTCATCGAAAAAACACCGATTGGATTCGCATTAAAATTGATCCTGATGTTGCAGAAACATCCTGAAGTGATCATGGATTATACCAAACAAGCGGAGATCATGGGTTTTTCTTATCATGACATCCAGGTTGCTTGGGGGCACTTGATTTATATCGGAGGTTCACCTTATCAAAAACGAGTGGAAACGATAAAGGAATGATGGAAGCATGTCTCAACCTAAATCTTCTGATTTAAGCATGAACTGGGCGATTGACCGGAAGACAGAGAAAATAAGATCGGCAAGGGAGGTTCATAATCACCAGCACTTGAAGGAGCCAAATCGTTATGTCTGTTTAGGATGTAAAGAACTTCCCAAACATCTCATATCAGCGAACGAAAAGGACAAACAACCAACGGTTCTTGAACATGTCGCCGACGATGAATATCCCTTTTTTCGAAAAGGCAAGTTGCAGCAGCATTACGAAAGGTGCCGTTTCCGGAGTCCAGATTCAAAAGTCATTTCGCTGGCAGAAACAAACGGAATGTCCGTCGATGAACGAGCAAAGGTGATCAGAATATTAACAAGCGCCAAATTGGTCAGAAAAATTGGGGATCCATTGGGGTATTCAAGAAGAGCGTATGCTAAATTCTTTACCCAACCTGCTCACCAGAAGTTTTATTTTTTCTTATCCAGTCTGCTGAAAGATTATGAGATTAATACCTTCAAGAATAACGTTTCTGCATTCGGTGTCCTAACAGAAAGCGGGGAAAAAGTTAAATTTGCCGATATATTCGGAATGCAGGACGATATCATCAACAGAATCGACAAACTCGGTTCAAGTTGCTTGGCTGTAGTCGTAGGTACCGTAAGAAATGCTACTCATAAAGGTCATATAATAATTGATTTTTCCACCAGTAGAGAGGAAAAAAGACGAAATTCAAAACCATTTCGACTCTATGTGCATCATGATTACGCAGCTAAAGTTGGCGGCGTTACGCTTCTAGAAAATCAGAAGATCGCTTGCTATGGTTTTGCGGAAAAGAAAATGCTGGCACATGGCACGGTTTATCAAATGGAGTTGTATTCCATAGAGCATCAAATCTATTTTTTCGAAAACCCTCCGGATCGGAAAAGAATCGGCTCAATTGAAGAGCCTGACGACCCGATTGATTACGCGCTGCAAGAATGCTCAGGTTTCACATCAAGATTTTGGGGAACGGAGCGGCTCGCCGATCAAATGATCAAAGATTTATTAACCATACATGGACAAGCAATAGCGGCACAACACAAGGCAAATTTGGCGAAAGAAGAAGCGAAGCAACCCGGCTTCGAGGCGTTTATGACGAGCTGGAACAAGTTGCGTTCGCAAATAGCAAACGATAAAAAACAGGTTGAACAATTGCAATTGGAGCTGCAGCAAGTTGCCGCGGCGCTTCGGAGTGAAGGTGCGAAGCTATCATCCAGATTCGGTTTTAACCGAAAAACTTTGGGGGCTCATGAAGATAATCGAAATCGCATCCAACAACAAATTCAAGAAATCAATCAGGGACTAAAAGCAAAAGAAGAAACACTTCAACTAAATAACGAGAAGAAACTTCAGTGGGATAAATGGAAGCAGTCATTGGAAAAGCGAAAGCAAGACATCGAGAGAGCAGATCGAGGCGCTGTTACAGAAACAAAACTCAAGAGAACATTAGCTGCATTTGATCCATTTCTTTTTCGTATTCCGCTAAGGCACCCTCGATGGGATTTGTTTCTCGGATTCCATTGCAGCGTAGAAGATGAATCTAAGGGTATCATCAGAGCAATTATGCAACTTTACACGGCACATGATCAGGCTTGGCTTCCGGCAGATCATTCCCTTCAAGAGAGAGTTATTGACCATCACTTTAGTGTCAATCAGCTGAATTTGTCACCAAGAGAGGCAATGAAAGGACTTTATTCCAAACTGGGGCAGGCCATTTTCGAATACCTTCAGCTTATGGGATGGCCTGCTTCGAAGTGTAAGTGTCCGAAATGCAAAGGCTCGTTGAGGTTGCAATATCGAAATGAGCAATTTTCCCTCCTATGCTGGGATTCGAAATGCAGAAACGGTTATGAGTTAAAATGGTAGGAAATTCCTAAAAAATTCAACTGGAATTTCCTTTAAACGATATTATCGAGCTTTATCCATCCAAGTTTTGTTTCAAAAAGTCAAGCATCTTGGGCCAGGCGTCGAGAGCGGTGCGGGTATTGGCCTTGTCGCTGCCGCCAAATGTAACCGTCATACCTCCGCCGGGAGACAGCATTACATTGGGCGGCATATAGGGCAAGGTGTACGGAAAACAGAGGAAGTGACCTGCATCCTTATAATGAAGATGGATGTTTTTATAGGGATGGTGATGACAGTTTAACCATTCCATCACGATCTCAGCAAACTTTGATGAAGGCCATAGCTGGTCGTCGCCACCCGAGACGAGCATGATTGGTCCTTGCATTCGCTCAACAGGAATACGGGCAGCTCGGTTTTGGCTGAGTCTTTCAACGTCTTGATAAAGCCGGCCTTATTGCCGCTTGGGTGCCGTGTGATCCCGTTCCAGAAGAATCGAAATGTATCGCTTGCGTCAAATTTTGGTTTCAAATAAGGTAAAGCCTCATTGTTCAGCGTCCATGCAGGATGTGGGAGGGGCATATTATTGCGGGTGCCCGCGTAACGGTATGCGCTCGGGGAGGCGGTAATGACGGCCGATATTTCCGGATAGGTTGCTCCTAATTGCAAGGCCAATTCTCCTCAAGTATGAATCATATGAGGATATACTCAGAGAGCAATCGTTTGTACACTGTTGCATTGACATTAGTATCAAACAAATCATGGGAGCTTTCACCGAACCGGATGTTATTGCTGATTAAACGTTGCACATGAGGCTGCAAATCCCCAGGGACAAAAAGCCCCAATGCCTGTACAGCGTACTCTTTGCACCGCCTGATTGCCTTATAGAAAACCGGCAACTCATAAGGCATAGCGGAACCGCAGAGTACTCGGACATTTGCATGGACAAACTCCTCCTGAAGCTGCTTTTCCCCAAGTACGCCACAATCTATAACAATAAAGTTATAATCTTTGTTTAACTCCTTTGTGAAATAGAAATCCATTTGTTCAAGTATATAGGCGTTCCGGTCCTGCTCGGGCTGAAATAGCTGGACGATATGGGCCAGATGCTTGCTCGTATTAGCCTCTACATAGCAAGCCGTTCCACCATGGCTGTTAATCCAGCAGACCAGATTGAACGCCGTTGTTGTTACTCCAGTCCGGCGATCACTTCCTGCAATAGCGATTGTAATATTGGTACAGTCAAAACGATACTGCTCTTGTTGGGGCAGAGGTAATTCATTATTGGTTTGAGTAGGAGCGGGGGAGATCTTATATCTTTGCATGCCATTAGCGGAAAGGCATTCCAAAATTTCAGCTTGAATGTCTTCTATGTCTTGTGCGGTCACAAGATCAGATACACCGGATTGGATCAATTCTTTTGCAAACGAGCTTTCGGCTTGCAAACCCTCGGCTATTACAATTACTCTGGCTTCGTACATGATGAGAAAGGACGCAATGGCTTTTACAAATTCTACATCGTCCTCGACCACGGCATTTCGATCAATCACAAAGTACTTGAAGTGGCTGAAGTTACGCATGTCTTTTACGACAAACTGCAAAAGAGAAAAACGGCCAGTGAGCTTTTTGGCAATGAGATTGGTTTCCTGTTCAGCAAAATCCAGCAGATTCACTCTGTCCTTGCTGGTCAAATATAAAATCATCGCTTACACTCCCCTAAGCAAGAGCAATACCGTGCCTACGAGAACCAATGCGATGTAGAGGAACAATTCAATGATTTTCTTCTTTCGTTCCATCGTTATCGTCCGCCTGCCTTTCCCATGTAAGCAAACTTGTACTCAGGGATATCAAAATGAATGTGCAGCCGCTTGGAACCGATCATAAACAGGGCATGTCCTCGTTTCTTGCTTGCCAGTAATTCTTCTTCGGCATCCGTAAGATTGTAAAGCTCTCGCGTCTCTTGCAAGTTCTTTCCGTCCGTACCCATGATAATCTTCATGCAGGGAATATCCAGAAGCGCCTGCCCGTACATCTTTACTTCCTGGGCTAGAAAGTCCACGACGCTGTGTGAAATAATCGCTAACCCGGATTCATATTTCCGAGCGCGTTTTTCCACATTCCGCAAGAAAACCAGGCTTTGGGGAACATTCGGGTCGATCATCAAGTAGCATTCGTCGCAGATGAGCAGCACCCGTTCCGTCCGATCTTTGGACATTTGCTCCCAACACCAGGAGAGCAGGTTGAAATACTGGGTTCGCTTGATATTGTCGGATGTATTTTGCAGCGTATGAGTATCCAAGCAGATACAGCGGGAATGGGTTTCTATTGTGCTATGCCCGTTCCATAAAAAAGAATCCCCGCCGTTTGTAATATCATAGAGCAGCAGGGATAGTTCTTTATAGACTTCGTCTTCGAGTGTCGATTCCTTATGGCGGATTAATTGAAACAGATCGGAGAAGGTGGGGAAGTCGGTATTTTTTAGTGTTGTAATATCGGTGGTCCAGGTAATGTGAAACTGGTTGTATAACTCAATCAGGCATTGCTTGAGTACCGCTTTTTGCATCATGGTCAAGTCAGGAATGTAAAGATTAAAGAAGATTTCAAGATTTTTCAGGTGTAGGGCCATATCCGACATTCCATTGCCTTCGTCCTTATAAAGCGGGTTTTCTTCCCCCTCTTCATCACGAGGAGCGGGACGAATTTGCAAAGGGTTGATCATTCCGTTCGAACCGCCGCCAGCATTGATCCAATCCCCGTTTAAACTTTGGCATAGTTCTTTGTACTCCGACTCCGGGTCGATGAAGATTAGCTTGGTTCCCATAAAATATTCGCTGAGGGCGATATGTTTCACGGCTGTCGATTTTCCTACGCCTGCCACACCCATAATGACGAAATTGGAGTTGGTGCGATCATTACCGCGATGCCAGGTATCGACAATAACAAGTCCGCCGTGGCTGTCTTTGGCAAAATAGTAGCCATTCTCATCGCTAAAACCGCTGCTTGCAAAGGGAAAGCCGCCTACAAACGTACTCATCGGTACGATCCGATTGAGGATATTTTCAACCTGTTCGTTTCCCGGAAACGTGGGGGAGAGATGCTGAAATCCTTCTTTTTGCAAATTGGCCAACGTACGAACTTTACACTTTAACATACTCAGCGTATTTTCCATTCTGCGGCAAACATGGCTAAACCCTTTCTCGTCGTCAGCCAGCGGCATGACAGTGACATTCATCAAGCCTACGGTTTCTCCGTGCTGGTCGATCTGAAGCATAATTCGCTCACCGTCATTAGCCGCTTTTTCCGCCCGCTGACGGGTGAGCGGATCCTTTGCGCTTTCAGCAGTGCCTCGATTCTGAATGATCGATTTGGAAATGGCTGAGATTAGAGCGCTGTTGTCGGTAGGTTGATAACCAATAGTGACGATGGTACTGGGAATGTTGGTCATTTTCGAGAGCCAACCGACATCGACCTTTTGCGGAAACTGAATCACTCCATATACCTTTGCACTGTTTTCTCCGAGAACAAACCGATTACGTTCAAACTCCAACCCAAGTGGAGTGATGACATTCAACAACGAGGGATTTATAGATATTTCAGCATGCTCTTTTTGTTTGGCCATCTATTGGTTCACTCCTTGTTTGGAAATTATCCAGAAAGGACCGCCCGCGGCGGCATGTTGACGAGATTCTTTCAAGAAAATGTCGAGGTCCCATTCTTGTTCGCTGCGCTTTTTGCTGGCCGGATCGGCAACCAAGATTTTCCCTTCTTCCGTTACGCCTCGCAGTACGATAAAATGCCCGGACGAAGTGAAATGCCCTTTGCCCATAATGGCAATCACCAATTTGCCGCTTGCCAGGGCATCCACAATTTTTTGTGTTTCCTTGGCGCTGTTGCCTTCCACTTGCAGACCAAAGTGTTTGCCGCCTTCCGGGATCAGGCTGTGGTAACTGCCGTTGCCTTCTGCATAGTAACCGTTCTGATACGCCCAGTCTGCCATGGTGACCGGGTCGACCGTTTGGCCGGAAAGGGTGGATACCACCATGGCCAATGAGGTTGGACCGCAACCGGCTACGCCAATCGTATCGCTGGTGCCGTACGATTTATTGGCCCATCGGGAATCCATTTGGTTGTAGTACACGACTTCGGTTTCTCCCGATTTCAGGATGACGCCCTCGTATTGCTGACCCAGGCTTTCCCGGTACCCGTCATCTGCTTCTTGCAACAGTTGGGTGAAACCGTAGTCAGCTCTCATTTCTGTAACATAAGGCAATTCATTCGGTTTAAACAGGCTACTGAGAAATTGAAAGGGGGCGGTCAGAATTTGCAGAATCATGGCAATGAGGAGGAGGAAAGTGATGACAGGCGCAAGCACAAGCAGGAGGAGTCGTTTGCGAGCCTGTTCATCGGTGGCGATTTTTGCAGCAATTTGTGCGATGATTTTGGCGGTGCCCGGATCAACGGCCATGTAATAGGCCCCCTTCCGTTAAAAAGGGAATGACCGCATCTTGATCTGTCGTTTCCAGATGGGTGTACCCCGGATTGTGAACCAGATTGCAAAGCCGCACAATATCCTGTTGCTTCAGAATTTGGGTTTGTACTTGACAGTCTTCAAAATGTTGAGCCAGACTTTTAATACGTTGCAGCGATTCCCGTTCACCATCCGGTTCAAGGCGATTCCAGACAGATAGATAGAATTGGCGTTCAACCACTTCTCCAGAGAGCGCGAATGTGTTCATCTCCAATATTTCGTGTTTGAGCAGTTCCTTTTGTTTGGGATCGTCGGTATTCAATAATGAGGTCAATTGTGAGATGACGGGAGAGATATCAACAGGACGGCTAACCGCGATAAACTTGAACGGATACTGAACGGTGGAAAGCTCGGCGGTTAGCATATTGATGAAATGCTGTTTTTCGCTCTTGCTGAGCAGGTCAATGCTAACGGGGAAAATTTTCAAAAAGCACAGCACCAAACCATCCAAGGTATACAAATAGTGTCCGCGAATATCTTTCACGTTGATAAATTCATGGGCTGTTTGTTGTTTCGTATCGGATGCAGCTTTCTTTTTTCGGTTACTCATGTTGAGATAAAAAAAGACTGCACCTCCGCCAACAAGGCAGAGGAGCAGCATGATAATCGGTAGCAGCATGGTTTTACCGCCTTTCCGGTTTCTGTTTATTTTTTGGGAGCAATATGCCAATCTGCGTATAGATTTTCTTTAATTTGAATTTGGTCTGACACATTGACTTGCAGCATTCCGTTGGGCGTCCAGGCATCGATAATTTCCGTATAGGGTTCATAGATTCCATCAGGAAACCAAATCGGCGTAAAATGGACCCTACGTTTATAGGTCGAGTATTTATTCGGTTTCAGTTCAAAGGTTGCTTGATATCCGCCAGTGATTCGATCATACAACCGCCAGTAAGTGGAATATTGGAATTCCGGGAAATAAGCGACGGCATGCTGCGCTCCGGTGATGTGAGAGGCAGGAGCATTAGAAGCAAGAGAAGTGTTGACACTCATCTGTATGCCGTACCCGGATTTCATCGTTTTACCTGAAGCGGTAGGCACTTTATCATCCGGCTTGACAGTATGGGTGGCCGATAAAGAAGCGATGTAGCTTGTCCAGTGATAATCCCACCAGCCTTGATCTTCCCAATGACCAAGATCTACCCAGTAACCGCCGCCATCCCCGGTACTGTGCCATACCCAATTCGAAATCCAAACCCAATTGGCATGCCAACTTGCTGACCAAACCCCCCATGAAGCCGTTGTTTTCGGAGGATGGGAAGGAAGAGTGGAGAGTTTGAAGGAATCGTTACGATCTGTGGCGGTAGGGTTTGGCGGTGGATTCTGGTCAAGATCTACAATATTGGCTTGAATGGTTTGCTGACTTAATCTCCCTTGGCTTGCACTCACATGAACGGTTACCATTTGGGGCGTACTTGGGGTACGCCATTTGAACCAGACAACCTGGCTGTCGCCTTCCGGAATGACAATGTCTGTTACAGTGTAGGAACTGCCCATCACGGTGAAGGTGACTTGTGCCGGATCTTCGGGCGTAATCTGCTCTCCAGTTGATAGAAACACCGAGGTAATTACTTCGGTATCGGTCCGATATTCATATTCAGCATCACTTTCAACCGGAGGTGGAGGAGGTGGCGGCAATTCTTTGAACCGTACAATGCCAAGACCCAGCGAGGAAATAATCTGGGCATTGGTTACACGACCGCTGCTGGAGCCAGACCATGCAGGGAAACTAAGGTCCGGCTTTTCCAGAAACATAGCGAGAGGCAAATTTTGATGAGTAAGACTGACCATCTTCGAACGTAATCCGCCGCTCAGGACTTGGTCATATAGCGCTGCTTCGTGAGCGGTCATACCTACTTTGGAGCCTTGGAAAGTGAAGTAGGCAATAGGTTCGAGTAATAGACGGTAGTTCCCGTTGGTGAGGGTATCAAAGTTGATTCCAGAAGATGAAGCTATACTGCGTATCACTTGCTCGTCTGTGAAATAACTCTTGATGACTTCAATATTGGAAGGAGAACTGCCGGAACTAATAATTTTGGGAATGGGTTGCTTGGCTTTTATATAGATGTAGCCACCATTTTTCGGATTTAAATTTGTTCCATTGCGATAATGAATTTTACTGACTTTACCAAAGTGAAGAAGATTTTCAGGTATCGTTTTATTGGTGTAGTCCATTGGGGTAGAAACTGGCATTTCATCGCTTGCACGGATAACGGTTATTCGAACCCCATCATCACCAGGGCTCCACTTGTTTTGCGAGTTACCTTGCCCCATGTCTCCCCCGCCATTATCGATATTGCCATCACCCGTAGCGAATGCGAATGTAGTAGAGAGCATGCAAGCGATTATGAAGAAGCCAAAAATGCTGAATAGCCTTCGCAAGCCGAACACCTCCCATAAAAAAAGAGTGCGCTATATTAGCCGCACTCTTTATCAAGATTTAATAGATTTCATTTTAATCCATACTGCCAATTTTATTGCCATTCTCATACATATCGTTTGCCGCAGTTTCCTGATTTGGTCCTTCCTGATCTACCCATCCAAAACCGGGAAACCATATCTGGCCTTTACTATTTTTATCGCCAGCTTTCGGTTCGCTTTCTTTTTTAGCTGGCTGTGTTTCCTTCTCGTCATAGACAGGAGGTGTAGATTTGTCCTGTGTAGTTGTTTTCGGTTTAGGTTTAGGCGGTTCCGTTGGTTTAGGCGTTTCCTTTGGGGGCGTAATAGGAACTTTCACATCTTCTTTTTTCGTTTCCGGTTGCAGTACGGGTGAATCCGTTACGGTTGGTTGATCTGTTATTTCAGGTACGATAACAGGAGACGGTGACGGAGCCGTAGAAGATTCCGGTTGAGGATCTTTTATATCCGCAATGTTATTGGATTGTTTTTCTTCCGTGTTAATTGCAACGGAAGCTGGCGTTGAATTCTCCGGGACATTGGCTACCGGTTCCTGCTCTTCTTTATTGATTGAACCGATTATAAAAACTGCCAATAAAAGGCAGATAACGGATACTCCCGAGATTAGAATCAGCCTTTTCGATTTGGATTTCGGATTAAACATCGATACTCATCTCCTTTTTCTCAGAGTACAGTACAATAAACCAGTCATCCTCCTAAAATTATTGTACTGTATATATTTGTAAATCTCAACAAAACAGTGGTTGACACATGATTTCAAAACTTTGGCGTATAGCCCGCTTTCACGGTCAAGGTGGATTTCATCGGGGGAAGGGCATGCCAGCCGAAGGAGAAGGGCACCTCAAGCGTAATCGTTCCTTCTGCTTCGAATTTTGGAACGGTACTAGGGGAAGCGGGAGCAAAGGGAGCGTTTTGAACAAAAATGCTAAGACCTGACACTGCAAATTCTTCTTCGGTACCGGCATACTTGATATGTTTGTTGCCTTGTACGGTAAGCCCAAGCGTTTGATCCAGGCGAGCATACACATCGCCGGTGCTGAATTGTTCACTCCACGTATCCGCGGCGGTTAAGGTATAGCCGCCGGAATAGCCTTCCCTCAGCCCGTTATACACTTGCGCATAGTTTTCCGTCGCGACCGCGATGATGGAGCTTTGCACTGCATCCCGTACGCCGGAAGCGATAATGACAAGTCGCATATACTCAAATATGGCGCAGGAAATGATCAGGATCGTCAGCACCGCAGCTATGACAAGCGGGTGTCCGTTCCCGGATGTATTGCGAATGAACTTCATTTCCAATAGACCTCCGATCTTCCTGATGCCTTAGCTGTCAGGTCGATGGGGAAAGAACCAAAACTGCCGAACAACCCAATGTTCACCGTTACTTGCAAGGTGACAGTAACTTCTTCGTTGATTTGCACATTTCCCGTTTTGGACCAGGAAATGGTCGGATCAAGCCCGGTCTGGTTCTTTAACTGTATCGCGCGACTGCTTGTTTCCTGACCGACTCTGCCGGTGATTTCGGCTTCTCTGACCAATTCGTCGGCAAAACGGTCAAGCTGGTTTTTGGCGATAAACACAGGAAACACTTTCACCGCTAACGCGATACCGAGCATGACAACCAGAACAAGTACGACAACATCGATATAACCCTCGCCGCGTTTGCACCGTAAACAATGCTGCATTCGCAACTCCTCCCTTCAAAACAGTTTGCCGAGGGCTTTCATAATTTCCATACCGATGATCACCAGATACATGAGCAAAAAGCATCCAAGCATGTAAAAGGAATATTTGCGGATTTTGCCGGGACGCTTCATCGCGATCAGTTTCAATCGCTGAATTTCCAGCAGCTTAAAATCATGAGCCAGCATTTCAAAATAGACGACACCTTGGTCGCCCCGTTGTACAGCCAGAAGGCCGCGGACAATATCGGACAGCATCGTGCTGCCCATACGAGTCTCCAGTCGGGTTAATGCCGTCTCGTGATTGCCGCTTTTCATATCGGCTATCGTGATTTCCAGTTCGCTTGCCAAACTTTCTCCGGCGTTTTTTCGATACGTTTCCAGGATCAGCAAAACGTCTCGGGTCGCCTTCAACTCTTGTGCAATGGTAGCGGCAAAGCGGGGCAGTTCATACTCGATCTGCTCCCGCTTTTTGCGAATGACCCAGTCCGCGGATTGGATATCCTTGAAGTAGACACCAATTGCTAAAAACAGAAGCAAGGGAGAAAGCAAGGGGAAAATGAGCAAGCAGGGAATAATCAACAGGGCGACCAAGCCGGATTTGACGATGGCCTTGGCATAAAACGCGGCAGGCGTCATGCGGATCCCTGCCGATTTCAATATGGCTTCGGTCTTTCTTCGTTTATAATCGCTTAGCGGAATGAGGGGAGCTAGGCGAGTTGAAAGTTCGGAAACAATCGCTTCAAGAAGCTGGCTTTTTCGCTTGAACGGCTTGGTTGCTTGTATGATGACACGCGTATCCGCCCATGTAGGCAGCTTTAACCATTCTGAGGCCAAAAAATAAGCTCCGGTTGCAAATAGCAGACCGAAGCTCACAAGGATGCCGATCACAGGCTCACCTCCTTCATCGTTCCAATTCATCTTCTTCCCATGTGGTGTAGTGAGAACTAAAGTCATCCCAAGCAGCCGAATGGTTCTCATATAAGGCCTCGTTCACGGTTGTGGTCTCGGAACGAAGTATGATGCTCTCGTAGTTTACTTTATCGTCGGAAGGCTGCGGCAATTGCCCCATCGCGGCCATGGAAGCATAGGTTCCGTTCGCAATAATCAAATGGTCCAACACGGAAATGTGCAATGGAGAGAAAATCGAAACAAGGCGCTCAGTCAGGATTTGGTCTTCCATACTGGGACGAAGGGAACCGCCGGGGTGATTATGTGCCAAAATGATAGCGGCGCAGTCGCAATTCAATGCCGCTTTTAAAATCTCGCGGGGATAAACTTGGGCGAACCCGACGCTACCTTCTGACATCACGCGTGACTCGATCAAATGGTTCCCATTGTCCAAAAACGCAACCATCAGTTTCTCTTTGTCTTTGACATGTCCCAATTGCGCGGCAAAAAACTTTCCTGCATCGTCGGGAGAACGGAACGGGCTCTTCCCCTGACTTTCTTCGAATCGGAGCAATTTGTAGGAAACGAGAAATTCGTTTAATAGATGGAGCTTTTCAAGCTGGCGCGGCGTGGATTCAATGACATAAGGGTGATCGAGAATATTGAACAGATTATGATCCCTGGCGTATTTTTGCAGTTTGTGGGTCGAAATGCCGGTCAGTGCGGATATCCCTTCAATAAAGTTGGAGGCATGAAGCGAGTTATAAGATGGTGTCATAAGGGTACCCCCAATCCTGCGGAACATCCCTGTTTGCCTGATCGGATTCATCCTTCAATTCTCCGGTTCCATAAAGGACAAGGCGCACGGCATGTAGCTTGTAACGCGTTTCTTCGGGCAAGTCCAGCTCATCCAATCGTTGAAAAAAGCCCCACGTTCCGTATTTTTTCAATCCCTGTTGAATTTGGGTAGTAACTGAGGAAGGAGGGGAAAGGAGTCTTTCCAGAATCGTAGCGGTTCGTTGTAAGGTTGTTTCCATATCGCGAGAGTGTGATGTTGACATGTCAGTTCCTCCTAACGAGTAGGTTTTATCTTTTATACTCGATCGGGCGTGTTAATCGAATGACCGCGGCCAGGGAGATGAACAAGGTTAGCGCACAAAGAGCCAAGACGAATTTGCCCGCCGCTGTTTCGACCAGCGTGTGAAACCAATCTTTGTTAAGAAAATACAGGAGCGGAATATTCCCGATCAAAAGCAGCGCCATCGTAATGAATTCCTTTAACGGTTCGTAAAGCAGAAAATCCAATTCAGCAGAGACGACGCGCATATCGGACAGTTTGGAAATAATCGGGGGAAGCGTCGTTTTGAGGGTGACGTCTTCCTGACAAGCCATAACCGCGTCGCACCATTCCTGAAAGACGCTATTGTTGATTTTGCCTTTGAGCTCTGTTAACGCTTGTTGCAGATTGGAGTTAATCAGCTTGGACTGGGCCAGAAAGGACAGAAACACATCCGATACGGGGGGATTCAAATAACCGACGTTTTCCTCTACGGCTGATAGTATATTTTCGCTGCGTAAGTAAGAGGTGGTGATGACCGATAGAGCGGTTTCCAGTTCGGCATTCAGACGCTTTTTGTAAAAGCTTGCGCTGAACAGCACAAGCCAAAAAGGCAGGAGGGCAAAACCTATTGCGAGAACTGGCACCATAAACAAATTGCCAAAAGCCAGGGCCAATAGAGCGCCAACGATAAAGAGAGCGAGGGAAGAAATACAGACCTTTCCAAAGGATTCTTTCCTTACCATTTGTTCCAGCATCGTTTTGACTTCATGAATCGTCAGCCGGATGCCTTTTATCTTTTTCGGATTCTGTATGGCTTTGATTTTTTTTCGCAAGGAAGGATTCTTTCGGAGAGGTATGTGTCCGGCTACTTCGCGTACCCATTCTGCAGGATTCAATTTCAAAACAAGGAAGGAACCGGAAACGAGGCCCATAAAGGCTATGACGAGCAGTACGATCATGCGGATTCGCCTCCCATCATTTGTTGCAGCAGATGGAGCGGCATCCCGTTTTCGAGCAGCCGTTTTTGTAAACTTGGTGATATATTTTGTACCTTTTCATACGCTCCGCTAATCCGAATTTTCCCGTTCTCCATCGTATTGGAGGCCACAGTATAGCGAAAAAGCGTACGGATATTCCGGCTTCCATCCGGCAAAATTTCGCATTCGGTAATTTCCATCACCTTGCGGGAGTTATCCTCCAATTTCTTGGCAAACATGACAATTGGGAACGCCTCCGTAACAAGGTTATACAAAGTATGGTCGCTCATATCGTATTTTTGTTTACAGAGCGTAACCATCCGGTAATAGGTGGCGATGCAGGAATTGGCATGCGTCGTCGTGATTACCGCATGTCCGGTACGGGCTGCTTCTTGCGCGGCGAAGGCCTCTGCCGATTTCATCTCCCCGACACAGATGATATCCGGATTGGCGGTAAGTGCATATTCGAGCAACTTCTCCTGATCTATATGTTGCCGGCTGTCTTCACTGTAACGGGTAACGGTATGAACGACGTTATTTTGCACTTGCCCATTTTCATCTTCCACCACAAGATCGAATTCCCGGGTGCCATTCTCAATGGTGAAAATTCGCTTGTCGTAAGGAATGGTCGATAACATCCAGCTCATCAAGGTCGTTTTCCCGCTGCCGGTGGCTCCAGTAACACAAATGGACAAGCCGTAGCGCAAACAAAGACTTACAAAATCCAGCATTTCCGCCGTAGCCGTTCCATTGTGAATGAAATCTTGTTTTCCCAATTTTTGCGGGTTAATGATCCGTATGGATGCGGCTACGCCTTTGTCCGAATCGGTGATCGGTGCGCCGAAAACCGTAATCCGAATATTGTTGGCCAGATGTCCACGAACGATCGGTTGTGAATGATCCAGGATCATCCCTGATTTGTGCAGCAGGCGTCTGACCACGTCGACGGCATGTTCCGGTGAGGTAAACCGTTCGGAAGCTGGGAGAATGCGCCCATCCGTATAGGTGATTTTGACATCTTTGTACCCGTTGATATTGATCTCCTCTACATCATGGGAAAACAAATACGGGGTAAGAAAAGAAAACTCCGCCATTTCCGCATATAACCGTTCCACCAGTTCGTCGAAAGAAAGTCCGTCTACACTCAAGCGATAATCCATGACATATTTGGTGGTATACGAAATGATCTGTTGTTTTTGTTCCTCGGCATTTCGGGAAATAAGCGTAGCGTATTTGCCGGAGAGATATTCTTGCACCTCTTTCAGTACTTCGGAAAATGGCTTTTTATTGCTACTTGCCGGATAAAATAACGTTGCCCCTTTCATGACCGCACTCCTTTGAACCTTTGTATCAAGCGCTGGATGAATGGTTGCTTTTCTGCTTTCGAAGGATGGTCCATAAAACGTCCAGCTAATTTTTGAATGGCACTCAGGTAGGAACCGGCGTCTTTTCCTTCGCAAGCGTCCAATAACCGAGCCGAAACCGCTTGTTGTTCCACGATAGAGACAAAAGGCAGCAGGTGATGAATCCCGCCAAAGACATTGCTGTATTGAACACTGTCTTGTTTTGCTTTCACGTTGGAAAGAAGATGCAAATGACGATCTGCATGAAATCGGGAGTCACTCAGCAGCGGTAAATGAGAGGCAAAATAACTTAGGCTTTTCAGCGTGCATTCATGCATTCGCAAAACCTGATCAGCGACTTCAAGCGCGGCCACGGATAACGGGTCGGCAGACAACACACTGGAGCAATCCACGATGACGACATCTGCAAGGTGTCGGCTCAAGGTGAAAAAATCCAGCGCTCTCTCTTTGGTATAGCTGGCATAGGTAAAGGCGTTATCGCCGTGAACATAGCCGATGAACGCCAGATGGGAAAAAGCTTTGCATGGAACGAGATGCTGGAAAATCTGTTCTTGCGATATCGACGGCAAACTGAGTAATCTGCCCAATGATTGTTCTTTTGCATGGACACCTGGCAGAAGGGTTGGAATCGAAGGGCATACCGAATCACAGAGGACAACCAGTACATTGATTTGCCTGGAGGCAAATTCCCGAGCCAGTTTTATGGAAGTTACCGTCTTTCCGCTGCCCGGACTGCCCCATACGGCAATGATTTGGTGATTATTCATGGACAGCCTCCTTATCTGGTGTAGACTTTTCGGAGAGAAAAGCATCCTGTTTGGCGATAAAAGCTTGAGCAGTGGTTTGATCTCCCCGATATACGAGAGCAGCGTGGAGTTGGCCTTTGACCTCTATGTCAGCAAGAAGTCGCGCTTGTATCGGCTGTACCAGCAGCGTGAGCGTAGAAGGCAACTGCTGCTTGTCATCGTCGGATTTTTTTTGTGTGGATGCCTTTTCTTTGTCCACCCCGCTGCTTGTCGTTACGGCAAGCACTTCGACATATTGCAGTTCCGGCGGCATGGTCGTCGTTCTCATTTCCCCGTAATCGGAAGCGATCAGGGTAATAATGTCCCCGGATTGCAGTTTGCCCGATAGACCCGCTGCAAAACTTTTGATACTGATCGATATCGCTTGCTTACTTCCGTTCAAACGGTCCAAAAATTCTGCGAGCGGAACAGCGGATAGTTTCGTCGAGAGAATATAGTCTCCTTTTTGTAACACAGCAGCGGCATACTGTCCTATGACTGCATCCATCGATGTCAGCACATTGGACGGCAAGTTGTATGCCCCAACCTGGACGATTTCCAACTTTTCATTGGTGATTTGTTCGCCTGTTGCGATGTCCTGCGTGACTCTGACGATTTCCGTCTGTGCCTGCAAGGATTGTTGAAACAGGGGCGTTAACCCAAAACAAATCAGGAGAGAAAGGACGATACAGCCAATCCCCAGCACGGTACGATTCTTAACCCATTGCAATTTGCATTCCTCCTAAGCTCTATGAATGATCCAAAAAGCGACGATGCCGCCTACAGCCAAAAACGGCGCAAGCGGCATCGCTATATTTCGACTATTTTTGAAACAGGAAGTGGCAGATTGGAACAACCACCCGATCAAAGCCATTGAAAGTCCAATGATCGTTTGCAGAAATCCCCCGGAAACGCCTAAAACAAAGCCGCAAGCAGCCATCAGTTTTATATCTCCGCCGCCGATCCTCCCATGGGATAAAATCGCTGCTGCAAAAAAGGGAAGAGCGGTAACAAACAAACCTAATAGGGCAGGGAGCAGGGAGACTTGAATCAAACCGATAAATAAGATGCATGCCGGAAGCATATCCGGGATTTCCCGTTTTCGGATATCGGAAATACTTGCCCACAGCAGCAGACTGGCAAAGAGTATACCTTTTACTACCCACATTTTTTGAAACTCCTTAGGGCTTGTCAGGCCATTCGTTCATCGCGATATACGGATATTTTTTCTGACCTTTGGCGAAACGGATCATTTGTTTCATTTGGTCCAGCACCGACAGATTCATGCGATCTTTCGTGGTCATCATGACGGAAGCTGAAACGCCGATTAGAAAGGTGACTATGGTTAAGGAAACGCTTCTCCCGAAAATCCAAAGCAGCAAAGCGACAAAGCCAGCTCCTAGCGAACCGATTACCGATTGAAAGAGTTGTTTTCGACCGAATCCGGGAAACAACTCCGTTTCCGATTTTACGCCCATGGGGATATAAAGGGTTTGAGGATTGTCTTCCATGAAAAACCTCCTGATTTTGTGGAATGAAGAAAACGACTGTCATTTCAGGCGCTTGAGTGATCAAACATCATCGCCCTATTGATAGTAAAACAATACGATATCTTTGATCTGCCAGATGCTTTCGGCCAATACATAAAACAGAATCACGTTTCGGGTTCTCTTTTTATACTGCGAGCTCTCCTCATCCGCACCCGACAGGCGAACCATGCAATAGATAAACCGGGCGACGCAGCCCAGACGAATCAGCAGAATGACCGCTTGGGCCAGTTCGTCCACCGTAACCAATGGACATCACCCCGTTTTCATCAACATTTTGCGAGCCATACCGACCAGTCTGACGGAATGATATACATTGTTGACGACTCCCCCATTGCCGCCAGTCGTAATAAGGAAGTCGGACAAGAAGCGCGGCGTGCGAATGGCCAGCACCATGCAGGCAAGACCCCAAAAGATGTGCATATTCAACATTAACCCGACGCCCAGCTTGGCCAGCGTAATTTGTACGACAACGGCCAATGTCGATTGGGCGAACTTTTGGGAGTAGGCTTTGAACACGCCCTTATCGTTGTCCAACAGTCCAACGCAAGCGAGGGGCACCCCAATGCGCAAAATGAGAATTTCCAACCCGCGCATGAGAAATTGAAAGTAAAGAATGAAATAGCAGATGATGAAGATCAGCCCGAAAATGGCTGTCACCAATCCCAACGAGCTAATCCCGCTTACCCAGGCATTCCAATCGTAATTGGTCGATTGCCCGAGGGCAACAAGCAGCTTGTCCGTTAACTCTTCCACGATCTGGCCCAGCCATAGATAAATTGTCGGGAAACAAATCGCTACGGCCATCGCTTTGAAAAAATTGGTGAGCAGCGATAGCGGTTCTTCATCAGGATCGCCATCGGACCACATCACATAAATTTCAAACCCCTTTTTCAAAAACTTCAAAATGATGAGGGAAACCCCGAAGCCGAACAAAATATCGAACAGGGAATCCGCGATATTCCCGCCCGAGAGAGCGGTCATAGAACGTTCAGCGTACAGGGTCATCGGAATAATATCTTTCAGCAATGTATCGATGTATATCAAGGCTCCATTCAGGATGGCTACGATCAGCACCACTAAAATGGCTTCCAGTTTCCTCAACCTCCTTTCTACAGGAACGGCCTATACTTGTCAGCCGTTCCCGCCAAAGGGAATCCGTTATCCCCTGTAATTGAACATGTTCCGAATCCGTTCTGTCAGAGTAGGCAGGATCGTATCGCTGAAGAGCAGATACAAGCCCGCAAGCACCAAAGCGCCGATGACGACAGCCATCAAAATTTTCACGGCAGTATCTACAAACCCTTCGCCGCGGCGGTCGGTGATGACCGATTTTGCCAGCAAAATACGTTGCATAGAGTTTTTCTTTACGGTTTTCAGCCACTTTTTCATATGTGTTACCCTCCAAAAATGTAGTGAATTTCATCAAAAAAGCCCCAATCAGGGCAGATTCGGTTTACTTGTAGTAGCCAATAATGACGTTCAGTGTGGCGGAACCAAGTACGGCTCCGATACAGGAAACAACGGCAACGATGATGCGGTTGTTCCATTTCTTCTGATCCATTTCATCCGCTGCAGAACGCCGAATACAGAAGTAAATGATCAGCAGACCGGAAACAACGGGAGCGAGGATCATCAGCCAGGTTGTGACATCCCCAATCAGCTTTTCCGTTCCCTTTACAATCTTGCTGTTTTGGATATCCGCTGCATTAGCAGGTTGGGTCAGCCATAAGCTTGTGCCCAACACAAAAAGAGCCATTCTGCTGTAGCGAATGACTCTGCGTATCCATCTCTTCATTTCAAGGCAGACCTCCTATTCTATGTCCGAATTGGGTCCGAAAAAAACGTTACCCCCTGTTGCCTCCTGGAGTCTTTTCTCTTCCAGTTGTCTGGCGATGTCTTTCTGATAATAAACCCAGATATTCCACAGTTTCACCTCCTTTCGCGTATCGGTCCGAACTGGCCGCTTTCGTTCCCGTTCTTCCCGAACCTGACGATTATGCTCTTTATCGCCCAACCCCAGCATGGCGTTAAAAGCCCATTCGCTTAAATCGGGCGAAAACATCATCGCGGGGTGGCTTCGAGAAATGACAATTTGATACGGCCGGGCGACGCGGCGCACCTCGTCTACGGTCAAAAGCTTGCGTTCCATCAGGTTCATGCTGTGCGATGTGCTTGGCGTAGAATATTTGCTGTTAGAAGCAGAGAGCTGGTAACTGGAAGTGGTGTACGTGCCCAGTTTTTCGCTGACTTCCCGCAGCGTCTCCAGGTCATCCGCCTGCAAATAAATCCAGGTTTGACAATTTGATTTGATTGTACTGGCGGCGTGAGCATCATACTTTTCCTTGAGTTGTTCAAAACTTTGCAAGAACAAATTGAACCGCATGCCGCGCCCGCCGCCTACCGTCAGCTTGTTCGTGAAATCGGCAATCGGTGTAAAGTTACCGAATTCGTCCAGAATGAAGTTCACGCGCCGTTTCAGTCTGCCGCCGCGTTTATCTGCCTCTGCTGTTAGTAACTCATACAACTGCGATACCATGAGGGAAGCGACAGGGTAGAAGGTCGTCTTTTCGTCCGGTAAAATGATAAACAACACCTGTTTCTTCTCCCCCAATTCGGTTAACGAAAAGTCGCTTTTGTGAGTAATGGCATAGATGGATTTGGACGTGAAAAGACGCAGTGTCGTCAGAGCTGAAGTATAGAAGCTTCCCTTGGTGCGCGAAGGCGCGATGTCGGAAATACTGAGCAGGGCTCTGGCAGGATGGGTGGGCGGGAGACGCTTCATATAGTCCTGCATTGGCGTTTTATTTCCGATTTGACGGTTCATCTCGGCCAAAAACCAGTAGACGTTGGTCAAGTTCTGGTATTCCGGCCGTTTGGCATTGTCCCACACCACACTTAAAATCGTGGCGGCGATGACGGACATTTCCCCGTTTGTCCAGATTTTTTCTCCCTGTGATTTGCCGACAAGAACGTTGGTCATATCCCAAGCCAGCATTTCCGCCTGTTCCTGATCACCGCGAAGGGCAGCATCAATGATCGGTTGGAGCAGATTGTAATGATGGCTTTTTTCAGGCGTACGGAAATCCAGTGCATACACGTCATAATTCAACTTTTGCAAAAATTCGTGGGTATAGTGGTACAATTCGGCTTTGGGATCAGAAATGACCAGCGATTCCCCGGCAAGGCCAAGCGTACAGATGGATTGCAGCACAACCGTTCTCGATTTTCCACTGCGGGTTGCGCCCAGGCAAAGCGTGTGCACATCGTCTTGGATGCAATAGATGCGTTCTTTCCCGCGCAGTTTGTTCATGCCTACCACGATTCCGCCTTGCGAGAAGGGCAGAGGCTGTTCCTTTGCAGCGGCCCCGTCTTCATTCTTTGAAATGTTCTCCGGATACTTCATGAGATTGCTCCTCCTCCCCGCGTTGGTAAAATTCCAGATGATCGTAGCCGGTCGCGATGAGTTCCCGGATCAGCGGATGCTTGAGATCCAGTACGAGCGTATCAAAAGCGCACTGCTTTTCTGGTTCCGTCAACCATCTGGAAGAGCCGTGCTGATGCTGTCCAACCGGAACCGGCGTTTCGATTTGCGGCGTGATGCGGGCCAGTTCACTTTGGTAAGGGCGATGATTCGTAAAAAAGAACATCGTGGACACGACGCCGACCAATCCTTGCAAGCATAAAAAAAGCAGCAAATGTTGTTTGCTGGCAATGAGACTTGCGATACAACCCGCGAAAGGAGTGAAGGCAAGCGTATGGGGTTTTCCGGATAAGATGCCGTGCAAGGCGGTGGTAAAGAACAGATTGAAGAACGCTCCAACAACGAAGAGGAACAAACAGATGATCACCTTGTACTTGGTTTTCACAACTCATACTCTCCGTTTGGCTCAAAAAAGTCGTCGGTCTCCGGTTCACTTCCATACGATAAGGAAGATTCGGCAACTTGTTCGCTGGTACGAAGCGGATGACCGATTTCCTGGTCTACCTGAGCTTGTAAAAATAACCCTTTGGGGGCAGGAAAGTCTTGAATCCATCCCCACTCGTCGACATGACGGTTATGAAAATCGACGTAATCGGGGAAATCCTCGCATAGCGTATGCACCAGACTGTCCTCGTCGATAATCAATTCCAGCACTTGCGGATGCGAAGCGGACAATTCATAGATGGGGATGGCACAGTTCGCATCTAGGGTATAAAACAAATAGCCTCCATCGGTGACAGCGTGCTGCCGTGCCATGTCAGATAGGAAAAGATCGCCAATGGTTTGATGGACGGCTAACGCGGCTTTGCCTTCGCTTTCAATCAAGCCGATCCCATGGTGGATCGTGGTTGTCTTGGCAATATCGCCCCAAGGCGAAGTCTGTGGTTCTTCCAGTATTTCGAAATATTCGGGAACAAAAAAGGGGCCTTCCTTTTCTAATTGTTCCGGCGTTCCGTATTTCTCTTTAAAATCGTGGTCTGTGATCAGGTCTTTTTGCAGCAGTTCGTAGGCCGGAATCATGCTTTTTTGGTCATCCTCGTAATGCAAATACCCGTCTTTTTCGTTGCCAAGCGCAACGGCTTTCGGACTTAGCAACTCTTCTGCTTGTTCAGTAGGAATGACGATTCCGCTTTTATACTCGGCCACGATTTCATAAACATGAAGGGCGATTTCGGTGCAGGTTATGATGTTCCCCCAGAGGGAGCTTTCCGGTCTTGCGCTTGCCAAGGCAAATCCCTCCTTGTAACGACTGCTTTAGCAAAGTGGTTAGGAACACGAAGACTAATCTCCGATTTCCATCTCTTCGGCCAGCAGTTCATCTTCATGTTGAAACTCCAGTTCGAACTCCAGATGAATTTCCCGATCCTTTAATGCCGGCAGAAGTTCCTCAATCCGTTCAATGATGGTTTCTGCTCGTTCGAACTGTTCGACCGTTTTATCGTTGGGTGTAATCATGAATTTGATCAGTTCGGAATGGATCAGGACCAGTTCTTCTTCGCTAAACAGCTTTTTTTCGTCTATGAGTCCACTCCGTACTGCGAAGTTTTCCAACGCTTCTTCTTTATTGTAAAAATACTGCCGCTGCACTGGCGTTCCGTTTTCCGGGGAAAGGCGATACGTGGAGAACACATACTCAAACATGGGATGATGCTTGCAAGCCAAGATCACATCGTTGTATTCGCTTAACTTATACACACCATTGGCGATTTTTGGGTCTTTGTCCGTATAAGGTTTTTCCACGCAGATTCCAGCTTGCAACGCCGTTTGTCTGGCCAAATCGTGAATCGCGCCCATGAGTCGGTCCGGTACGGTGACGAATGGGTTTTTCTCGATCGTGTCCATCCGGGTGTAGAAGGCAACAAGCTGGTCTTTATAATACAAATCGGCCAAATAATCGGCAGAGGTGGAGCGTTTTACTTCAAAGCCTTGTTTGGTCAAGGCTTCAAAAAACTTCTTGTAAAACTCCGTTTTGCTTTTCAAATTGCCATCTCCTTTCGACAAACGGAACTGTTTTAGCGTTCGTTATCCAATTCGGGGTCAAGTTCAGGTTGCTGAACCGCTTGGGAAACTGGGGTGATCGTCTCAATTTGTCGTATTAATCGGTCAATTTCTTGCTTTTCCGGGTAGTCCAGACTGACATCATGGAACCTGGAATAGAGTATGGAAAGCTGTTCCTTGCTGAATAATTTTCGTTCGTCCACCAGTCCGCTGCGTTGGATAAAATCTTCTTTCGCCTGCTCGTATTCATTCCGATAAAAATAGTGGCCCAGCGTTACACCCGTTTGATCGAAATTGACTTGCCAGGTCACAAAACGAAAATGGCCGTTTCCGTCGTACCGGGCAGCCAATAGATGTTGGTTGTATTGAAGAATTTTTTTGTAACTGTTCACGCCGGATAGTTCCAGATGTGGAGCCTGACGGTAAGCCTGCTCCATCTCCCAAACTTTTGCGATGACACCGGGAATTCGGCGGGCAGGCGTGGTGTCTCGATCAACAGGGTAATGGACTGCACCGTCCTCTTGAATGTATGCAATCGGGCGATGATCATGGAGCACAGTCAGGGGAAAACGATTCTCCGGTTTCAATTCCAGGCCCAAATGAGAAAGCTGGACTTGTAATACTTTTTTCATGCGTTCATTGATTTCCATAAGAACAACTCTCCTTGGGATGGTTCGGAGGAACCTGCTGAGCTGTACGTTTTGTTTCCGAGTTCTTTTTTTCTTTCCTTGAACGTGGATGATTTCGCGGAGTCTGCCGCATCATTCGTTCGTACTGTTGATGTTTGCCTTCGGTAAATAACATGAGATCGTTCCTTTCTTCAATCAAAATGAAAAGCCATTTCGTAAACAAAGGGTGTAATTATCCACAGAATATTCACCGGTTATTCACAGATTTATCCACAATAGTGGATGAAGAATATGATGGATGTTATCTTTCTAAACCCTTGTCCCGATGTTTTATAAACCATTCCTTTTTGGCTTGTTTGGATAACTCCGTGCCCATGGCTTTTGCTTTGTCATCGTAGTCTATATTGCCGTTCATGATCAGACTCTCCAGCATATCAAGGATGCCAACCAGAAGCTGCTCGGCCAGGTACTGTCGCCGTATCCTATGGTTTTGTTCCATGGTTACTTCCCGTTCCATTTTGATCAGCGTACGGACCGTTCCCAAAATACGGTTCGCGATTCGCTTTTTCGCCTCGGTCAGATACTTCTCACAGTAGTTAGCGATACGTTCCGGATCGGTGTCATACAGCATCGCGATTTGGACTTTGACTTGGACATAATCCTCAACCATTTGTGCCAGATAGGGATTGGTTTTCATCAATTCCTGTACGAGTTCATCCAACATGGATTTCACAGCAGGGGGGAGGAGTTGATAAGCGAGTCTTCCGGTTTTCGGCATGTTTGCGCGGAGTTGAACCAGTTTTTCGGCTAGCGCAGCGGCATGGCTTTGCTGAAAAAGATGGTGTTTCGGTAGACGGTGCAGGGAATCTTCATCCTCCTTCATAAAGCGTTTGTAGAAAACCTTGAACGATTTCGGGTTCAGATTCTTGATATACAACTCGAATTCACTTACCATGCGGTCGGTGATTTCCGTAATACCGGATTTAAACTGATCCCGCAAAGCGCAAAATTGTTTGATCTTGTAAGCAAAGGTGTCTTTGATCAATTGCCTGCGTATGCGATTGGGAATCTCGGGGTGGGTATAGTTTTTCAGGATGTCCTGTTGTCGATCCCAAAAGACGACATGAAGATGCGGATGCTCCTTCTCATTATGGACAGCGGCGGCCCAACAGAGGTTCTTTCCTTTAATGTGATTTTGGGCGGCGATGGTGGAGATATGTTGTTCAATATACTGTTGCCAAGCCTTCTGATTGGTTAGGCCCAGTTCCAGCGCCGTATCTCGTTTGAATGAAATGACGCTGCGATACATGTTCTTTTTTTGTCGGGATAAGTCGCGTGCCAGTCGGGCCACTTCTTGCCAAGAGGAAAACTCCTGCAAGTTTCCGGGGCGCAGCTTCCCGAACAACCCATGATTCATGCCTTCATTCTTCACCGCACCAGGACGGGTGGCAATATATCCGATATGGCAGTAGTTGCTTTTCGCCGTTTTCGGGTGGTTGGGATGGAAGAAGCGCTGTTTATAGATCAGGATCGACATCGGAGTCGCCCCCGCGTAGATGCTCGATGCTCTGATCCAACGCATTCCCCGACAAAAACAGTTTTTCAGCATCGGTGAGCTTCATTTTGACATAGTCCACCGCAAGCCGCCGCGCTTTCTTCTCGATCTCCCGAAAGGTCGTATACCGATTCGTATCAATCAGATCGGCGATAATCGCAATGGTGGAGTAGTAGGAGGCAGCCGACATGATTAAGTCCTTGCTGGCGAGTCCGGCTAGCCGGTTGCTTAATCCGTCAATGGCAATTTTGATCTCCTGGCGGATGATGGCCGTGATGAAATCGATCTCCTCGGTATAAGCCTCCACAGACATGCCTTTTTGGATAAACGCCCGCACAATATCCGCCATGCTCAAATGCTTGGAAGCGGCGTATTTTTTTAATGCATCATATTGTTTTTTGGGCAGCTTGACGGTGATTTGCACCGTTTTCTCTGCGCGTGCCAACGGCAGCACCTCACTCTTGGGGGTTATCCGCCAAGCGACATGCGATTGTCGGGGGAACACCCGTAAAAATGTCGGTGAAAGCTCTGCTTTCACGCTGTTTTTTCGCAAAATGACATTTTGCTATTCCTGCCTTTACACCAAAAACAGAGGGGGTCCCCTCTGTTTTTGGTCCGGCAGTTCTCTTATCCAATGGAAAAAAGATCTAATGCTCATACTCGCATTCCTCCTCTCTGATGGCTTGTTCTGCTTCATATTTCGCTTGGCGTATGGCTGTCAGGTCCTCATTGAAGTCTTTGCGGAACGGTTTCTCAATCGAGGTCTGGTAGCCTTGATCGTTGTACTTTTGGGCAAATTTTAAGGCAGCCTCTTGTCCCCAGTTGGGAGCAGGGCTGCCATCACGAAACGTTGCGTTATGGTCGTTATCCAGACAAAAAATGATTTCATGAATACGGTGATGTTGGAGAAATCGTTCCAGAGCAAGGTCGGACAGACAGCCCAGGGAAATGCGATGGTCGTTTTTCCAATCCAGTCCTTTCAATTTTGCAAGCGTAGCATGGCTCATGGCGTCAATGGGACTTTCGCATACATAAACTTTTTGACTAGACCCGATGATGTGAAAGGGATAGCTCTTGTCGGAATGTTCCCGATCTTGCTTGAAAGGACGTTCCGGCCTGGTGCCGCGCAAGGAGCAATACTTGGCAACACCATTCTTATCGTAGGCGACAAAAACACAATTACCGGTTTTATCCTGCTGATATAGCTTTTTTTCGTGCATTAGACAAGAGACTATTTTCGGATCGATACCCCGAACATGGATCAGATACCAGGCTACACGTTTAAAGTTAGGGGCTTTATCCGGGAGCTGAAGTTTGCCGGAAGGTTTAGGTAGGGAAGGAACTGTCTGATACTGCGGCAAGCCAGTTTCTAGTAAATACGCAACGGCCTCTTTAAAATCCATTCGCATAAATTGCATCACAAAGTCGATGGGACCGCCGCTGGTGTCTGTTGAGAAGTGATAGAATTTGTTGCTATCCCGGAAAAAGTAAAGACCGCCACTTTGCTTCGCATGAAGCGCGCGGCGGCCGCCATTTTCAAGAATATAGCCTTGAGATTTGGCGAATTCGATTAAATTGATGCTGTTGGCTTGTATGATTTGGAGAGAAGTAAAGAAATTATTCATAAAAACAACTCCTTATCAATTTAAAGAAGGCATGACGTTTATACAAATTTCTACAAAATCAGAGGAAAAATCAGGTATGAAGTCGAATTTATACAGGAACGAACACATTCTTTTGGCCCATATTGATGGAGTTTATAAAGAACTATATAGCCCGAGGTGATGGTTATGTTTTTAAAAAAGGTTCATATTAAACGATTTCGAAATTTTGATGATACAGTAGTTGAATTTCAAGATGGTATAAATATAATTATTGGACCTAACAATTCAGGGAAATCAAATTTGCTAAAGGTTATTAATCTTCTGGATAATATTTCAGAGAATATTGGATCAGTGCATGATTTCAATAAAAATGACCTTCACTCAAATCTTGAGATGTATAAAAAAGATCCCCCAAGTATCGAAATTTATTATCATATTCAACACTCACTTAGATTAGATAGCTTTGACGATGGTATTTTAAGATTTAGGAATTTCATTGTTTACAATGAAGATGGGAATGTTTTAACTGATGATGAGAATTATGTAATCAGTGCAGTAGTTTTGCTTAAATATGAGCTTGATCCAAAATACTTAAATGACTACCGTGATGAAATGAAAAGTAAAGATAAGCTTCAAGATTATCTGCTTTCATTGGAAAAGTTTATCGTAAAGTTTTCTTGGAATTACTATAATACGACGTCTCATCAAAGTATCAAAAAAAATGAAGTACAGAATATCTTTAATATAGACTACATACCAGCCGATAGAACTACGGATGGTCTACTCCCACATACCCAGAGATATGTCAAGAAGCGTCTAGACATGTATGATGGGAAAGTCGATTTAAGAGCCAATATAACTCAATTGCTTGGGACTAGCTTTGCAGAGATTACAGAAGAAATGAAGCAATTGATTGAAATCGATCAAGACAAAGTAGGAATAAAGAATGGAAATAACTCTTTAACGCCTAGTTTTATATATGACTCCCCATTCGAACGTTATTTTCAATATATACTTCAAGATACGTCATTAGGGTATGAGATGCCGATGAAGAATAATGGTTTGGGTTATAACAATCTTGTTCAGATATACAATATCATTGCGTTCAAAATTAATAATGACTACAATCTTCTGCTGATTGAGGAGCCAGAAGCACATCTACATCCGGCAATGCAATATAAACTGTTTAGGTATTTGAGTGCTTTAAAACAGGCAGATGAATTATCAAAGAAAAAAGAGAGAGAAAAAGCTCAAGAAGATGGTGTGAGAGGTGACAGTGGTAGAATTATCAAAAATCAGATTTTCTTAACCACCCATTCACCTAATATAACAGCGTCAGCTGATATTGATGATATGATCTCACTGAAGTATTATCGTAATTCTGTAGTGAATGAACATAAAGTTGTTTCGGATAATTTAAAAAATAAATATATGAAAGAAGAATATAAGGAAAGTAAAGCACATCTGGCTAAATTTTTGGATGTGACAAGGTCTGATATGTTATTTGCTTATAAAGTAATTTTAGTAGAGGGATTAGCAGAAAAGATGTTAATGTCTGCATTTGCAAGTAAATGTGGAATTGATTATGAAATTGAGAGCAATCATATCTCAGTAGTAGAAGTTGGTGGCATAAATTTTGATCATTTTCTTCCATTATTTATAAACACGGGTGTTAAAGTTCTATGCTTTAGAGATTGTGATTACAAATATTTTGAGGATGGGAAATTTAATGATTTATCTTTATATCAAGAACACTTAACTTTAATGGAACCAATAAGCGAAGAATTTTTGGGAAATGAGAATATTTTAGTTAAAACACAAAAAAAGTTAGGATCAACGTTTGAGAATGAGCTCTTTTTAGAAAATTTCGAGAATAAATTCGTTGTAAAAAGGTTGCTTAAATTTGTTTCACCAAACAATCTGCATCCATTTATTGAGGGTATTGAGGATATGTCAATACTCGATTGGAAAATGAATTTAGATCTAATAACGCATCCAAAAACAAGAAAGAAGATTAGTGATTACATTGAACTGTATATACATGACTATACAAATGCTGACAATGAAGAACTTCAACAAAAAATTGAGAAGCTGTTTTTTGCAAACTTGTTTCTGAGTTATGCAAAAAATAAGAAAGGTGACCTTGCATTAAATATTCTTTCAAAAAATGTTCAAGATGATTTGAATAAGGAGCCCAAATATCTTATTAATGATTTAATCGTTCCGGAATACATAAGGGAGGGATTAGAATGGCTCAGGAAATAAACTCTTCTGATGATTTACGGATCTATGATAATAATAGGCATCTGAAAATATATGCTGGTCCAGGAGCTGGAAAGACTCATTTATTAATTGAAAATATAAAGCAGATGGTCCAGCATAGCGCCAAACTTCAGAGTGAATTTCGGAAAATACTTTGTATTACGTATACAAATGTTGCTGTTGAACAGATTCAAAACAGATTAGGAGCATTTAATCATAACGTAGTTGTATCAACCATTCACTCTTTTATAAATGAATATATAATCAAACCTAATCAGGTCCAATTAAAAAAAATTATAAAAGAAGAATTTGGTTTGCTAATAGATAAAAACAAAGAAATAGTTTCGGTACAAGAAGGATTTTCAGTTTTAAGTGGTCACAAAAAAGAAGATATTTATAGTTATCTTGAGAGAAACTACCCATTAATCCCTTCTAATCTATATAATGATTTATCACGCAATAAAATGGCGGACGTCCAGATTGACATTACTTTATTAAACTCTGGATATATGAGCGAAAGTACTGGTATTTGCTTGAAATATCATCAGAACATAACGCAAGAAGTAGCCGTAGCTGTAAAAAAATATATTTGGGGTGAGGCAGGCAGATTGACCTTTGATGAGATTCTATATTTTGGTTATAGAATTCTTAAGAATTATGAACTTTCAACACATCTTATCAGGTGTGAATTTCCATATATTCTAATTGATGAATATCAGGACACGAATCCAATTCAAAATAAGATTGTTAGAATTCTTTCAGAGAAAGAATCTATTGTAGCTGTAATTGGTGATGTAGCCCAATCCATTTATTCTTTTCAAGGGGCCGATTACAGGGAGTTTCATAATTTTAATTTATCTTCAAGTCTACCAATTGAAAATTATGTGATAAAAGGGAACAGAAGAAGTACCCAGAATATAATTAATTTCTTAAATTTCTTGCGGCAAGGTGACATTGAATTAAATGAGCAGACTTGTGAATTAAACTTTGAAAATAAACATAAAGTAACCTTTTTAATGCAGAGAAGTAAAAGCAATTTTTCTAAACCTCTTGAAACAATACTTGAAAGGAACACAGTATTTTTATGCAGAAAATGGTCTGAGGTGTTAAAGTATATCAGTAACATTGATGAGGATCAACGTAGGTTAGTAAACAACATAATAAATGCCTACTCATACCAGATGGGAAGAAAATTAGAAAATGAGATTGAAGCAAAAAGGGAAGCATGGATTGAATCTATGCTAGCTATTAATGAACTTGAAGAAGCATTCAGTAGGAAATGCATACCGAGTGCGTTTACAGTATTTGAAAAATACTTTAACATCGAACCTTCATATCGAAGTTTTAATCAGGAAAACAACTTATTATTGAAAAGAGTCTTTACATTTTGGGAGAATGTAAATAGCTATATTGATAATGCTATATTGCTCAAAGATTTAATAATGAGAATTAATGAATTGATAGATGATTTGGAAATTCCAGTAAAATCCTATCTCAGATATCCTTTTGAAGGTGACGATGATTATTACGAAGGGGTATACAAATATATCGATAAGTTACAGTATATAACGTCAAAGAAAATTTGCTGTGAAATATTTTCGGAAAATAGTAGGTTTATGACAATACACAAAGCTAAGGGAGCAGAGTTTGATAATGTACTTATTAATATTGAACGGGCTGATAGGCTGGACTCCGAAGAATGTTCTCCTCTAAACGTTTTATGCAATCCTATTATTTTTGGAAATTCAACCACTGATTACGAAAAGAAGTACGAGGAGTTCACAAGAATAGTATATGTTGCTGCGAGTAGAGCTAGAAACAAACTATATATACATTTAAATGGTGATGAGGAAATTTCGGGAAGTATTGATCGAGTTCTTGAAGAGTACTGTAAAAAGAATGGAAAAGAAAAGTTTTATGATTTTGAGTACTGTTAGTACAATACCTTTTGGCATGAAGAATAATGAGCAGTTAGTGAAATCTAACTGCTCAACTTATGAATACTAGGTTTCTTAGATTATTTTATGAAGAAGACGAGAAATTTTTTCTCGAGTAGATTGAACAAGATTATTATCGTGGTGGGCATTTAAAGACAGCTGTGATAATTCCTGATGATAATCATTTGACTCATCAAATTTTGGTAAATTAAGGTATTCTGTGACGTGCGTTCCGATTTGTGTAGTTTCAACATATCCCATTACAAACTCTTCTATTTGCGGAGCGTTTAATAAGGCACAGAGAAAATGAGCTTCAGATTCAGAGTAAAGAGGAACAAAATATAACTTATGATCAGGGATAACAATTCTTTTTGTTTCCCAATAAGGACTTGATATACTGGATAATACACAAGCTTGGAAACTTCCAGATATTTCAGACCATGCGACTTTATAAGGTGCAAATGTATACTCACCAACATTCCAAGAAGAGTAGAACGGAGCATTGCGCTTTGCTTGATAGCGTCGAAAGCTCCCACGTGTTGTTAAGTGATGAACTTCATTATTTTCAAACTCTCTAAAAAAACGTAGTGTTTTATTGTAGTTTAACCTCATAAAATCCTCGGGAAAACCATCCATTTTATCTTGTGGAACTATTCCATAAACATTCCCGAATTCCCATTGAAACGAGGATACTTCTCTTCCTCGAGCAATGGGATAGATTAGATCCTTTTCTAGTATCGAACGAATGATGGGAATACCAGTTGTTCTTCCAAGGTCAGGGTTGTTCTCGAAAATTACATCTGTCCGCCCCCTTTTATCAAGAATTGCTCCGTAATAGATCCCGTTCCTATCTGTACATATTCCTTTTCTTGCAGGATAGTTGTGTTCTCCTTGACGATTAATTAATTGTATACATTGATCAACATACTCGGGAGTTAAGGTTAACCAAGGTCCACCATCTGCATATATAGGGTAGGCAGACATTTCAGATCTAATTGTGTTATCAATGACTGTTTGAAGGGAGGAATCATCTGAGATACGGTTCTTGTTTTTTTTGCTCCAAACAATCCACGGAACAGGATATTCAGTGTTTTTATTTCCTTTTTCAAGAAGGATTAAGGCAGGTTTGTTGGTCGCACCCTCGAAAGGTTTTATGCTTGTAAAATCCTCCACTTTCATAACTCTAAATTTTGTTTTCCTGTCATTTGGGATTTCAAATTTACGGAATCCTTCAGATGATTCTGTTTTAAAAACACTTCTTGTTATTAGAAAGGCTAACTTACCATTCTGTTTTAACCATTTCTCGGCAGTTGAGTACAAAATAACTGTTGATATGTCAGTCTCGATTCCACCAACAAATCTATCTTTGGAGAAGAGACCGTAATTCACACAAAATTCCTTGATAGAGTTTCTATATATATCAGGAAGATTAGTCCAACGCAACCATGGAGGATTTCCAACAATAACATCAAAATTCTTTAAAGTTGCAGAACTGAAGTGATTTTTGATTATCCTGCACCAAATTCTATTCCAATTCTTTTTTTCAAGCTCCATGATATCATCATATAACTTTACAATATCAGATATGCTTTCAGATAATCCGAGCCTAATCATACTCTCTTTAAGATGTTTTCTAGCCTGTTCTTGTGTACAAAATTGTTCAGCTGTTTGAATAATTAGTTCTTCCACTTGAATAAGTACTGTTCCTAAAAAGCCATTTGAAACAACTTGATCTGGAATTATTAGTTCAATTGGACCCATTGTAGTTTCGATACGATAAGTGTATCCTTTATCTTGCTTTTGTGGTGATAGAATCGCATCGCTTAGATAGACAGGAATTTCTATATCACCATCTGCATATCCTAATAGATCACCGAGCGCAAGTAGATAGTTCGTTCTGCTTGCAATAACCGCTAATGGATTTAAGTCAAATCCATAGACATGGGATAAAATGTGTTTTACAAGTGCATCTGGACTCATTACCTTTTGTAATTGATCTATTTTTTCTTTTATACATAGAACTAAAAAAGTTCCTGATCCACAAGTAGGATCGAGTATTTTATCAGATGGTAGAAATCCTGATGCATTAATAGTATAGTGAGCAAGCCAGTCGGGAGTATAAAATTCCCCTAAGTCATGCCTAATTTGTTTTGGTAACAGTCGCTCATACAAAGTTTTTAATAAGTCACGTACAGATTCTGGCATAAGTGATGGGGTAGAAGGCTCATAGTCACATAAGCATTCTTGTACCTCTAGTATTGCCGCGGCAGAGCTTTCATCCCATTCATTAAGATACCAAGCAAAGAAGTCACCTTCTAAAAAGTTTGTTATTCCTAACCGTCTAAAAATAGTACCATTTTCCATTGATTCAATCATAGATTTTTTTTCTTCTAAAGAAGACGTCTTAAATGTATTGTAAATTCCACTTGTTTCTTTAGCGTTCTCTATGATAAAGACTGCGATTAATTTTATGAGAATGGAATAATAGGTATGGAGAACAAAGATGAACTCAGCAGGTTTTTTATTTATATCTATTCCTAATTGCTTTGCAATACTATTAACACCATGTTCAGGGCCAGTAAATTGACCGAAACCTGATACTTGTCCAAACAATCTGCGCCATTCGGTAAAATACATAGATGTACGTGTATCCCGATGATTCTGAAAGCGTGACCATAGTGCTCTTATAACATTGCCAGTTATT
This sequence comes from uncultured Brevibacillus sp., assembly GCA_946402065.1. Taxonomy (GTDB): domain Bacteria; phylum Bacillota; class Bacilli; order Brevibacillales; family Brevibacillaceae; genus Brevibacillus_D. The sequence goes on along the minus strand of CAMIVR010000004.1, from coordinate 40,975 downwards.
TTACTCTGAGGCCCAAAATCAGATAGTACATTAGATGTCGTTAAAGCTTTATAATTTAGTGAGTGTATATATTTCAAAAACAATCGAATTGATTCAAAGTTGATGGGCAGTAGAGGAGATATTATTTTTTTGTTAGATTGATTAAATCTAACAAATCCAATATTTTTTCCATCCAATAAAACTGCAATATATTTATCAGTTGATTCCTTATTCTCTTTAGCTAGATTTTCAATATATTGTAAAGCTTGCTCAGTTGCCCGGTCATAACCATTTCTTGTAGCTAGTTTTCCAGGCTCTTTATATTCAGTGATCAAATGATGGAACAAGGCATCTATACGGCCATTACTTACTGTGACTTCATATCTGGCATCATATTGAACTCCTATTTGAGGCAAGTGATTTTTAAGAATACTTTCGCAACCTAGTCGTACATCTTCTTCCGATTTGGCGGTTTTTCCGACTTCAGTGATTTCTTGTTCAATTAGTCTAATTAACTTTGATATTTCCATTAATTTTCTCCTCCTATACCAAAATTACATGCAATTTGCTCAGAAATCATGAAGTTAGAAATGAATAGTTCTTTGCCGACTTCTCTAGCTTTTTTATTTGAACTACTATAAAACCAAGATGCTGGGTACAGGTAAGCCCATTCTTGGTATAGTTCTCTTACCTCCTCACAATCATCATAAGTTATAAAAAATTTATGTTCAGTATCTTTTAGCAAATCGGAGAGTCTTACATGATCCTCGTGCGTCATCCCTTGACGATAAAGGAGGTTTCCTTTGTGGTAATAAGGAGGATCAAGATAAAGTAGAACATTTTCTCCAGCTTCTTGAATTACGCTTGAAAAATCTAAGGCTGTGATTGTAACTCCTTGTAGCATTTCACTACACAAACGAATTTGTTCGCACAATGCAACAGGATTCCAGCGGCAATCAATAGTATATTTGCTTTTTTGCTCAATCCCACCAATTGGATTTCCTTTCAGTATTCCGCTAAATGTCGTACGGTTTAAAAACAAGGTCCTGAACCCTTTCTCTAAATCCGTATTTAAATCTCTATCCTTTATTTGTCTCCATAGTTCAACTGTTGGTTTTGTAGACATGACTAAATTACAAAGTTCTTCAGGATAGTCTCTCATTGAGATAAAGAAAGCCGCGATTTCTTCATCATAATCATTCAACCAGTTTCTCGGACATTCAGGTTTACCAAAAAAAGTAGATCCTCCGCCAACAAAAACATCTCTGTACTCTACATGAGGGACTTCCCAAAACTGGGTGAATCGATTAAGAACTTTCTTCTTGGCACCAGGGTACCTAAGAGGGGATTTAACCATTATGCAATCATCCTTTAATTCGTAAATAAAGCGAACGTCAGTTTGTATAAGATTACTATAACAAAATGAATGGAAAAGTTGAAGTTTTGAGCATTAACCTTTCAATTATAGTATATAAATCGAAGGATGTATATTTTTGAGTTCATATTCACATAAAGTGAGAAGTTTAGTGTTTTTGCTGAATCAATAAGCCCGAAAGTTGACGCTAATGCCTGTCCAGCGATTGACCGATATAATGACCAATAAGAATAGTGAGGGAGAAAAGAAAAAACGCCTCCTTTGGAACGGATACTGCGGGAACAGTATCACAAGAGGCGTCTTTTCACTATCGACATGGTCATTGTATCAAAATATACGCTCATTGAAAAGGAGCCGGGAAGCGGCGTTTTTTGTTAAGAGTGCGGAGCAGGTAGCTGCGCCTTGTTGCGGAGGATGTTTATGCGTAGTGGGAAGCCGTCCACGAGCATGGTTTCAAAGCGCGGGAGAGAAGCGAAAGCTTATCATTCGCAGGCTTTACTGCGAGATGTGCGGGCGAATTCATCACGAGTTGCCGGACATCCTTGTACCCTACAAGAGGTACGATGCAGAAAGTATCGAGGTGGTGGTTTCGGAGCCAACTCGTACCGACATCGCGGCAGATGAATCGACGCTCTACCGCTGGAAGTGTTGGTTCGTGGCCTGGGCGGTGTATGCAGCAGGCTGTCTGGAATCCATCGCAAAGCGCCTCAAGCTCCCTGTGGTCGAACCGTCCGCCCGGCCACAGACCGTACTCTCGTTACTCGGACGGTTTGTAGGCGATGCCGCCGGATGGCTGAAACGAGCTGTCCGCCCGATCGCCAATTCGCATTTGTGGGTAACAGACCCGTTCTGCCTTCCTGTCCGCCCCCTTTCGGAGTAAACTCATCATCAATCCGAAAGAAAGGGAGGCATGAGCTTGAAAGATCAGAAGAAAGCGGAAGAAATCGCCACACAGCGCGTTCAATTGCTATCGCCCCTGCTGGCGGAAGGATTGGATCCGGCCAGGGCGAGTCAGATCAAGGCATCCATTTGTGAACAAACCGGGATGTCCGAGCGCACCTTGCGCCGGTATCTGGCTCAGTACCGGGAGGAAGGCTTTGCCGGGCTGAAGCCCAAACCAAGAGGCCGACGGCCCGCCGATGCCGCAATTGCCCAGCCGGTATTGGAACAAGCGATCCTGCTACGGCGCGAAGTTCCCGGTCGCAGTGTGCGGCAGATCATTCAGATTTTGGAATGGGAAGACATCGTGAAGCCGGATGAAATCAAGCGTAGCACCTTACAGGAGAAGCTCGCGGAATGCGGATACAGTTCGCGGCATATGCGAATGTATGAGAACAAAGGAGTTGCCGCGCGGCGGTTTCAAAAGAAGCGCCGCATGGCCCTGACGCAGTCGGACATCAAATACGGCCCCTATTTGCCCATAGGACCAAACGGAGAAAAGAAGCAAGTCTATCTCGTACTGTTTGAGGATGACGCGACACGCTCGGTCTTGCACGGGGAATTTTACGCTGTATTCGATCAGACCATTGTGGAGGACTGTTTTCGTAAGACGATTCAGAAATACGGCGTACCGGAAGCCGTCTATTTTGATCAAGGCAAACAGTATAAGACAAAATGGATGGCGCGGACTTGTTCCAAGCTGGGAATTCGCCTTCTTTTTGCCAGACCCTATTCGCCGGAATCAAAGGGCAAAATTGAGAGGCTGAACGGTGTCATCGATTCTTTCTTAAGCGAGGTAGAACTGGAGAAGCCGAAGACGCTTGAACAGCTCAATGCGTTATTCCAAGTGTGGCTTAGCGAATGTTATCAGAACAAGCCGCACTCGGCGCTTGACGGGAGAAGTCCGGAGCAGGCCTTCCGTCAGGACCCCCATCCGCTTCGTTTCGTCCAGCCGGATGTGCTCGCAGATGCCTTTCTTCACTGTGAGGAGCGGAAGGTCGACAAGACGGGATGCATCAGCTTCATGGGCAGGAAATACGAAGTCGGGCTTCTCTTTATCGGCAGAACGGTTCAGGTGGTATATGACCCCGCCGACATCACGGAAATCACGATCGAATACGAGGGTCATCAACCGTGGAAGGCTCGTGAACTGGTGATCGGCGAACGAGCGGGGAAACGACCGCCCCTGCCGGAACATCTACAACCAAAGCGGGCAGAAGCCTCGCGCCTGCTGCGCGGAGCCGAAAAGCAGCATGAGCAGCGTCAGAAACGACAAGCGCCCGCCATCTCCTTCCGCGCGATTCGCAAGGGGGTGGAGAGCGATGTTTGAATCGTTCTACGGACTTCGCCACACGCCCTTTACGCGGAACATACCAACCGGTGAACTGTATATGCCGGTGATGCTGGAAGAAACGCTGGAACGCCTCGAATACGCGGCGCAGAGCCAATGGTTTGCTGTTGTTACGGGAGACTGCGGAACCGGAAAAACGACGGTGATACGCCGGATTACGGCGGTGCTGGATGCGGCGAAATACAAAGTGCTGTATGTATCGGATTCCAAACTGACGCCCCGCCATTTCTACAAGGGCGTGCTGGAACAGTTGGGATGTGAATCGAAGTTTTACCGCGGCGATGCGAAACGGCAATTGCATCGCGAAATTGAACTGTTGCGCGGGATTCACCACGTCAAACCGTGCGTCATTGTGGATGAGGCACACCTGCTTGATCGGGAGATGCTGGAGGAAGTACGGTTTCTGCTGAACGTCAGGATGGACTCGGAAAGCCCGATGGCGCTGATGCTGGTGGGGCAAAGTGAGTTGTGGGATCGGCTCAGGATGCAGGCGTACACGGCGATCCGGCAACGAATCGACCTGCAGTGCAAGCTCCACATTATGATCGTGCGCAGACGGGGGAGTATATCGTCAGGCATCTGGCGTACGCAGGTAGCGAGCACGACATCTTCTCTGACGGGGCGATCGAAGTCATTTCCCAATTTTCCGGCGGTGCTGCTCGGCTGATCAACAAAGTGTGCACGAACAGCTTGATTTACGGGGCCGTCAACAAGCGCCGCATCATCGACGACCACATGGTCAAACATGTCATAGAAGGTGAATTGACATGATCGATCCGTGGCTCCTCATGACCTATGATCGGGATGTGGCATGTTGGATGGTTCATCTGGACGGCGGAACATACCCGATGCACTGTGGAGAGTGTCTGGAGGTTCGAATCTGCCAAGACAAAGGGATTGCATGCACACTGGAACTGGATCGTCACGACTGGTACGTAGTGGCAAAGGAAGCGCGGTTCTATCTGCGGCAGAAGGATACCTACCAGATTCATATCTGATCGTGGCGGGAAAGTCTCATTCCGAGGCTTTCCCTTCTGAATGGATGATGCGGTCACGAATTCCGTCAGTTATTGGACAACAGACACCGTCAATTTTCGGTCAAATTACGTTGTCAGCAACAGTTTAGTTAATTCACGAATTGGATGATTATCTAAATAACTGTTATCCGACTAGTCCTCCCTTTCCAACTCAAAGGACTTTTCTGCATGTTCGGATCGTCCTTCCTCTGGTTGCTCATCGATCAAGATTTCTTGCCCCTGTAGTTCTTCAAACTCCAGTGCCGAATTAATCTCGGCTTGCCGCGCTACCATCTTCTGTAGTTTTTGTTCAAATTCAAAAGGCTTATCGATTTCGTTTTTGGCAGCCATTAGTTGATCGTGCATATCTTTTTGTTTTTGTTCAGCATCTTGCAGCAATGAGGGGATTTTTTCAATGGCATTCTCGATACGGGAAATGTTGCCCAATTCTGACTCGCCTAAATCAATGGCGTAGCTTTTCGCTCCTTTGACCTCCAGATGCATGTTGTACATCGATTGACGGGCAAACAAAAGTTCAAATCCGCGATAAGATCCGATTCGTACCGATTCATCAGGTTGCAATTCCGTCATGTTGAAAAGGAGGAGAAGCATTTCGCCCGCCTTGGGGCGTTCCGTAAAGGTTTTTCCATCCAATTCCATGACAAAAGATTGGTTCATGGACTGGCGGGACAATTGAATGTCCGCCTGTAAATCCTTGATTTCCTGCTGTATCTTTTCGATCAAGTGCGGATACTGCTTGATTTTGCCTTCTAACATCATGCGCTCATTATGCCAATTGGATTGCAACAGTTTCAAGCGTATGACTTCGTTGTCTACCTGCATTTTCTCCGCAAGTAATGGGTTTGCGGTTGCGATGGCTTTTACTTCGGCGGCGGAAAGAACCGTTTCATCGGCATCTTCGCAGGAACGGGAAATACTTTTTCCGGTCATGACTTGAGAGATATAGCGAAGTTTTTGTTCCTGGATTTGCCACAGGTAAGAGTCGAAAGTTCCCTTGGTGACATAACGGAAAATCTGGACAACTTCATTCCGATTGCCTTGCCGAAGGATACGGCCATCACGCTGCGTAATGTCTGCCGGTCGCCAGGGGCAATCCAAGTGGTGAGCAGCAATGAGACGATCTTGCACATTGGTACCAGTTCCCATTTTTTGAGTCGATCCAAGCAATATCCGGACTTCGCCGCGGCGAACTTTTTCAAAAAGTTCCTCCCGCTGCACATCGGTCTTCGCATCATGAATAAAAGCGATTTCTTGTTCAGGTACACCGAAATGAGACAGTTGGGCTTTTACCTCATCGTACACGTTAAATTGTCCCGGTTTCGGAGTGCCGCTGTCGCAAAAAATTACTTGAGTAAGCTGGTCATCCTGGGTTTTCTTCCAAATGTCAAAAACGTTGGAGATACAGCGATTCAGTTTGGAGTCCGGATCGGAGGGGGCTTCTTCGTCCACGAGTCGGGGATCAATGGACATGAGTTTTGCTTCGTGTGTCAGCTTCAGCATATTGTCTTCCGTAGCATCCACTTCGTTGTTCCGTATTTTCTCTGCTCGCTCGACAAATTCGTTCATCATCATCTTTTGATAAGGAGTGCACTCGCTGACAACGATGGTTGCTTTACCGCCTTCCAACTGTGGGGTAGGAAGTTTCAGCATGTCGGCAGTCTGAATATCGGCAACCAGACGAAATAGGCTCATCAGTTCCGGCAAGTTATGAAATTTGGCAAAGCGGGATTTCATTCGGTAGCCGCTGCCTTCCGGGGTAATCTCCAACGAGGTGACGACCTCACCGAACGTTGCGGCCCAGTTGTCAAAGAAATTTAGACCCAGCTTTTGCAACAGGTTTGGTTGAAGATAGCGCTTCATCACATACATTTCAGACATGCTGTTGCTAATGGGCGTGCCCGTAGCAAATACCACGCCGCGCCCCTGGTTGATCTCCTGTAAGTATTGGCATTTCAGCAGCATGTCCGTCGCTCGTTGGCTGCTGGATTTACCGATGCCGGCAACGTTACGCATTTTAGTGAATGTGAAGCAATTTTTATACGCATGCGCCTCGTCGACAAATAACATATCCACACCAAGCTGCTCGAAGGTAATCAAATCGTCTTTTTTGCCTTCATTGACTAAACGCTCCAGACGGGATTTCAGGTTGTTCTCGAAAACGACCATCTGCTTAATGCTCCAGTTGTCTCCCTTTTCTTTTTTCATCTGGTCAATCTTCTGGGAGACGTTGCGGATTTCATCTTGCAGGAGCTGTTCCTGGCGTTTCTTGGAGATGGGGATTTTCTCAAATTGGCTGTGGCCGATGATGATGGCATCGTAATCTCCCATCGCAATCCGTGAGACAAAGCGCTGGCGATTGGCCAGGGCAAAATCCTTTCTTGTCGTTACCAAAATATTTGCAGCAGGGAAGAAACGTAGAAATTCATTGGCCCATTGTTCGGTTAAGTGGTTTGGGACGCAGTACATCGGTTTTTGGATCGCGCCGATACGCTTCAAGTACATGCCTGCGGCAATCATAGCGGCGGTTTTGCCCGCGCCGACTTCATGAGCCATAAGGGCAGTGCCGGAATAGATAATTCGGGCCGCGACATCCTTTTGGTGCTTCCGCAACGTCATTTCGTCATTCATGCCTTGGAACACCAGATGATCGCCATCATAGTTGCGAGGACGGATTGTATTGAATTTGTCGTTGTAAATGGCTAGCAACGTATCCGCTCTTTCCTTATCCCGAAACAACCAGGCTCCGAAGGCTTCTTTCATTTGTTGTTGTTTGGCACGGGCAATCATTGTTTCTTTGGCGTTAACCACGTATTTGACCTGCTCCTTGCCATTGCTGTCCAAGTAGGTGACCGGATCTCGAATCGTAATACTTTGCAAATTCAAACTGCTTTCAAAAATCTCGTAGGCGTTGGCTCGATGGGTACCGTAGGTCTGGTTTGCCTTGATGGAGTTTCGCTCCAACGATTTACCCGAGATTCGCCACGTATTGGTATATTCCAAATATTCCACATCGATGGTACGGGCTCTTTGAAACGCTTGGGTCGTCCCAAAGGTTTCGTACATAAAATCGCGGTAATAGCGAACGGGAATCCACGGGCTGCCAATGCGAAAATCGATATCGCCGGGTAACAGCGGAGCAGGTTGAACGCGGGTTAACGCCGCCACATTACGCTCAAACAAGTCGGGACGTTCCTGCGCCTTCAATGTGGCATAAGCCAACTTATCTTTGATATTGCCGGACAAATATTCCTCGTCTAGTTCCCATCCTTCCTCCTCATCGCCGGTATATTTTTGTGGATTGAGGAAGATACGATCGCCCAGTTCATCCCGCACTTCGGGGACCGATTTGCCGCATAAGTGGGCAATATACGGCAAATCGACTCGCAGCCGTTGATTTAAGCAAATTTGTAAGGCTTCCAGGGCGCTATCCGCTTGGTCCGGCAGGCGGTTCATTCTAATGGTTGGGCGAGAAAAGATGGCAGCCTTCGCCCATGTTTTTTCCGAAGTCTGATCTTCGATGGAGCGCAAGAGCGGCAGTTGATCATCATCGGTAAAAGCGGCCGTATTCGCTCGATCGTTGATAAAACCGTGTTGCTGGACAAAGCGGTCGTATACCTGATTGAGTTGCTGCTGGGCTTTCTTTAGCTCCGTTTCATCGTATCCGGATTCGTGGGATTGGATATAAATGACATCCAAGAGAGCCGACTTGATTTCGCATAATCCTTTGATGCGATCGGCTTTTTTGCCTTTGATGTCCTGCGGTAACAAATAGCCATTCTCGCAGTAAAAAATTTGACCTTCCTGAATGATATAGGTAAAGTTTTTGGTTCCAGGAGGAGCCTTGATTGGTTTGACTTCTTCCTCATCCAACACATCCGGCAAGTTTGTTTCCCATGTTTTTTCCGATGCGCCGGGTAAGGAGGCTTGTAGCGTACTGAGTGCTTGCTCCAGCAGGGGAGATAGTTCCTGGTTGTCATGCGGCACACAAGCTGTAGTCTGCTCCGGCCCATACATGCCGCGATCCCAAACCATTCGTCCCAGCACCATTTCAGGATGAGAGAGATAATAACGGTTGATCGGCACGCCATCTTCGGTAACACCGGTAAACACCCATTCTGGCATGTCTTCCCTTTTCAACGACTTCAGCGGCTGTTCCCGTTTTTGCAAAAATACGATGTCAGTCGTGACTTCGGCTCCGGCCAGCGATTGAAAGGTTGTGTTAGGCAGGCGTACAGCTCCGATCAGGTTCGCTTTTCGCGCCAGCACTTCCCGAACGGAGGAATCCTGTTTGTCCAGTGTCCCTTTGCTGGCGATAAAGGCCAAGATCCCGCCAGGTTTGAGCAGGTCCAAAGATTTGACGAAAAAATAATCATGGATCAGGTAATTGCTGGTGTAGCGCCGGTCAAATACACGAATATTGTGAAACGGAATATTGCTGAAAATAGCGTCAAAATGATTGTCCTGAAAATCGACCGTTTCAAAGCCCTGTAGATGTATAGTTGCTTGAGGATATAGCTGTCGTGAGATTCTACCGGTGATGCTGTCCAGTTCCACGCCATGAAGCTCGGCCTGTTGCCAATCCAGAGGCAAAACTGAAAAGAAATTTCCGGTTCCCATGGAGGGCTCAAGCAATTTGCGGCCTGCTCCATCCGTAAGGCCAAAACGATGCAACGTGACATGAATGTGTTCAATAAGGAATGGCTCGGTATAAAAAGCTGTGATCGTGGAGTTTCGCGCCGCTACATATTCCGTTTCATCCAGCAATTGTTTCAATTCCTGGTACTCGTTTTCCCAACCGGACGCGGATGGATGAAAGGCATTTGCCAAACCACCCCATCCAACATAACCGGCCAGAATCTGTTGGTCTTCCGGGCTTGCCTGGCGATTTTCTTGTTCCAATTGTTTGAGCAGCCGAATGGCTTCTATATTCCGTTTGAATTTACTTTTCGGACCTGAAACGTAAGGGGAAGCCTCCGGGTTAAAGCGATAATTGACAGCATTGCTGGAAACGGGGGAAGCGGGTATATTCGATACGTTAATGACTGTTGCGTGATTTTCGTATTCCGTTTCGAGATCTGGAACATCTTGATTTGTGACTTCTTCAAGCGTTACAGTTGTCTGGTCGCCTGCATCCTGTTGTTCCAGTTCCAAAGCATAATCGAACAATGTCCATTCCGGTTCAACGGGAGGGAAGGGAGCAAAGTTCTCATCATAACGGCCATCCCGGATCAGTTCTAAAATCTTGGTGGCGACTTTATTCCAAGTGAAAGTACTTTGATGTTCGCCATCCGTATCCATCCAATACAACTCGATCCCTTTGCCGTTGTAGTCGAATCCGCGTAACCCGTTGCCGAACTCTCCTCTAGCGCCGCCGATTCCGTAAAGGGACTTGAGCAATGCGGCCAGTTTAGCCGTTTTTACGGGTTGGGGTTCCTCCGTAACAAATTGATACACACGCGGTTTGATCACCAATCCGCCTCGGTCGCTGCGCAGCAGGTGCTCCAGCATATCTTCGACGTCATGCCTGATGCTGTCGGTCTCCTGTTTAGGTGCAAAAAAAGAACCGCTGACAGGCGGTTCAGGATTCGGCTTTGATTTGGTTATCTCGGTTTCAGTACGATGTCGTTCAGTACCAGTTCCTCGGCTGTGGATTTGATCTGATTCAGGTGGCGTGTCCGCTCCAAAATGTCTTCGGTCTGCGGCATCGGACGAAGTCGGAGAAGCTGTTCGGTGAGCTGGTTCATCTTCTCGTTGGCTTCCTGATCCGCCTGATGCATTTTTTCCATTAGGTTCCCTTGCATTTTTAAGCTCATGAACCTCTGTGGATGATGATTGCGCAAATAGTTCAGCGCCATTCGCCCGTATTTGCCCAGGGGCTGTTGGTCGGCCTCCGCTTGATTGGAGATTTGCAGTTGGGGATAAAGCAGGCCGTCCGTCTGTTCGGAATAATTCAGATTCGCCTTGATTTCGGTCATGTGTCATACTCCTTTCCTGTTCCAAGATTTTGACATGTCTCCCGATGTCCAGCAAGATTTCTTTGGATAACTCGGTGACGATTCCGCCGAGCCGGGACATGAGAGGCACGGTATTCCAATGAGGGATCGTATCAAAGGCTGGAAAGATGATGGATTCCGGTATGCCACAGCGCTGATGAATGAAAAAACGACTGCTCGCTTCAATCAACTCCAACATTTGATCTTCAATGCCCCCGGTAGGAAGCGAACCAAACAGATGATCAGCCATGTCCAGTTCCATATCCTGCATAGACACATCTAAAGAAGCGATGCTTTGTCTGACCATCATACTGATACATTCGCTGAGATTATCGGTATCGTAGGAGGACAGTCGGCCTGCCAATTCAGCCATATCCAGATGTTCCAAACTCCATGTTTTTGGCGCGGCCTTACCGTAAGTTTGGGTTACGTCAAATAAATAATCCAGCGTTAACCCGGCATCGCGATAATCACAGACAGCGATCGCTTTTTCTCCTTTGGAAACATAACGCCCCAATTTGTTCCAAAGAGGCAAGGAGGCCAGCATGGTTGCGGTAGGGTTTTGCATATAGATCAGCAGGGCATTGTCGAAGGAATATTTATAAATACCGGAAGCAAAGGTCAGATAGTCCGTCCAGGCTTCCGGCGAATTGGAGATGTAGGATACACCTGATTCATACAACGATTTCAGTTGTTTCGCACGCGCCATGTGGTTGTCCTCCTTCCTCGATGGTTCGAAGTGATTTTATTGCTCCAGTTCATCCCATACATCTCTGCCGTGGTTAGTGAAAGGTTGAAACGATGTCCAACTCTGCGACAAATCAGAGGCGTAGGAAGGATAACGAAGTTTAACCGCTTCAAAAAAGTAGGGCAGTAAGCCGGTGTCGAATAGATAGTAGGGGCTATAATGACGGGCGTCCTCTTCACTTTCTCCCGTATAGCCGGTGTATAAATTGAATGCTAATCGCGTAAGACGAGAAGTGGTTCCGGTTTGCCAACTTTCGTTTAATCCCTCCAGACGGATGCTATCCTCCTTGAAATTGTAAAGATCGTTGATGTTTCTGCGGGTGTCTTCTGTCAGGCCCAGGAGATAAAAGAGGGCCTTACGATAAGGATCATGCTGACGATTAGTGCGGATCACGTTTCCTTCATAAAACTGTTCATGGGCAAGGTCTTTAAACATCATTGAAATTCCTCCTTGTCTGGATCGTGGTTTTCTTTGGGGTGTTGCGAGAAATATAAGGCCAGCGCTTTGTCGATGATTTCTTCGACTTCCGCCGCTTTGCTATCCGGCGTAAAGTATTTGGTGTAAATTTTATGTTTCAACTTGAAAGGGGCAGGGGTTTTGCTTTTTGGTCTCCGGGTAACTTCTCCAGAAAGAACGGCTCTAATGGTTTGTTCATTGCAATTACGGCTTTCAGACTTCCCTCTTAGCAACTCAGATTTTTTCATATCCACCTTGTAGCCTTGTTCCTGAATCAAGGTTTCCACGGTTTGCTGTTCTTCCGGTTTCAAATAAGACAGATCTACAGCAGGGCGTAGTTTGATTTCTCCCTGATCGACTCGTTCTAACAACTCAGGGACTAAATGATTGAGACGTAAGTAACGCTTGATATTGGTTGGACTCATGTCGTTTTTATGGGAAACCTCAAAGACGCTTTTGCCGCGGTGTCCCACTGGGACACCTTCGGCGTTTTCTCCGTCATTACTGGGGATTTCGGCATTTTCAATTTCGTTTATTCTACCTTGTTTCTGTCTAGCTTCCTTACATGCTTCAAGCTGCATATGCAGGGCACGAGCCAGTTCGCTAGGCAGCATATCCTGGATAGAACGTTGATGGAAATTAGTGTCCACCACGATGATGACGGCTTCGGCCTCTGTAAGATTGTCCATTATAATAGAAGGAACGGAGATGAGACCGGCAGCTTTAGCGGCATTCACACGGTTATGCCCGGACAGGATTTCATAACCATTGGGTTCTTTTGGTCGGACAATGATCGGAATCAACACTCCGTTTTCCATAACACTCTCAACTAGCTCATCCAGCTTATTCCCTTCATATAACTTGAAGGGGTGGTTATGAAACGGAACCAGGTCAGATAGAAGTAGCTGGGTTACACCTGTTCCGGTTCCGGTTTCCGGCACTTTTGTTTCCTCGGACAACAGCAGCAATTCATCAATACTGGAGAGCTTGGGCGTAGGACGTTTACTTGCCATTTTGGATCAACTCCTTCGCCAAGCTTTGGTAAGCCAAGGCTACTTTGGATTTTGGATGAAACTCGATAATGCTTTGACTGTAAAAGTTGGCTTCCCCGACTTTAACGGAAAGCGGGATTTGCACATCGAAGATACGGAAAGTTTCCCGGTAGTAAACTTTCACAAGACGAAAGGCTTCCTTGTATAAGTTCGTTCGGGTATCACACATGGTCATTAAGATGCCCTCGATACCAATCCTTGGATTAATCCGTTTTTTCACTTTGACGATAATTTTAAGCAATTGGGTCAAACCCGTGGCGGACCATAGTTGCGGATTGACCGGAATAAGTACTCGGTCGCTGGCCGCGAGTGCGTTGATCGTCAGCAAGCCGAGGGAAGGATTCGTATCGATAATGATGTAATCGTATTTATGTTTCATTGGTTCCAGAAGGGAAGCCAACGTTTTCTCTCCGCCCATTTCATCTCGTAGATTGATTTCGGCAACGGACAATTCGATGTTGCTCGGAATCAGGTCGATATTGCCGTGAGAGTGAATGTATCCGTCTGGAGTTGGAAGCGGCTCATCGCTCATGATGGCATTCATGATATTAAACATCGAGAGCTTGAGTTGATCCGGATTTTCGATGCCAAAGCACATCGTCAAATTACCTTGTGGGTCAAAATCAACAAGGAGTACTTTTTTTCCTTCATTGGATAAGGCATAAGCCAGGTTGTAGGCTGTGGTGGTTTTACCGGTTCCGCCTTTTTGGTTTGCAATAGTGATGACCGTTGTTGTGGACATATACAACACCCTCCCTGGAGCATACGCTCCGAATAATGTGTCAATGGTAGGGAGCGGGCTTGTTCTTCCTTAGTTCTCTCCGAGTTCTCTCGAACGTTCTAAAATCTCATCTTTTTTGAGAAAATCCCCAAAGCCTTTTGAACCCTGAAAAAAACAGAAAAACCCGCAAAAAACCTTGATTTTACAAGGCTTTTCGCGGGTTTTAGATTCCTCATCTTTGACTTAGTTTCTGCTATCTTCCGAATAGCATGTGCGACTCAAAATCGTGAGGGAAACCGTGGGGGTTCAAGTCCCTCTACCGGCACCATACATCTTTCGAAGGTAAGCTCTTGTGATCCCGGATCCAAGGTTTTTTATTTTTTTCGCGGAAATCCGCTTGGGGTTTGACCAGCGACAAGACCGTCATTTTTGCGATAAAATATAGTATAATGGCAGAGTTCGGAAAATGATTAGGGGGATAACCATGAAGTACGGTTTACATGATCGACCGCCGTTTGCCATTACCGTCGTAACGGCATTGCAGTGGTTGATTGTCACACTTTCCAGCAGCATCGTTGTTCCGTTAATGATCGGACAGGTATATGGTTTGAACGCGGCGGAGACGAGTCAATTTATGCAGCAAACGATCTTTTTTGTCGGTCTGGCTTCCTTGCTGCAGGTGTGGATTGGCCATCGCTACCCCATGATGGAAGCGCCTGCCGGGCTGTGGTGGGGAATCTTTATTATTTTGGCGCAAATCGGCATAAGCATAGGGACACAGCCCCGCGTGATCGGGCAATCGTTTCAGCTTGGCCTGATCTTGGCTGGAGCCATGTTTGTGATCTTTGGCATGGTCGGGTGGATTGGCCGAATCCAAAAGTGGTTTACTCCGAGCATTACCGGAATATATATGACGTTATTGTCCGTATCGCTCTCCAGCAATTTTATCAAAGGAATGCTGGGATTGGGCTACAAGCAAGCAACGCTGGTTCAGCCCGCCATCGCAATTATGTCGGTTGTCATTATGGCGCTGGTGATATTATTTTTACGGATGAAAGCGATTTCCAGTTTTGCTGTTTTGCTTGGAATTATCATTGGCTGGATTTCTTACGCCGTGCTGGGATGGTCGGAGCCGATTGCTCCGACGACAGAGACGATTGTCTGGCCAACGCTGTTTTTCTGGGGGCCGCCTCACTGGGACGTTGGGGTGATTGTGACAAGCCTGCTGACCGCCTTCGTGTTGTTGACGAATTTGATTACGAGTATAGAAGTAGTCGGGCGGACGGTGGATGAGCAAGCAACGGCATCGACATTTAATCGCGGGGGGATTTTTAACGGGATCTCGCACATTCTCTCCGGTGCTTCCGGTGTGGTCGGGATGATTTCGCTCTCACTTGCTGCGGCTGTCATTAAAACGACCAATATGGCGGCACGACTGCCGTTTATGCTGGCGATGATCGCCATGATGCTCATCGGCATCTTTCCCGGAATCACGCATTTCCTCAGCTCCATTCCTACCCCCGTTGCTTATGCTGCCATGTTCGTTACCTATACGCAGTTGCTCGGGTTTGGGTTGAAGGACTTTGCCCGCTCTAAACTAGAAGAACGCGATATTATCGTCATCGGCAGCTCTTTACTGATTGGCATCGGGGTCATGTTTATTCCGACAGAAGCATGGAAACACCTCAATCCGATGCTCAGCTATCTGTTTGGCAATGGGCTGCTGTTGGGTGTATTAGTGGCTTTGTTAATGGAGCATGTCATTTTGCCAGAGCGAAAACGGAACAAAGAACAGCGCAGCTCTTGAATGCAGGATTTCGCTAAGGCTGAAAATCTGAGCGGCATAATAAATGTTGCCAAATAATACAAAACCGGATATCAAAGGAGGCTGGCCTGCAGGTGGATGACGTGCATGGCGCAGCCTCTTTTTAATTATTTTGCAGAAAGATGGCCGCCACTCGCTCAACCATCTATAAGCGGCAGCAGGATAGTAAAAACCGTTCCTTTCGCTAGTTCACTTTTAACGAAAATGCGACCGTGATGCGCTTCAACGATTTCGCGTGCGATGGCAAGTCCAAGCCCATTGCCAGGGATCGCGGAATTACGGGCCTTGTCCACACGGTAGGAGCGCGTAAACAGGTGCGGCAAGTGCTCTTTGGCAATACCAGAGCCGACATCTTGTACAGAGATGGCGAGAAACGGCTCCGAATGAGAAAAGCGTATGACAATCGGTTCTTTGCTCTCGCTGTATTTTTGCGCATTTTCGACGAGATTGTCGATGGCCCGATGGATGTACTCCTGATCGATCTCCAAAACGAGCAGCTGCGATAGTTCCTGAAGGGAATCGTCAAGGATGACCTGAATGGCCTGCCGCTGGTCTTTTGTAGAGAAGCTCCATTTATTTTGGACAGTTGCATACAGATCGTACACGCTTTTTCTCTTCTTGTACGGCAATGTTTTCGATCGCGTTTCGAGTATGCTCAGCTCATTGAGATCGTGTACCAAGCGATTGACGGAAGCGATCCGTTGTTTGATTTTTTCCAGATAAAGCTCCTCTTCGTCCTCCGTAATCACGCCATCCTGTATCGCTTCGATGTAGCCGGATATAAGCGTTAGCGGCGTTTTCAAATCGTGGGAAATATGCGAAAAAAACGTGGAACGCGACGCTTCGACGCTTTTTAGCTGTTCATTGGTCGAGACAAGAATTTCATTGGCTTGTTTAAGCTCTTCTGTACGTTTTTGCACTTTGGATTCCAGTTGTCGATTCAAGCCGACCAACTCCGCTTGCAGCTCCTCTTTTTCCTTGAGGCGTTGGTCGAGCGCTTGCACCAGGTGATTGATTTGCTGGGACATGGCATTGAATGCTTGCGAGACTTCATCAAATTCCCTGATCGCGTTGGCGGGAACGCTGACATTCAAGTTGCCTGCGCGCATGGCCGAGATGGCGCGGATCAGTTTTTTCGTCGGTCCGGCGATGTTGCGCCACGACAGCAGTGTAATGACGATGCAAACGATCAATAAAAACAGGGACAAAAGGGTCATTTGTCCGATCATGCGGTTGCCGATCTTGAGGATGTTGTCGTTCGTTTTGGTGTAAATGGGGCCGATCAGAGCCTCTTGTGAGATGACGTACCCTAAGTACCAATTGGTCGCGGGAATTTCCGTGCTCAGCATGATCCGGTCTCTGTCGAGGTAAGTGAGCCTGGGCAATTCACTGTAGGATTTGTCAGCTAAAATTTGTTCGACCGGCAGTGAAGGGTAGTCATCCTCGCCCTGCTTTTGAACGGCGATTTTTTCCCCATTCCGGCTGATTAAAAAAGCATAGGCATTGGGATGGTTGAATTTGGTGTTGAGAATGTTCGTGATCAGATTGTCGATTGTGACATCGGCGCTGATGACCCCAAGCAAGGTGTTGTCTTTGCTGTAGACCGGAACAGAACAAGTAAACATCCAGCCGCGATGGGTAATATCCAGGTAAGGATCTGTCCAAACCGCCTTGCGGGAGGGGTTTTTGGAGGGCAGAGCCATTTGATAAAACGGATAGGACGTGATCGCGGTAGAAGTGGAGAAAAAATCGCCATCGATCTCTTGTTGCAAGTTGACCGCAGGATAAATTCGCCAGGCGGAATCGGGTAAAATAAAATAGATCGCCGAAATGTTGTCATTCATCTGCATGGTTTGGCGGAAGAGCGGCTCCAAATACTTGCTGCGCGACAGTCGTTCGGTAAATTCCGGTGTCAGCTTGACAAAGCTGTTTGCTCCGGTATTGGACTCATTTTTGCCGTAGTCCTTTTCCCAGTAGTAGTCGAAGTCGGATTTGACCAAGCTGTGGGCGTTGGTATACGGGTATTTTTGCGGATTGTCGTAAATGTCCTGGGCCATTGCTCTAATCGCGATCACGTTTTGCTGGATCGTTTCAAACTCAAGATTGATCAGCTTCACTTGACTGCTCAAATTGCTTTGGTACAGCATAGTAATATCGCTAGAAATCATGTCGCCTGTCTGCAGGGCAATCGCGTTCAGCGTGCCCTCGAAGGACTGCATGACATAGTTGCCGAGCAGGAGAATTGGCGTGAGAGAAATCAGCAGCAACGTAATCAAGATGCGAAACGATAGCGATTTCCAGACCGCCTGAATCCTGCTAAGCAGTTTCCATCTCTTCATCAAAACGGTAGCCAACTCCTCGGATGGTCACTATTTTTTTCGGCTCGCGGGGATCGTCTTCGATCTTTTTGCGCAAGTTGCCAATGTGGACTTTTACGGTTTTGGTATCAATGGCATAGTCGTATCCCCAAACCTGCTCAAGGATGTGCTCAGGGCTAAGCACCTGCTTGGGATGGCTGAGCAGGAAGACAAGCAGGTGAAACTCTTTGGCTGACAAAATTAATTTATGTCCATGTAAATAGGCTTCATGCCGCTTCAAATCGACGGTTAACGTGGCCGAAGCGAGCATATCCGACGATCTGCCTGCTGCAGCGGCAGCGATTGGCGAGCGCTTTTTGCTTCGGCGCAAATGAGCTTTGATTCGGGCCATCAGTTCGTTAATGCCAAACGGCTTGCTGATGTAGTCGTCTGCGCCGATGCTTAAGCCTACGACCTTGTCCAGTTCTGTATCTTTGCAGCTAAGGAAGAGAATCGGCGTGTCTGTAAACGTTCTCAACTGTCTGCATACTTCATGTCCGTCGATGTCCGGTAGAAATACGTCAAGCAGGATCAGGTCAGGCTGCTTCGTCCGGGCCTTTTCCAGCCCGTCCAAACCGGTGAGCGCGATCTCGTACGTATACCCTTCTTTATGCAGGTATCTGCCCAACAGCTCCCCGATTTCCTGTTCGTCATCCACAATCAAAATGAACTCACGCGACAACCTATGTCCCTCCTCTACAAAAACCGGCCTCTTTGTTTCCTCTTATTTTACCTGTTTGCCCTCAAGCCAGCCAGAGTAATTCCGAAAATGATCGAAATTATCAGATTTTTTACGTTGATTTTACCATCTCTTTACCATCGATAACGTCTTGTTTTACCTCCTTCGTTTAGGATTGCATGTAACCAGTGGAACAAAAGGAGGGGAATCAAGGTGAAACACGTAAAAGGAATCAACCAAAAGGCGAAGCGAATCCAGCGGCGTGTCGAAGCTGGAGAAGCGATGGTCGTAGCTGGTATGCAATTGCCGATGGGCTGTACGACTGTGTTTGATCCGGGGTGGGAAACAGATGTTACCGGCGTCGGGCTGGGCGGCGGATGTCAGCCGTTGGAACGCGATTTGTACGGCTGTTATGGCGATTGCTGGTGGGCTGCACAAGTTCCGGACGGCATGATCATGTACCCGAGCTGGCATGAAGAGTGTCCGGCTGCCGTCCGCGACTGGCAAAAGTTAAAATTCGTCGGGGATTAGGCCAGCAAATGAAGCAGGGGGGAGGACATTATGAACAAGAGAAAGCAAAATCGAGTCAGTATCCTGATAGCAGGGCTGCTAGCGATCATGCTGCTCGTCTGGGGGTGCGCACCCGAAGAAAAGCAGCCACAAGCTACCACTCCACAAAATAATGGCGAACAGACGCCGACAGATGCTGCCCAACCGCCGACAGAGGTGGCGCAGGCGTCAGCGTATACAGGCGAGCTCAGCCAGCTGACGCAGAAGAAGTGCCTTACTTGTCACGCAACGGATGGGCAGCGTGTCGAGCGGATCAGTGACATTCGCAAAACGCCGGAGGGATGGGATGCGACGATTTATCGGATGGAGCATTCCTGGGGATTGCAAATTACTCCTGAAGAGAAGAAACAGCTGGTTCAGGACTTGAGCAAAACAAACGGTTTGGCGCCAAGTGAAATGGAGTCGGTGATGTACTGGGTGACAAAGCGGGGCTCAACGATGGAGGATATTCCAGACCCGCGTTTTGAACAAACATGTATCCGCTGTCATTCGCTCGGTCAGCCTTTTGCCCAGCGGCGGACGCCAGAGGAATGGGACAAGCTGAAGGATTTCCACGTCGCTTACAACCCTTCCCAACTGTACCAGGTCCGGGACGTGGATTGGGATGAAGTGTCAGCACAGTTGCTGAAGTATTTGGCGGAGAAGTACCCGTTTGATAATCCGGAGTACAATCAGTGGAAGCAATCGGGCAAGGCGCTCAATCCAAGCGGAAACTGGCGAATTGTCGGCATCTCGCCAAAAGACGGAATGTATTCCGGAAACGCTGTCTTTAGCGGGGAAGGCGATGCGTTCACTGAGGAGCGTACTGTGGAGATCAATGGGGTCAAAGAGACGAACAAAGGTCAGGCGACACTGTACAGCGGCTACTCGCTGCGAGTCAGCCAAGACGGGCAACAGCGCTATCGGGGCTATTACAATATTGGCGCTGACGGGAAAACCATCGTCGGATCGCGAGTCGTAGTCGGGGATAACGGGCTGTATGCCGATGAAACCTACTATGCTGCAGACGGCAAACAGCTATTTGACCTATGGCCGCGCAGTGTGAAAAAAGGCCAGACGACAGTCGTTCATCTCATCGGCAATCAATTGCCGGAAGGATTGACACTCAAGCAAATTACGACAGACCAAGCGATCAGCATAAGCAAAATCGTCCGTCAACAGGGTGATGATCTGTGGCTTGAAGTGAAGGCAAACCAGACAGCAGAGCAGGCGACGATTGGCATTGCTGATGTGGAAAATAAGCTGAGTCTGCGTGTCTATGACAAGGTTGATTTTCTCAAAATTACGCCGGAGTTCGGGCTCGGACGCATACAACTCGGCGAGCATCGACAAAGCGTACAGTTCCAGGCCAATGCGTACCTATTTGGACCGGATGGCAAGCCGGGCACCGCTGATGACATCTTGCTAGGTCCGGTACCGGTGAAATGGAGTATGAAAGAGTATTTGCAAGGCGAAGAGAATGATCACGATCTCGCGTTCATCGGCAAACTCGATGCGGATACCGGACTGTTTACACCCGCTGCCGGCGGCCCCAACCCGAAACGCGAGTATAGCACCAACAACACAGGCAGTGTGAACGTCGTCGCCACGTATCAAGAACCAGGGAGCAAAAAAGTGCTGAATGCAGAAGCATTTTTGCTGTCAACCGTACCTGATTTTGTCACACGCATTCAATAGCACACAAAAGCCGGGAGGGGGAAGCGCCATGACCGTACTAATGGATCGCTCAGCCGTTGTTTTATCCAATCACATCGCTTTCGAGGTGGACGGCCGCCCGTATTTGTATCAAGGATTAAGCGGGGTCATTACACAGCTGGACGGCTTGGCGAGCAAAATCATCCATGCGATGAAAGCGAATCAGGCCATTGAGCGACAGGCGCTCTATAGCAGTCTCAGTGATCTGGCAAGCCCGTCAGAACTGGCAGAGGCGATAGATGAACTGATCCAGTCAGGTGTTTTGTACGTCACAGGGGAGAACAAGGGGCCGCTCATGCGTACGCCACCCGTACCAGTCTCTTCCAAACTACCGCTCGCCACACTGGTCTTCCATTTGGTCAATTCCTGCAATCTGGGCTGTTCTTACTGCTATGCCGGCAGTGGCGAATACGGCGCACCACAAAAGTTGATGAGTCGGGAAACGGCTGAGGACGCGATCGATTTTTTATTGCGCGAGTCAAGGCAATTAGAGGAAGTCTCTGTCATTTTATTTGGCGGAGAGCCTTTTCTCAACTGGCCGCAGCTCAAACACATTGTCGAGTACGGGGAACGTGAAGCCGGCCGCTGCGGAAAGCGGATAAGCTTTTCGCTGACCACCAACGGGACGCTGTTGAATGACGAGCGGATCGCGTTTATCCGCGATCACCAGATCGGTGTAAGCGTGAGCATGGATGGCGATGAGGCGACACAGGACAAATGGCGTCCGCTGAAAAGCGGAGCGGGCTCGTATCGGCTGGTCAGCGCCAATGTGCGCAAGCTGGTTGCAGAGAAGACGGGCAGGCCAGTAGCGGCACGCGTGACGTTGACGAGGGATTTTCCACACGTGCGTGAGACCCTGCAGCATTTGCGCGGGTTGGGTTTTCACGAGGTAGGCTTTGCACCGGTGACGGAGACAGATGAGGAAATGATGCTGGCGCGCCCGGAAATGATGCGGCTGTTGGAGCAATTTGCCGAGCTCGCCGATGAATTCGTCGCGGCAGCCGCGAACAATGGGTTTCTCGGCTTTTCCAACTTGACCAATCTGCTTGCAGATTTGCACAGCGGTCAGACAAAAGCGTATGGATGCGGGGCAGGGCTTGGTTTTATGGCAGTGTCACCAAGCGGCGAGCTGTACTTGTGCCATCGCTTCAACGAAGACAGCACGGTCCGTATGGGTGACATCTACAAGGGGATCAACAGAGATTTTCAGCAAAAGCTGTTGAGCGAGCTGCACGTGGATAACAAGACGACCTGCTCGCGCTGCGCTCTCGTTCACAGCTGTGCAGGCGGCTGCTATTACGAGGCGCGGGAACGACAAGGCGATATCCTGGCGCCGAATCTGCATTACTGCAATTGGATGCTGCGGTGGACGACGATTGGGCTGAAGACGTACGTCCGCCTCATGGAGCAAAATCCGGACTATCTGGACCGCATGATCGGCTCTGGCGCCTGCAGCAGCAACAACACTTAGAGGAGGGGAGCACCTAATGGCACGAGTGAAGGGAGCAGGCAAGCTGCTGGCCGTGGCGGGACTTGTCAGCATGGTCATCTGCGGCAGCTTGTTTGCCAAACAAGACGTTTCCCAAGCGGCTTCTACGCGTGAGATGCTCTATATCACAGGGTACGATGCGACTTATGCGATCGATCCCGTCAAGCGGGAAATGGTAGCCAAGTATTCGATCAAAGGCCCAAACCGCGATTTCACCTGGACGGGGGATGGGCACCGTCTGTTCATTAACAGCGCACAGCGGCAGGAAGTAGCCATCGTGGATACGATTGAGAACAAAGTCGTCGATACAGTATCGTTTAATCAGCCGGACCAGAAAATTACTTCGCGTATTTACGGACTTGCAGTGGATCCAGCCGGCAACAAGCTGTATGCGACACTGATGCGGACACAGCGCAAGTCCGCTGAATTGATCCGGCTCAAACCGATTATCGCAGTTATGGACTTGCAGACGAAGCAAGTGGTCAAAGAGATAGACGCACCGGTGTTGGCCCATACACTGCAGTTTTTAGAGGATGGCAAGCGGCTGGTTGTATGGGCTAAGGACTTGTACATGCTCGACACAGAAACCGATCAAATGAAAAAAGTGGAAGAATTGATGAATCCGGCTGATCCGGACAAGCAAGGCATCGCGAGCTATCTCTATCTGTGGACGCGGGACCGTGACAGTGCCAATTCAATCACTGCCGGGTTGGTGAAATTTTTCCCTACGAGCGGCAATCTGGAGGAACACATATTCATGATGGACCGCAAGACTGCGGAAATGAAAGACTACAAGCTCGATACGTTACTGGGGCTGTTCTCCGTTGTCGTTTCGCCTGATAAAAAGTATGCCTATGGCGGCGAGAACCTGATTTTTAAAATCGATCTGAAGACAGGCAAAGCTGTCAAAACCCTTCAGTCCAAAGTAGGTACGTCTTATGGCTACAACATTAGCGGTGACGGCAAAACCGTCTATGTTTCCGGCGGCGGACCGGATATTTCGTTCATCAACGCAGCGACGATGGCGTATGAAAAGGTGCTCGATTTGCCGTCAGATACGATGGACGTTCACGTCGTGCAGATTGCACAGTGAGCACGGCCAAACAGGAAGCGATGGAGATTATGAAGGGGGCACACTATGCAGCTTGCAATATCCGTCCAATCAGTAGAGGATTTGGGTTTGCTTCACTTGCCGTGGAGTGCGCCCCAGCTCACAGCAGTGGAGCAGGAAACAGCGCAGTCGATCAGGACGGCGGTGAAGCGAGTGGTGGGTAAATCTGTACCCGAGCGACTTTATTTTGGCTCGGAATTTTGCCACTACCGGCTTGTGGATGCGGAAGATCTGCTTCGTGCCTACGAGGCAAGCAGGGAAGCGGGCTACGCGTTTACGTTTGTCACGCCTTATCTGCCGCAATCTGGCTTGCAGCGGTTGGCCAGCTGTTTGGCTGCGCTTGCCGAGCGACTGAAGCGGGATGGAGTGGCAACCGTCGAGGTGGTCGTCAATGACTGGGGCGTGCTGAACCATCTCAAGCAACATTATCCGTGCTATAAACCAGTGCTTGGACGGTTGCTCAATAAAATGATTCGCGATCCCCGCGTGACCCAGCACTATAATCGCAGCGGCGCGCCAGTACAAGCGAATACGGCACTAAAACAGGCTAGTTTTACGCAAAATGCGTTTCGGACGTTTTTGCGCGAGGCTGGCGTGCAGATGATCGAGCTTGACAACACGCTGCAGGGTATTGAGTGGGACTTGGCTGAGGAGGACGACCTCGCTTTGGCGGTGCACCTTGGCTTTGGCTGTGTCGCTACTGGGCGAACCTGTCTTGTCGGCAGTCTGCATGTCGAAGAACAAGATAAATTTCGTGGGCACATCGTCTGCAAGCAGCAATGCCGTCGCTATACGGCGGAGATGGTCAATCGACATCCGCGAATTTCTGACCTCCCGCAGCGCGTATTTCAAAAGGGCAACTCCGTGTTTTATCAGCAGACCTTGGAACAAATTGAGGCGGGGGTTCATTTTGCCCGTGCCAATCAGGCTTGTCGGCTCGTCTATAGCCCGCGTATTCCGGTCTAGTGATACGAAGCAGCAGAGAGGAGAAGAGCGATGAAAGTACTGGCTCCCATTAGCAGCGTGGATGAAGTGGAAATGTTAGCGGCCAACGGAGCAGAGGAATTTTACTGTGGCGTACTCCCCCGGGAGTGGATACAGAAATTCTCCGCAGGAGTCTGGATGAATCGGCGCAATCCGCAAGCCAGCCTGCCGTCCTACGAAGAGTTTGCTCAGTTGATTGAATCCGCTCATGCGCATGGCGCGCCCGTATTTATTGCGCTGAACGCGCCCTATTATACGGCCGAGCAGCTGCCGAGTATACTCGAGATGGTGCTGGAAACAGACCAGCTTGGCGCCGATGCGTACATCGTCAGCGACATCGGGCTGATGCTGGCGATCAAATCGCGTCTGCCTGATGCTGTAATTCATGTCAGCAGTCTGGCAGCGCCGACCAACCGCTTCAGTGTGGACTTGTACCGACAGCTGGGGGCCAGCCGGATCGTTTTTCCGCGCAGCCTGCACCTCGATGAGATCAGTGAGATGATTGAGGCTGGCGGACCGCAGCTGGAGTACGAGGTGTTTATTTTAAATGACGGCTGCGTCTATGAGGAGAGCTTTTGCTTTACCAGCCATAATCAGGTAGGGGCGTTTTGCACGACGGACAATTGGGAGTTCGTTTGGAGCCCTTCAAATAACGAGTCTCAGTTTTCTGAAAAGGAAACCGCGAAACTCGAACGTCATTTGCAGCAGTACCGCGAGTTTGTCTGGTATACCAACAGTTGCGGCTGCAGTTTATCGGCAGAAGGGCTGCCGCTTGGCCCCTGCGGCTTGTGTGCACTTCCCAGACTGCACGCGATCGGAGTGGATTCGCTAAAAATCGTCGGACGGGAAGCATCTCCGTACCGAAAGCTGGCAAGTGTGCAGTTGGTTTCCGAAGTCGTGAAAAGCGTTCGCAGCGGAATGCCTGAACAACAAGTCAAAGACAAAGCTGTGCGGATTCGCAAAACACCGGAGAAGTGTGCTTCAGGGTACATGTGCTACTACAAATAGAGGGGGGAGGTTCTCGTGCAAACCCGGTACAAATGGCTCTTCCCGTTTGTCAGGCCGTATCTTCCTGCCCTTGCCGGAGTATTGCTCCTGTCGCTTCTCTCAACCGGACTCGCACTCAGTTATCCTTATTTTTCGAGCTTGTTGATTGACGGTGTGCTGATTAACCGTACGCACTCCCTGTTTGAAATCGTAACGATTGCGTTTTGTCTGATGATCACAGGTTATCTGCTCTCCGCCATGAACAGTCTCTGGTATTTGCGAATTACGTTGCGGATGCTAAGAGACTTGCGGACAGCGATCGTCTTGCGCGTCGAGCGAACGCATTACGCGTACTTTGTTCGAACAAAGGCAGGGGATATCATCACCAGGCTCAATGGCGATGCCGCTGAAGTGCAAGGCGGCTTGACCGACGTCGTGCTGCAAGCGATTATCCAAGTCAGTACGTTCCTCTTTGTCGGGTTTATGCTGTTTTGGCTGGACTACAGACTGGCGATCAGCTGTATGGTCTTTCTCCCTGTCGTGATTGCTTCCGTGCTTTATTTTCGCAGGCATGTCGTTGAAACAAGCGGCACATTACGCGTGCAAAACAGTTTATTGCAAAGCTTTTTGATTGAGCGACTGCAGGCCATCACAATCATCAAGCTGTTATCGGCTGAACAGCGAGTAGCCGATGATTTTGATCGAAAGGTAGCGGAGCTCAACGAAAGTTCCTTTCGACTGAGCTGGATCACAACCGTGGCAGAGGGGATTCCACGTATGGCGATCATTGTCTCGACGCTGATCATTTTTGCCTGGGGCGGGTACGAAGTGTTGTCGGGGGAGATGACTGTCGGGGCATTGGTTGCCTTTACGGGCTATCAGGCGAGGATTTTTGGCCCTGTCCAAAGCCTTGCCGGGCTGGTTTTGCGCATCCAGCGCATGAGCGTTTCACTGAAAAGGCTGGAAGAGCTGCTTATGCTGCCTGATGAAGCCGACGAGGTGAATCAGACACGGCATGTAGGCAAAGGGAGGAACCAGGCTGCCGAGAGCAAAAGCGTGGCAACTGCGGCAACTGCGGCAACGACGAATGAAAGTGTTTGTGATGAAATGAAGGCTGGCAATAATCCGGAGCGAAGGCAAGCAGTCAGGGGAGACGAGCAAGATAAACCTGCGCATCCCATACTCGAGCTACGGCAGGTGTCATTTGCCCATGAGGCAAGGCGGCCGCTGTTGCGCTGCATTTCCGCCACACTGCATGCGGGCGAGGCTGTGGCCCTGACGGGTGACAGCGGTCAAGGCAAGAGCACGCTCATTCACCTGATCACAGGGCTGTATCGGCCTAGTAGTGGAAGCATCGTGTTTGACGAAGATGAGCTGTCGTGCAAAACAGTCGAAGGCATTCGCAAACGAATTGCCGTTGCCGTACAGCAGCCGTATATTTTTCATGCGTCAGTCCTGGAAAATATTCGTTTCGGCGCTCCGCACGCGACGGAGGAGGAAGTCATCAAGGCGGCAACATTGGCGGGCCTGCACGACGAGATTATGCAGCTTGCCGACGCGTACGAAACGGTTGTTGGCGAGCGAGGCTATTCTTTGTCAGGGGGGCAGCGGCAGCGTCTGGCATTGGCCCGTACCCTGCTCATTCCTGCCGATCTGTATATTTTGGATGAAGCGACATCTGAAGTAGACAGTGCAACAGAAAGGCAAATCTACCAGCGGCTGCGGGAAGCGCTATCTGGGCGAAGCATGGTGATCATTAGCCATCGCGTGGGTGCGCTTGATTGGGTAGAGACGAAATGGCACTTGGCTCACGGTGAGCTGCGGGTCGAACAGGGGGCATTATATGACTCGGCAAAAAGCGGTTAAAATTGCTGTAATTGACAGTGGAATCAACCCGTTTCACTCACACATCGGCGGTGTGGCAGGCGGTGTGTCCATTCAGGTGGGAAAAGCGATGCAATTGGAGCTGCGTGCAGATTACCGGGACCGCCTGGGGCATGGGACAGCCGTGGCAGCAGCGATCCGCGATGAAATGCCGGCCTGTGAGCTTTACGCTGTGCGCGTCTTTGATGAAACACTGGCAACCTATCCAACGGTTCTGTGCGCTGCACTGGAATGGGCTATCGACAATCACATGGATATTGTCAATCTGAGTCTGGGCAGCACACAGGATCACGAGGAGCTGCGAGCGCTGTGCCGGGAAGCGCATGATACCGGGATAATCGTCGTAGCAGCGATGGATGAACTACGGGGCATGCCCTATCCTGCGGAATTTGAAGGTGTTTTGGCAGTTACAGCAGGCGAGCTGTTGCCGGGACAGTACCGTTTTCTCGGTGGCAACCGCTTTGCTTGCTGCGGATATCCACGGGAGCTCACAGGTGATGTGCAGCGCTATAACTTGCATGGGCACAGTTTTGCCGCTGCCAGACTTAGCGGGATCATTGGCAGACGGTTGGCCGCGTGCGAGGGAGACGTTGCCTATCGCGAGGTGAAGGCATTCATGTCCACCCGGTATGTGAACGGTCAGATTTAATGCGGGTATTGACTGTGTCGACGATGAAAGGCCACACTCTGTAAAGGAGGTGGCCATTTTTTTATGCTATGCAGGCAGTTACCAAAGTTTGGCGAATGATTTCGCCGCCATTAATTTCCGTAAACATCCGTGCAGTAGAGCCGAGGATTTGCTCACACTCGTCGTTTAAGAGCTGTGAATGAAAAAAGATCACCTGCAACAGCTCGGTAGTCTGCTCCGTTACTTTTGAACGAGCGGAATCGACGATCGGGCTGCCAAAAGCTCCGATTTCATCAGCGAGCAGCAGTTTTCCCTGCATGTCCATCTCCCGGCCATTCAACCCCAGGTACGTATCCCTAGGTGTGCCGATTCGGCAGACGACTGAGCCGGATAGTTGCTTGCGGTCGTAGATCCCGTACGGCAGGGCATGGTAGACGGAGAGGAAATTGTTTACATCGACAGCTGAATTCAGCCAAAAAAACGGATTTCCTTGTAAAAGGCGACGCAGCAGCGCTTCTGAGGACGGACGATAGCGGGAGGGGTCGATGCCGAGCTTTTTGAAGTCGCTTCGCCAGCTTTGCACGCCTTTGATCTCACTGATTGCGGAGAGCGGCGTCCCTAGTTTCAACGACTCCACATACAGGTTAATGCGGCCTTGCAGTTTTTTTGGCGAGTCGCTTACTGCAACGTCCGTGTATTCGAGGATGCCAAGCGAGAATTCGGGTAAGCGGTCACTCGCCGAAGGATGGATTGACACGTTCATGAAAAAGCTCCTTTCAGGCTCTTGTATTATTGGGATTATAGCACAAGTTGTCCCGAAATTTCTTTGTGAAACGAGCTGTCCTTTTGTACAATGGAAGAAGAGGAATAACAGGAGGGAAACGCCACTGATGAAAGACGTGACGATCTATACAGACGGTGCATGCTCCGGCAACCCTGGTCCGGGCGGCTGGGGTGCCGTGTTGTTTTACGGAGAGCACAAAAAGGAAATGTCCGGTGCGGCAGCGAATACGACGAACAACCGCATGGAGCTGCAGGCGGTGATCGAGTCTTTATCCGTGTTGAAAGAACCGTGCAAAGTAACCTTGTACAGCGACAGTGCCTATCTGGTTAACTGCTTTGAACAGGGCTGGTATAAAGGCTGGCTGAAAAAGGGCTGGAAAAACAGCAAGAATCAACCGGTCGAAAACCAGGATTTATGGAAAGAGATCCTGCAATTGACGAATAAGCACCAGGTTCAGTTTGTCAAAGTAAAAGGCCATGCTGACAATGAGTGGAACAACCGCTGCGATGAGCTGGCCACGGGGGCGATAAAACGATTGTGACCGACAACGACCAAATCTGGGAGCAAACGAAGCAGGCGATCAGAGCATTTGCAGAACAGATCGGCATCGACAAAATCGGCTTTGCCTCGGCTGACCCGTTTGGCGAATTAAAGACCAGGCTGGTTGCCCATCGGGAACTGGGTTACGAGTCCGGATTTGAAGAGCCGGATCTGGAGAAACGGGTAGATCCGGCACTCTCCGTGAAGGAAGCAAAATCTCTCATTGCCATTGCGCTTGCCTATCCGTCCAGGCTGGAAAATGCGCCCAAATCACAGCCGGGGGCGTACCGCGGCATCCTCAGCCGCTCGGCATGGGGGATGGATTACCACCATGTCTTGCGGGATAAACTGGATCAGCTCAGCCGGTTTATCCGCAGATTGGAGCCGAGTGCGACGGTCGAGTCGATGGTCGATACCGGTGCTTTGTCAGACCGGGCTGTTGCAGAGCGTGCTGGCCTGGGCTGGGTTGGCAAAAATTGCGCGCTGATTACACCTGAATACGGCTCGTGGGTATATTTGGGCGAGCTGATTACAGATTTGCCGCTGCCCCCGGATTCCCCGGTAGAAGAAGGATGCGGCGATTGCAATATATGCGTGGACGCGTGCCCCACCGGCGCATTGGTGCAGGGCGGCCAGCTAAACGCCCAGAAATGCATTTCGTTTTTAACGCAAGTCAAGGAGTTTATTCCGGATGAGTTCAGAGGAAAAATCGGGAACCGGTTATACGGGTGCGACACGTGTCAAATTGTCTGCCCGAAAAATAAGGGAAAGCATTTCACCAACCATCCCGAGTTCACTCCCGACCCGGAGATTGCCAAACCGCTGTTATTGCCGCTTCTGTCAATGAGCAACAAGGAGTTTAAAGACAAATTCGGCACGTCATCATCTGCATGGCGGGGGAAAAAGCCGATCCAGCGCAATGCGATTCTCGCCCTGGCGCATTTCAGGGACAAACAAGCCGTGCCGGAGCTGATCAAGCTGCTGAAAAATGATCCACGTCCGGTCATTCGCGGTACTGCCGCCTGGGCACTAGGGAAAATTGGCGGCGATGAGGCCAAGGATGCATTGGAGAAGGCAAAGGACAGTGAGGAAGAGGCAGAGGTATTGGCTGAAATCGCCAAAGGATTGCAAATGCTAGCGTCTGCACAGACCACATAAAAGCTGGAGCAATGTATGGAATCGAAAAAAGCCGTGAGTGAGATTACGAAGAGGTGCGAGGAGGACAGGGAAATGGCAAATCATGTAGAGTATTCCACCATTTCATCACCGATTGGACCTTTGTTGATTGCTTCAACAGAGAAAGGGCTGTGTTTGATTGAATTTGGCTCCGACGAGCTCGCTGTATTATCGCTGAGTCGCTGGGTCAGCAAACACCTTTTGGGCAGCGCACCCGTCCAAAAGGACGAACGGAATCGCAAGGTAATCACTCAACTGGAAGAATACTTCAGCGGGAAGAGAAAGGTGTTTGATTGTCCGCTTGATTTGTATGGGACGCCATTTCAGAAAAAGGTCTGGCTGGAATTGAGCAAAATTCCTTACGGAGAGACCCGCTCATACAAGCAAATAGCGTTGGGCATCGGCGCCTCCAAGGCTGTTCGGGCGATTGGCGGAGCGAATAACCGCAACCCGATTCCGATCATCATCCCGTGCCATCGGGTAATTGGCTCAAACGGCGAGTTAGTCGGGTATGGCGGCGGACTGCCGATCAAAGAGCATCTGCTTCATCTGGAAGGGGTACTGGGCAACCATGCCTCGGCAAAAGCTATCCGTTAAGGGTGGCTTTTTGCTTTGCTGAAAGCATGTTGACGTCCGTTTGCTTCATATACTTTGATAACGCAATCGGGGCAAAGGGGGATGTCAGGTGCAGACGTGGAAAGACTTTTTAAAAGAGTATTTGGCACAGATGAACAAAGCAGAAGTAAATGAAGGAGCAATTGATCCTGCCAGCTACTTTTGGGAAGAGGCCGATCAAAAAGGTGAGCAAGCTCATTGGGCCAGCGTCTGGGCGCAGTGGCGCAATCGCGATGCCCATCCGCTCGCCGCGAAGACAAATGCCATACCACTCAGCGTTTCCAGCGTAAATGCATCGATGCTGGAGGCGGAGCTTGAGCTGCACGAGGAGCTGCACTATTTGCATGGAGATGTCGCGTATCGGCAGCAGAACCAGCGAATTCAGCAGGTGACACTGGAGAAAAGGGGAGATCGTTGGGGATTTGCCGGTCCGTGGCGATGGAGTGAGAAGCGAATAACAGGGCAGCTGCAGAAAAAAAGGCGGGAGCAGAACAGCTCCTCGAAGCAATCGAGCATCAATCAGCCGTGGACGATACCAGAAGCGCTTCCCTCCCGTTCTCGAAGCTCGACATACAATCGCGAACAGGCGGTAGCCTATGCGGAAACGCACTGGGATACTCCCAATCCCGCATACGCCTATCTGACGGTGGATTGCACGAACTTTGTCTCGCAATGCCTGCATGCCGGCGGTATTCCGATGCAGTATACCGGCAACAGAGGTTCGGGCTGGTGGTATCGCGGCAAAGGTGAAAACTGGAGCTACAGCTGGACGGTGGCCCATAGTCTTTACTTGTTGATGAAGTCAGGCAAGGCTCCCATTTACGCGGTTCAAATGGAGAGTCCCATGGAGCTTGATATTGGTGATGTCATTTGCTATGACTTTGACGGCGATGGCAGATTTCAGCATAACACTTTAGTTGTCGGAAAAGACATCTACGGCATGCCGCTGGTCAACGCCCACACGACGAACAGCCAGCATCGGTACTGGGAGTACCGTGATTCTACCGCGTACACACCGCACATCCAGTACGCCTTTTTCAAGATTGACGCCAGATAGGGAACAGGCAATGGCGGGTTCACGTCGTTGGAGAATGCACCGTTGCTGCCATTCGGGAATGTACCGATGTTTGCCACAACCTTCACCGTTATGTCAGGGAAAGACATGTTTCTGGTTCGCAATACAGTGCGAGAAGGCGTATAATAGGGAGTTGAGTACGTACAAGGAGATTTTCGAACATGGCGCTACATATCGTCTTACACGAACCGTTAATTCCGGCCAATACAGGCAACATCGCCCGTACCTGTGCAGCTACCGGAGCGCATTTGCATCTGATTCATCCGCTGGGCTTTTCGACGGATGATCGCGCATTAAAGCGGGCCGGATTGGATTACTGGCACGCTGTCTCCGTGCATCATTACGAGGACTTTCAGCACTTTGCCGAGGTGAACGGCAACGGACCAGGCAGGTTTTACTTTGTGGAAACAACAGGGGTACGGCGTTATACGGATGTACAGTTTGCAGATGGGGACTACATTATTCTCGGCAAGGAAACGAGCGGATTGCCGCCGGAATTGATGGAGGCTTACCCGACTGAGCAGACGATCCGCATTCCCATGGGAGGGGCAACGCGTTCGATCAATCTTTCCAACTGTGCTGCCATTGTCGTCTTCGAGGCGTTCAGGCAAATCGGTTTTCCCAATCTTGACTAGTGTTGCAGGAAGTGACGCAGTGCATGAATCAGGCAAATAGAGAGATGATAAAGAAGGAAGCGAACCGATGAACAAGATGAAGGCGATTCTCTTTGATTTGGACGGCACATTGCTGGAAATGCAGACGGAGCCGTTTGTCATGCAGTATCTAAAGGAACTGGGAAAATACGTGGCACCCCGGTTTGAGGCGGAACAGATCATTCCGCTGATTTGGGATGCGACCAAAGCGATGATCATGAGCGAGGAACCGGATAAGACCAATGAGCAGGTGTTTATCGAGCGGTTTTTGGCCAAGAGCGGACTGGCTCACTCTGCGATCTGGCCTGTCTTTGACGCGTTTTACCGCGATGTGTTCCCGACGCTTTCCCATTTGGCCTATCCCTCTCCCTGGGCGGAAAAAATCGTCGGGGCTGCCAAAAGCCATGGATATCGCGTTGCAGTGGCGACCAACCCGGTATTCCCACGCGAAGCCATTCACCACCGCTTGGCCTGGATCGGATTGAAGCCGGAACAATTTGAACTGGTCACCGTGTATGAAGAATCGCATTACACCAAGCCCAACCCCAGGTACTTTTTGGAGATTTGCACGTCGCTTGGCGTAGCACCCAACGAGTGCATCATGGTCGGCAATCACATGCAGGAGGACATGGTAGCGGGCACGCTGGGAATGAAAACGTTCCATGTGACCGATTATGCCGAGGACCGAGGCGAACCGGTTTACCCGGTGGACCAGTCCGGGACGATTGAAGAATTGTATCAGGCGATTCATACAAGATCTGGGATTTTTGCACTTTAATCGCGACCAGGCAGACGGACAAATAAAAAAAGGCAGGGTAGCCGTGACCGCCCTGCCTTTTTGCATGTTTATTTTACAAGTTCCACGTTTTGTCCTGGTTGTATCCAGCGGTCAGGATGAAGAACAAGAATGCGGCAAATACGAAAGCGACGATGAATGTGCCCATCTGAAATAACCCCTTTCCACACTATAGGTAACACTATTATAAACTAGCCTGCCCGATTTGAAAACGGAGTAACCGTGACAGATTTGTAGCAAAGTTTATCTGCAAACTTTGTCAGATGAGGGTATACATGTTTGGTTTTTTTGCATAAAGATATGAGAGGTACCAGTGCAAATGTGGATACTCTGAAGCTTGGCCCCGGTTTTTATCATGAATGCCTGATCGAAACGGGACATATACATGGAAGTACATTATTGTTCGAAGATCGGCTCTGAAGAGGAGGAGTGGCTTGGCATGGATATCTTGAAGCGCATTACACAGCACAGGGAACGAGAAGAAAAGTTGACGTGGAAAGGTACATTTGCGGAATACCTCGAGCTAATTCGGAAAAATCCAAAAATTGCCCAGACTGCACATTCGCGTGTTTACAATATGATAAAAAGTGCAGGAATCGAGGAGAATGAAGACGGAAGCCGTTCGTATCGATTTTTCAGCAAAGAGATCTACGGTTTGGATCTGGCCATCGAACGTCTTGTTGAGGAATATTTTCATTCGGCGGCGCGACGCCTTGATGTACGTAAACGGATTCTGCTGCTGATGGGCCCGGTCAGCGGCGGGAAATCGACGATTGTCACGACGCTAAAACGAGGACTGGAGGACTACACCCGCACGGATGAAGGAGCCGTATACGCGTTGGACGGCTGCCCGATGCAGGAAGAGCCGCTTCATCTGATACCGCGTGAGCTGCGCCCGGAAATCGAGGCGGAGCTTGGTGTCAAAATTGAAGGGGAACTGACTCCGTATAACCGCATGCGCCTGGAGACGGAATTTGGCGGACGCATTGAGGATTTTCCCGTCCGTCGCGTGCTGTTTTCGGAAGCAGAGCGCGTCGGGATCGGGACATTCAGTCCGTCTGATCCGAAGTCTCAGGATATTGCCGATCTGACAGGAAGTATCGACTTCTCGACGATTACGAAGTATGGCTCTGAATCAGACCCGCGCGCCTACCGTTTTGACGGTGAATTGAACAAGGCCAACCGCGGGCTGATGGAGTTTCAGGAGATGCTCAAGTGCGACGAAAAATTTCTCTGGCATTTGCTTTCGCTGACGCAGGAAGGCAACTTCAAGGCTGGGCGGTTTGCCTTGATTTCGGCTGACGAGCTAATCGTCGCCCATACAAACGAAACCGAGTACAAAGCGTTTATTGCGAACAAGAAAAACGAGGCCCTGCAATCGCGGATTATCGTCATGCCGGTACCGTACAACCTGCGGGTCAGTGACGAAGAGAAGATCTACGACAAGCTGATCAAGCAGTCTGATCTCGGCCATGTGCATATTGCGCCGCATGCGCTCAGAGCTGCCGCGATCTTTTCTATTCTCACCCGCCTGAAGGATTCGAAAAAGCAAGGGGCAGACCTGTTGAAAAAGATGCGACTCTACGACGGGGAGTCCGTGGAGGGCTTCAAAGGCTCAGACCTGGAAGAGCTGCGCAATGAACACGTCGACGAGGGCATGTCGGGGATTGACCCGCGCTATGTCATCAACCGGATTTCCAGTGCCTTGATTCGCCGCGATACCGAGTGCATCAATGCGTTGGATATTTTGCGGGCACTCAAGGAAGGGCTTGACCAGCATGCGTCAATTACCAAGGAGCAGCGCGAGCGATTCCTGAACTTCATTTCCGTCGCCCGAAAAGAGTACGATGAGCTGGCGAAAAAAGAAGTGCAAAAGGCGTTTGTCTACAGCTATGAAGAGTCGGCGAAGACGATGATGGACAATTATCTGGATAATGTCGAATCCTTCTGCAACATGGCCAAAATGCGGGATCCCGTCACGGGTGAGGAAATGGATCCGGATGAGCGCTTGATGCGTTCCATCGAGGAGCAGATCGGCATCTCGGAAAACGCCAAACGCGCGTTCCGCGAAGAAATACTGATCCGTATTTCCGCATATGCCCGCAAAGGCAAGCGATTTGACTACAGCACGCACGATCGGCTGCGGGAAGCGATCGAGAAGAAGCTGTTCGCTGACTTGAAGGACGTGGTGAAAATCACGACCTCGACAAAAACACCGGATGAGCATCAATTGAAGAAAATCAACGAGGTGACGAAGCGGTTGATTGAGGAGCACAGCTATTGTCCGATTTGCGCAAATGAGCTGCTTCGCTATGTAGGTAGCCTACTGAACAGATAGGGGGTGGCTCGGATGGATGATGCGCCGTCTTTTATCGTCTCCAAAGAGGATTGGAGTCTGCACCGCAAAGGACATCAAGATCAAAACCGGCATCAGGAAAAGGTAAAAGAGGCGATAAAGAAAAACCTGCCTGAGCTGGTGAGCGAAGAGAGCATCATCTTGTCGAATGGCCGCGATGTCGTAAAAATTCCGATTCGGTCGCTGGACGAATACCGGTTTCGCTACAATTTCAACAAAAGTCAGCATACGGGGCAGGGAAAAGGCGACTCCAAAGTGGGCGATGTCGTGGCCAGGGACGGCGACCCGGCCCAGGGGCCAGGCAAAGGCCCGGGGGCAGGCGATCAGCCCGGCGCTGACTATTACGAAGTGGAGATTACCGTTGAAGAGCTGCAGGAGATGTTGTTTTCCGAGCTGGAGCTGCCCAATCTGCAGCGAAAAGACGAAGACAATATCACGATTGAGGAATCGCGGTTCACGGATGTGCGCAAAAAAGGGCTGATGGGCAACATCGACAAGAAGCGGACGTTGCTCGCCGCCATCCGCCGCAACGGACTTGCCGGATATGACGATCTGGAGCTGGGCATATCCAATGACGACCTGCGTTTCAAGACGTGGGAGGATGTGATCAAGCCGCATTCCAATGCCGTCATTATCGCGATGATGGATACGAGCGGTTCGATGGGCGTCTTCGAGAAGTACATCGCCCGCAGCTACTTTTTCTGGATGCTCCGGTTTTTGCGCACCAAGTACGAAAAGGTTGAGATCGTCTTTATCGCGCACCATACAGAGGCAAAAGAAGTGACGGAAGAAGCGTTTTTCTCCAAAGGCGAAAGCGGCGGAACGATTTGTTCGTCGGCGTATCGCAAGGCGTTGGAAATCATCGAGGAGCGGTATCCGACGAGCCAGTACAACATCTATCCGTTTCACTTTTCCGATGGCGATAACCTGACGTCAGACAATGAGCGCTGCGTCAAGCTGGTGAAGGAGCTGATGGATCGCTGCAATATGTTCGGCTATGGGGAAGTGAATCAGTATAATAGGCATTCAACACTGATGTCCGCCTATCGCCACATCAAGGATCCGAAGTTCATGCATTGTGTGATCCGGGAAAAGGGAGAAGTGTTCAAGGCGTTGAAGACGTTTTTTGGGAAGAGGGAAGCGGAAGTATAGTGTCCGTAAATGGTAGTACGGGGGGATTCCTGTACTACCATTTTTCGATTAAACATGATTTGTTGTTTCTTTGGAGTGTCAAAATCAAACTGGATTATTGTTTAAGGAGATAAACGTGTAGTTCGATACCGAATTTTTCCTCCGTTTAAAAATGAGTTTGAATGACTGACCAAAAAAGACAACGGAAGTGGAGCATGAGTCATTCATGCGGAGAATTACATCAAGGAAGCCAAAAACGGATTCTCCATCGATCGCATCGCGACAAGCGATTTTAATGCCAACGAATTGGATTTGTTGATCAAGCTGCTCGCCTACAATTTGTTTGAACGCTTCAAGCGAGACTGCTGCGAGCCCGTGCATCAGGGCTATACGATTTCCTGGTTCCGCCTGGAGTTCTTTCATTACGCAGCGACCCTCATTCAACACAGCCGCGCCATTGTGCTCAAGCTGATGAAAGGCTTGGCCGGTCGCTATGCCTGGAAGCGCATCGAAGCAAAAGTAGCCTTACTGGAATGACATTCTCCAAAATTTCACATGGAAAAGTAGTGAGCCCCTTCAGTGGGGAGGGGGAAAGACTATCCACTACGTACGAGATCCTCTCGGTGAACATGGGAAATTCCCTTTTTTTTTACATATCAAGCCCCCTTTGCTTCAGTACCTCGCCTTGATCTTATGGGCTTTCGAAATTCAGGATGATGTCTTCTAATCGCTCTTTGTAAAAGGGTATCAGTTAAAAAGTGTAAATATACAAAAAATTTTATATATTTGTAGTCCAGTGACAGGCGAGGAATTGGACTCGGATGAGCGGTTGATGCAGCGGATCGGCATCTCCGGGAAGCAGACACATAACGCATGCTGGAAACCCAGGGTCGCTTTGTCGAAATGACAGAGCGGCTTTTTTTACAACATCAGAAAATAGCTTTTTTCCAACATGTTGTATAATAAGAATATTACTCGGAAACATATCTGCCAACAGACCTCACAGAGCGAATTCCAGCCCGATCCAGGAGGATAATTTGTATGAAAATCATTGTGACGTTGCTGGTCATGTTTTGCAACGCCTTTTTCGCTTTCACGCCCGCGTTTGCGGATGCAAATCTGGACAAGCCGCAGGCGAGGGAAGGAATCATCGACTTGAGGGGATGGGATTTTACCGATAAAGGAAATGTGGGGATTGACGGGGAATGGGAATTTTACTGGCATCAGCTATTGGAACCGAAAGATTTCACCGCTCGGTCGCATGCGGATGAGAAGGAATATGTCCCTGTTCCAGGAGTCTGGAGCCAATACGAATATCAGCATCAACCGATTGCCAATTTTGGCTATGCGACCTATCGCCTGCTGATCCGGCTTGACGAAAGCGAAGCAGACAAGGTGAAGTCACTGTACATACCGAGTGTTTCCACAGCCTATAAACTATGGGTCAACGGAAAACTCACGGCTTCCAATGGAACGGTCGGCAAGAGCGAAGCCGAGATGATTCCCCAGGATTACGCGCAGGTCATTTCGTTTGTCCCGAACGGCACCGAAATCGAGGTCGTCATCCAGGTAGCCAATTTCGTCCAACGCAAGGCAGGACTTTGGGAGTCGATTCTGTTTGGCAGCGAGAAACAAATTGCCCTGCAGCGGGAGAAAAACATCGCCTATACGGTTTTTCTAGCAGGCAGCC
Source organism: uncultured Brevibacillus sp. (assembly GCA_946402065.1). GTDB lineage: Bacteria > Bacillota > Bacilli > Brevibacillales > Brevibacillaceae > Brevibacillus_D. The sequence goes on along the minus strand of CAMIVR010000004.1, from coordinate 2,299 downwards.
TTTTTTTTATGGGCATTTATCATCTGTTTCTCTTTGTTCTACGAAAACAAAATCTGTCTGCACTGTTTTTTTCCATTCTCTGTCTGGGCTTTATCGTCAGAATGTTGGTTGTAGGTGATATTTTTCTTGTTTGGCTCTTACCGCAGATCAGTTGGGAGACCGCGGTGAAGCTGGAATATCTGCCGATCTATCTGGGGGTCCCTCTTTTGTTACGCTTTATCCAGTTAGAATATCCTCAGGAGATGAATCGGAAAATTGCCAATGTTTCACTCGCGATCGGAATTCTGTTCAGTTTCGTTGTCTTGTTCACCCCAGCCAAAATTTACACCTACACGATGCTGCCTTATGAGATACTCACACTGGTAACCTTTTTCTACATCATCGTCGTGACGATTCGCGTAGCTGTAAAAAGAAGAACAGGGGCAATCGCCAACATGATCGCCATCGTGCTGTTATTTTTCGCTACGCTAAGTGCCACCTTGTATTACAATCAAATTTTTTCGTTGGGAGATTCCCTATCTGTCGGCGTCTTCGCCTATTTGTTTACCCAGTCGTTTATCCTCTCGATGAAATTCGTTCGCTCTACGTTGCAAGTGGAAAAACTGTCTGGCGAATTGCAAGGGATGAATGCCTCGTTGGAAGAAAAGGTCAGAGAGCGGACCGTTGCTCTGAAAGAGATGAATCTGAGCTTGCAGCAGGCCAACGAGGAAATCTCGCGGATGGAAGCGTCACGAAAGAAACTGCTGTCCAATATTTCACATGAGCTGGGTACGCCACTCGATGTGATACAGGGTTACCTGAAAGCAATGCTTGACGGTGTGATCGCATCCGATTACCGCAAATACATCACGCTGATGTACGACAAGACCGTTTATTTGGACAGGATCATCGAGGATTTGTTCGAATTGTCCAGACTGGAGGCGGGGCAGCTTCCCTTCTACTATCAGTCGGTTGACATCATCCCCCATATTCGACGGCTGTATGAAAAGTACGAACTGGATGTAAAACAAAGCGGGCTTCGCTTTGAACTGGAGCTTCCGGAAGAATTGACGAAAGACGGAGCGGAAGCCGACCTGCTTCCCGTAGCAACCATTGATCCGGTTCGAATTGAACAGGTGTTCACCAACTTCATCGTCAATGCCAAAAAATTCACGCCGCTCAATGGAACCATCACAGTACGGGCAGAGATACTGACAACGGGATTTGTGTTGATCAAGGTAGTTGATACAGGAAGAGGCATAGCTGCTGAAGATTTGCCGTACCTGTTTGAACGCTTTTACAAAGGCTCTGGCCCAAGACAGCCGCAAACAGGAGGAGTCGGGTTGGGGCTCTCCATTGCCAAGGAGATTATCCGCAGTCATGGTGGAACGATCGGAGTGGAGAGTGCCCTTGGCAAAGGCAGCGCGTTTTGGTTTACACTTCCCATTACGTATGCGGCACGAACAAACATGTCCAGAAACGAGGTGGGGTAAATGAGCATGGGAACGATTATGGTCGTCGAGGATGAGCGGGATCTGCGGGAGCTTGTCCGGCTCTATCTGGAGAAAAATGGCCTTCAGGTTTATACGGCGGAAAACGGTGAGCAGGCTCTTCGCTTGCTGCGCGAGAAACGGCCTGATGTGATTGTAATGGATGTGATGCTGCCGGATGCCAACGGTGTCGACTTGTGTCAAAGCATCCGGCAGTTTTGCCAGACACCGATCCTCTTTGTCAGTCGAATGCGGGAAGCGGATGACATCATCAAGGGGTTGGAGCTGGGCGGGGACGATTACCTGACAAAGCCGTTCGATCCCAACATCCTCGTGGCCCGGGTAAAGGCCCATTTGCGCCGGGCTGCGCTGCTGAAGCAGTCGGTTGATGATGAACCGGCTGACCAGCGCTACTGGCGATATGAAGGCCTGGAAATCGATATGCATGGCTACGAGGTCAAGCTGGATGGAGAGCCAGTTGCGCTGTATGCGAAGGAGTTGCAGTTGCTGCTGTTTTTCGTGCAGAATCCCAATCAGGTGTTCAGTTTTCAGCAACTGCTTGATCAGGTGTGGGGCTTTGAGCATGCTCGCGACGAGCGGACCGTCATGGTGCAGATTAGCAATTTGCGTAAAAAGATCGAGAAGGACCCGGCGAATCCGCAGTTTATTCAAACGTTGCGAGGGTTCGGGTATAAATTTCATATGGAGTAAGGGACGTGTCTCGCTTAGGTACAGGTCCAGCAACCGCTTTTCTCTGCATGGCAGGGGGGCGGATTTTTTTTCTACGGCTGACCAATTAACTAACAAGGATTTCCAATGACCTTCGTCGA
>CAMIVR010000003.1 GCA_946402065.1 uncultured Brevibacillus sp. | reverse complement strand
TTGATGGATTCAAACATGACCAACTGCTTCTGTTTCTGCTTCAGCTCCTGAATCAAAGCTTGAACGCGCTGATTATGCTTGATTTGGTGCTCGGCCCGTTTAAAGAAATCTACCTCCTTCGACTGGGAGATCATGGCCGCCAATTCCTTTGCTTTCGCCAAAATATCTTTATCGGTGTATTTTTTCACATCTTCCATTATCATCAAGCCTCGACTTTCGTGACAATTTCTCCATATAAAGTGAACGTTTTTGCCTCCGTGATGCGAACGTCGACAAACGTCCCGATCAGTGATTTATCTGCGGTAAAGTGCACGAGCTTGCCGCTGCGCGTACGTCCTGACAGCACATCAGGATTCGTTTTGCTTTCTCCTTCAACCAGCAGCTCGACTATCTGATCTGTTAGCTGCAGATTCTTTTCCAGACTGATTTTATTCAATACCTCCATCAGGCGGTGCAGACGTTTTTTCTTCACGTCCATCGGCACATTGTCTTCCATGCCGGCAGCAGGAGTGCCCTCCCGAGGTGAGTAGATAAATGTGTAAGCCGAATCGTAGCCGACTTCTTCCACGAGAGAGAGCGTCTCTTCGAACTGCTCATCCGTTTCCCCCGGGAACCCTACGATAATATCTGTGGTCAGCGCAGCGTGCGGAATCGCCGCTTTTATTTTTCGAACGAGCTCCAGATAGTGTTCACGGGTGTATTTGCGGGCCATCTTTTTTAATACCGCAGAGCTGCCTGATTGCACGGGCAAGTGGATTTGCTCCACCAGGTTTCCGCCTTTGGCCAATACTTCAATCAAATGATCGTCAAAGTCGCGCGGGTGGCTCGTCGTAAAGCGAATCCGCGGGATGTCGATCTTGCGGATGTCATCGAGCAGATCGCCGAATCCGTAAGTGATGTCCTCAAAATCCTTGCCGTACGCGTTGACGTTCTGGCCGAGCAGCATGATTTCCTTATAGCCTTGACGGGCGAGCTCGCGCACTTCGGCTATGACATCCTCTGGCCTGCGGCTGCGCTCTTTGCCGCGCGTATAAGGCACGATGCAGTACGTGCAAAACTTGTCACAGCCGTACATGATATTTACCCATGCCTTGATCTCGCCTTCGCGCACCTTCGGCATGTTCTCAATAATATCGCCTTCCTTGGACCAGACCTCAACGACCATTTCTTTGCTGAACATCGCATCGCGCAAAAGCACCGGCAACCGATGAATGTTATGCGTCCCGAAGATCAGGTCTACCTGCTGATAGCTGGTCAGAATGCGGTTGACGACGCCTTCCTCCTGTGACATGCAGCCACAGACGCCGAGGATGAGATTCGGATTGTTGCGCTTCACGCGTTTCATGTGTCCCAATTCGCCAAACACTTTATCTTCCGCATTTTCACGAATCGCACAGGTGTTGAACAAAATAATGTCTGCCGTCCGCTCGTCCTCCGTCGCAGTGTAGCCCATGTGCTCAAGAATGCCGGCAATTGTTTCCGTATCGTGCTCGTTCATTTGGCAGCCGTACGTTCTGATCAGGTAGTGTTTGCCTTTGCCGACGCCTTCCATTTCTTCCGGGATGGTGAAGTCGTAGTGGACCAGAATCTCTTCCTTGCCGCGCTTTTTCGCATCCTTCAAACTTGGCGCCTGAAAATACTTGGCGAAATCTTGCGTTGTCTTGGACTTGACGGATTTTAAGTCCGGAGTCTCATTCTTGACTGTCATGTATCTATTCACCTCAACTATTACTTGTTTCCTTTCTTCCCAATCACAGATGTGCATATGCAACGGTACACATCAAAATATTATAGCATAATCTGTTTCATTTCACGAACGAAATGAGGACTTCCTGTGACGTCTGGCGGAAGGTAACATTTGATCTGGAGAGATTGGCGAAAATTGGGCGCGAGTTGCTTCATTGTACAAGCGTTTATGCACGTTTGCCTGTCAATATGCATTTGACTCAGATAAATTCTGTATATTATTGTAAGTGAAGCTTGTTTTTTGAATTGCAAAAAAATTGTTTCTTTATGAAAGGGAGAGTGGAATTTTGCGCAAAGCTTTCACCGGTTTTCTCATCGCATCACTCATCTTACTCAGCGTAACCGGCTGCACGACCAACACAGCAACATCGTCAAAGACTGGCGGGACGAATTCGCAACAGAGCGAACAGCCCGGCAAGTCAGGGCCGATGGTTCTGCATTACAGTATCGCGGGTGAGCCGCCTACTCTCGACCCCGGACTGGCTACCGATGCTACGTCAATGGACATGATCAACGCCTGTTTCGAAGGATTAACCAGTGTTGATCTGAATGGTCAGTTGACGAATGCTGCGGCAGAGAGCTTTACCAACTCGCCTGATTTTACTCATTTCACGTTTACATTGCGCCCTGGCCTGAAGTGGAGCAACGGCGAACCGCTTACGGCACATGATTTTGAATACGCTATCAAGCGCAATCTTGATCCAAAAACAGCTTCCGGCTATGCCTATCAGCTCTTTTACATAAAGGGTGGCGAAGATTTCTACTCCGGTACAGGTAAAGCCGAGGATGTCGGGGTAAAAGCCACCGACGACACGACGCTTGAATTCACGTTGCGCGCACCCACTCCCTTCTTCCGTGAGTTGACATCGTTTACGACTTTGTTTCCATTAAACAAGAAAGCAGTCGAGGCAAGCCCGACCTGGGCAGGGGAAGCAAAAACGATCGTCGGCAACGGCCCGTTCCATCTGAAAACGTGGGAGCATAAAAACAAGCTGCTGTTCGTGAAAAACGAGAACTACTGGGATAAAGCGAGCGTCAGCCTGGACCAGATTGACGTGACGGTACTCGAGGACAGCAACACGGCCATGTCGATGTTTGAGAATGGCGAACTGGATTGGGGCGGTTATCCGGCATTCGTGCTCCCGACCGATGCGATTCAAAAAGTAAAAGACGAGGGCAATCTGTTGATCGCTGACAATCCGGGTACAAAAGCCGTGATTTTTAACACACAGCAGCCGCCCTTTACCAACAAAAAAATTCGCCAAGCCCTTTCGTACTCGATCAATCGCCAGTCATTGATCGACAACATCATGCAAACTGGCGTTCCGGCCGCATACGGCTGGGTCCCTTCGTCGATGGGGTTGAATCCTGACGGGTATTTCAAGGAGGACGTAGCCAAAGCCAAGCAGCTGCTGCAAGAGGGCTTGAATGAACTCGGCCTCAAGGAATTCCCCAAAGTGACCTACTATTACGACACTGGAGAGGTTGACCGAAAGCTGGCTCAAGCGCTGCAGGATGAATGGAAAAAAACGCTCGGGATCAACATCGAGATTCGCACCTCGGAATGGAAGGTATTCAACGAAGACATCATCCACGGCAATTATCAACTCGGCATATGGACGTGGGGGGCGGACTTTAACGATCCGATCAACTTCCTGGAGATGTACAAAGACAAGGATGGGGGCAACAATGTCATCCGCTTTGACAATCAAGCGTACCGCGACTTGCTGAACAAGAGCTACTACGAAACCGATCCGGCCAAGCGGAATAAGCTGATGCGGGATGCGGAGGCCATTCTTATGGAAGAAATGCCGCTCGCTCCACTGAACTTCCGCGGAAATGCCTACGTGAAAAACGATAAAGTGAAAGATTTTATCATCTTCCCGCTCGGAGGAGCATACTTCAAGTACGCCAAAATCGTAAAGTAAGCGAGTCGACGAGGCAGGAGCCCTGTTTGCCAGGTGCTCCTGCGCTCTTTTTATGTGATTCAGGTTCGAAAGCCCGACTTTTTCCACGCTAGAAAAACCAGGCGATTCATAGAAAAATCTAATATGCATGGTGTATAATATAAATCTATTGTTTTTGACAAGGAGAGAACGAACTCGTGTCTATCGCAGAAACCAATCGACGCTTTCTCTGGATCGATACAGGTGTGCATTCCGCCAGCCCGATCGTCCCTTTGGCTATTGACGAAGCATTGGCTAACGGAATGAGCCAACCTGATGCCCAGCCGACCATCCACTTCTGGATCTGTGAGCACTCGCTTTTCCTTGGCCGCCGGGATGCCCGACTGCCCCATCTGGAAGCGGCGCTGAAAGCATTCGGGCAGGATCGGTACAGTGCTGTGCTGCGTTCGTCCGGGGGTGCCTGTGTCCCGCTCGACAGAGGCGTAATCAACATGGCTATCCTGTTACCTGATACGAACATTTCCATCGATGCCTTTTTCCAACTCGCTGCTGACATGCTGGAAATTGGATTGAAGCCATTTGGGCACATTAAGATTGGCGAAGTAACCGGATCGTACTGTGTAGGCGATTACGACTTTGCGCTCGCAGGTAAGAAAATCGGCGGAATGGCACAGCGCCGTACCAGACACGGCTCGATTTTGCAGCTGTGCATCAACGTCGAGCCCGGTGAGCGCGGCAGCCTGATGGAACGATTTTACCACATCGCCGGACTTCAAGAGATGACGGCGAACCGGCCGATACCGTCGATCGACGGAACGACTGTGACAAGCCTGTCCGAGTGTGCAAATCGCTTCGTTTCGACGACGGAAGTAAAACAGCATCTATTTCAAGGGTTGTGTCAACACTGGCAGATTGAATTCGCACCGCTTACCGTCACAGCCGAGCAAATCGAATCAGCCAGACAGCACCTTCAAGACCGCCTGGGGCTGTTTGCATGTACCCATCAGCAGCTAGCAGATCCTGCATGGCGCTTACCCGTTGAGAAATAGATGACTACGTTAAGAGGAGTATGCGTACTGTTATGTCTACAAATCGCAGAGGATCGTTTCGCGACCTGAATGCCTTCTTTGTATTCGGAGCGCTAACCGTCTTGCTTATCCATATCCTTGGTTTTTTTCTCGCAGCACAGGATGACTTCCCGGGCAACTACAACTTCGAAGCCCTGTCTATCATCCTGCTCCGCTTTGGCCGTTCCTTGTTCATCTTCGCTACCGGAATGCTGCTGTTTTACTGGTACAAAAACAAGCCGATAGACTGGCAAAAGTTCTGGAAGAAGCGCTGGAAGAACATCATTTTGCCTTACATGGCATGGACGGCTATCTACACGTATTTCATGTACCAGACGTTTGATCCGGGTGTGCTGTTCCCGCATTTTGCCCACAGTCTGTTTACGGGCAGCTCGTTCTACCATTTGTACTACATTCCGCTATTTATACAACTTAATCTGTTCTTTATGCTGTTTAAAAAGCCGATTGAGCGCTACCTGCGCTTGCCGCTGCTGAGTGCCGTATTTGTTTTGCAGCTCGTATTCTACATGGCGGTCAACTATTTATTTACAACTGCCTCAATCGACTGGGACGCATCCGTATTCTTGCAAGCGGTACAGGCTCTGTACAAATATTCCAATTCACATGTGTATATGTACGTGTTCTACTTCACCCTCGGTGCATATGCGGGATTGTTTGTTGAAAAATGGCGGAAGATAACCAACAAGTTCTGGTACGGCGCTCTTATCCTCGTTCTTGGCATCAGCACCTATTACATCGTCAGCTTTCTGTCCGGAACACTTACCTATGCCGAAGGGCTGGATATTTTCGCTCCGCTCTACTTCTTGTATACAAGTGCCATTATTTTCGCCTTTTACCCGCTCTCCGCTTTTATGGGCAAGCTGCCTGTGCTTGGTGACAGACTGGCCGTAGTGGCTAAATACAATTTTGCCATCTACTTGCTTCACCCGCTGGTGCTGTTCCTTCTGGAGAGCTACGTAATTTATCGGTTGAATTGGCCGACATCCATGTTGATTATCGGTTTGTTCGCCGTCACAGCGCCGTTGAGCATTTTTGTCTTTACGAGCACACTGCCGAGCCGGTGGAAGCGCCAGCGCAAAGAACAACCGGTTTTCCTGAAAACTCCTAATGTATGAAACGGAAAAGCAATGCATACTAATCATGGGACTACTGTTCCACACCTCGATATGATGCCTAGCAGCTAACGCTAGGTATTTTTTTTGCCCGGCTGCACAGGCTTTGGGCGCACAGAATCCCTTTGGATTTTTGGCTGATCTGTATTCTTTCCCTTTCCGTCTGCTACGTAATACGTTACTATAGAAGAGACCCGCTTTTCCCAACCGCATTTAATCTTCGTTTGGCAGGTGAGTATATGAATAACGAAACAAATGTATTGCTGCAAAATAAAATAAAGGAACTGATCATACCCGCTTCGAAAGTGGCTCATGTCCAATTGGGAAACTCGCTTGAACACGCCCTCCTCGTCTTGATTAAGTCACGCTATTCCGCAGTGCCTGTGCTTGACTCCGCATATAAAATACAAGGTCAAATCAGCAAAACGATGATCCTCGAGAGCATCCTCGGACTGGAACGGATCGAATACGAACAACTGGATGGCCGCTTTGTTGAAGAAGTGATGGACAGCAATATTCCGCACATGAGCGAAGATGATTACTTTCTCAAAGCGTTGGAACTTTCCATCAACCACCCGTATGTATGTATTGAAGATGCAAATGGCGTTTTCGTCGGAATTTTGACGCGCAGGTCGATTTTGGCACTGGTTTATCAATATTTCCGCAAGCAATAAGGATTTGATTCGCCACCGGTTTTCTACCCTGACTGGACGGTTAAGGCGAACGGCTGCGTCCAGCGTTCTGTTTGCCTCCACAACCAAAACGAAGGCCCCGCCCAAGACGGCGAAGCCTTCGTTTTTTCCTCGGCCGTGCACGTCCGCTAAGAAACCCGTGCATAGCTCTTTCAGCTAAATCGTCAATGCTTGTAAAGGGTGCGGGCATACTCCAGCGGTGTGCTGTATGTCCGCTTAAACATCTCCCATTCCCCCGCTTTGTAGAAGGAATACCGTTGATCGCGCACATTCGCTTCAATCAAGTAAGGATTGCCTTTCTTATCGATGCCCATATCCAGTCCCAGGTCGGCCAATGACGAGAAGTGCCGTCCATACTGGCGGGCAAGGCGAATGGCGGCGTGCTCAATCTGCTCCTTCACTTTCTGAATGGTATCTTCGTCGAACAAGCGGGCCAGCACTTTATCGATGGCTACTGCTTCCCCGCCCCTGGACAGATTGCTCAGCTTATTTTTCGGATTGGCAACCTTTGCGACCATGCCCGAGACCCTCCACTCTCGCGTACCGTCTTTCTGCACGGATACGCGAATATCAAAGGTACGGCCATCGTACGTAGCCAATGAAATGCCCTGTTGGATCAAAAAACGCCGACCTCCTACCCATTTCATCAGCTCCGCCTCCAGCCGTGCTCTCGTGTAGACTCGTCTCTTTTTTGATGAGAAAAAGTGAAAGCGGTCACCCTGGCGCTCAATCCTGACCACGCCAATCCCCACTGAGCCGATCGCCGGCTTAACGTAAATGAGCGGATAGCGGTCGAGCATGGCACGCATTGTGCTCTGGGAAAACCTGGCTGTTTCCGGCAAGTACTTGCGCAATTCGGGGTTCTTCCAGAATAGATGATGGACCCGTTCTTTATTTCGCACCACAATCCCGTTGAACATTTTCCCTTTTTTGCTGAGACGCTTTAAATCGCTTCTAACTCTGGGATTACCGCTCAAGACACGATTGTGCATGACTGCCGGGATCGGACATCGTTTCGGCTTCAGTTTGCTTTCTTTCCACACGTATCCGCGAACGGTCCCCTTATGAAAGTTCACATCGGTTGGATGAAAAAAAACCGGTTCCATCCCCAGTTTTTTTCCTGTAACCACATACTGCTCGATATGCTCATAGCTTTCACGTCCGCGAATGGCGTTTTGCATGATTGCCAAATCCAGGATTATCCCAATCTTCTTCACGCATTTCCCTCCCACGGTCCAAAGAGACTATATCCTGTTTACTCATAGGGTATGAGCGTACAGGTGTGGAGGACTGCCTATTTTGCTCGTTTACCGGCCTATTAAATAATCTGCAACGATTTTCCAACCGATGCAAAAACGTCAAGTGCAGTTTGCAGATCTTCTGTAGAATGGGCTGCCGTCACGATCGTCCTTACTCTCGCAGCATTTTCCGCTACTGTCGGAAACCCTATGCCAGTGCCCATCACGCCCGCTTGCAAGAGATGGTCAGAAAACTTCATGGCCAATGCCGCTTCACCGACAATAACCGGTGTTATCGGCGATTCGCTGTGCCCTGTGTTAAAGCCGAGCTGTTGCAGACCGTTTTTGAAAAACCGGGTATTCGCCCACAGCTTGTCAATCAGCTCAGGCTCATCCAGCAGGACATCGATAGCGGCATGACATGCGGCTGTGACTGCCGGCGGATGAGAGGTGCTGAACAGGAAGGGGCGGGCGCGGTGGATCAGATAGTCGCGGACCGCTTGTGTACTGGCGACATAGCCGCCAAGCACGCCTATCGCTTTGGAGAGCGTCCCGACTTGAATATGTACCCGTCCGTTCAGGTCAAAATGATCGACCGTCCCTCTGCCATTGCGCCCAAAAACGCCGCTTGCATGAGCGTCGTCTACCATGACAAGCGCATCGTATTGTTCGGCCAGCTCGACGATTTCAGGCAGTCTCGCGACATCTCCATCCATCGAAAAGACGCCGTCTGTGACGATCAGCCGCTTGCGGTAGCTGCCCGTTTCCTGCAGCGCTTTTTCCAGATCTGCCATATCGCTGTGCTGGTAAATCCGTCGTGCCGCTTTGGTCAGGCGAATCCCGTCGATGATCGACGCATGGTTGAGGGCATCGGAAATCACTACATCGCGTTCATCCAGAAGGCTGCTGAGCACCCCTACGTTTGCGGTAAAGCCGGATTGAAACACGAGTGCAGCTTCGGTATGCTTGAATTCAGCCAAGCGCTTCTCCAGCTCCTGATGCATGCTGAATGTACCGACGATGGTGCGAACGGAACCCGTCCCGGCGCCGAACTTTTCCACAGCCTGCAATGCTGCTGCCTTCAGGCGCGGATGAGTAGTCAGGCCAAGATAGTTATTGGAGGAGAGCTGAATGACTTCTCGCCCTTCGATCATGACGCGCGCGCCTTGATCGCTTTCGATTTCCACTAAATCGCGAAACGTTCCCTTTTTCCTGAGCTGATCCAGCTCATCCTGCAAATATTCAAACCCCTTCATCAAAAGACCTCCCTTACGGAATTAGGACTACCTTTCCACATTGACCGGCAATCATCAAATCAAAGCCTTGCGCGAATTCCTCTAATGGAAGTGTATGGGTTAAGAGCGGCGTTACATCCACCTGTCCGGAATGCAAGAAGCTGGATGTCTGTCTCCAGGTTTCAAACATTTTCCGGCCCGTAATCCCTTGAACCGTTACGCCTTTGAAAACAATTTGATTCGTAATATCAAGCTGTACCGGCTTGGTCGGCAAGCTGAGAATCGACATTCTGCCACCGTTTGTGAGCATTTCCAGCGATTGCTGGATCGCTACCGGGTGACCAGACATTTCGCAGACGACCTCTACACCTGTTCCACCCGTGCGTTCCATGACTGTTTTTACGGGGTCTTCCTGCTGTGTGTGGATCGTCAGCGAAGCGAATACGCGTTTGGCCAGCTCAAGCCGATACGGATTAATGTCCATAGCAATGACATCGGTCGCACCTGAAGCTCTGGCCACAGCGACAGCCATGAGTCCAATCGGACCGCAACCGACGACGGCAACGGTTTTTCCTGACACAGGACCAGCCAAAACGGTATGGACAGCGTTGCCCATCGGCTCTTGAATGGACGCGTGTTCAAACGGCATTTCTTCCGGATTCTTCCAGATGTTTTCGGCAGGCATTTTGACGAATTCAGCAAAGCATCCGGAGAAATCGACACCGAGGATTTGCGTATTTTGGCAGATGTGGTACTGCCCGGTACGGCATTGCAGGCATTGATGGCAGACGATATGCGTTTCGGCAGAAACATGGTCGCCAAGCTCGATGCCTGCCACTTCACTCCCGACATCAACGACAATTCCGCTAAATTCATGGCCAAATACCATTGGTGCCTTCACACGGCTTTCGGCCCAGGCGTCCCAGGTATAGATGTGGACATCCGTACCGCAAATGGATGTGGCCTTTACCTGTATGAGAACCTCATGCGGGCCGATTTGCGGAATTGGCACCTGTTTCAACTCTGCTCCAGGGCCAGCGTGTTGCTTGACAATTGCTTTCATTGAAGTTCCCATTCTACTCTACCTCTCTTACGCAAGTTGACAGCGGTTTCCTTACGAGTAGAATACCACAGGGAACTTTTCTGTGTCCATATGACAAAGACATAATTGCAAAAACAAATACAAAAGTTCATACAGGGAGGACATTTCGTTATCGCCGCTCAATTGCCAACAGAAACGGGGCCTGATTTTGCTGGTTGACGTATTGGTATTTCAGCACAAGCACCTGCGATTGATCCAGGCTTTCACACAATGCCTCCACTGCATCTTTTTCTTTAACACCAGCGGGATGCCCCCAATAAACCATAATCGTCATGATTCCCTCCGGCCGCAATCGAGCCAGCCCCGCTTGGATCGCACGAATTGTACTCTCCGCAGTGGTCGTCACCGTTTTGTCGCCGCCGGGCAAATAACCCAGATTAAACATGATCGCACCAACCGGCTCTTCGATTTTCCCGATTTCTTCATGGCTGGCCAGCCGCAGCTCAACCCACTCTCGGACGCCCTCCCGCTCCAGACGGGCGCTCGTTTTCTCGACAGCTTCAGGCTGTATATCATAAGCAATGACTCTGCCTCCTGCACCGACCAGCTGGGCGAGAAACAACGTATCGTTGCCATTTCCCATCGTCGCATCGACAACGGTTTCCCCTTCTGCAATTCGCTCACGTATCAGGCGACGCGCTACTTCCAAAACGTTCGGTAACATCTTTTCATCCCTACCTTTCCATTTACTCTCTTTTTTCCAATGTAGGCTTTCTTGGCTGGTAAAGCAAGTTTCGTTCATTGGCGCATGAATTCCTGGCCCCTTTCATAGATTGTACTAAGATGGGACAGGAGGTCGGGAATGCAAAACGATTGGAAGCTTTCTTGGCAGATTGCATTTACCTTTATCGGAACCGTCGTCGGCGCAGGCTTTGCTTCGGGAAAAGAGCTTCTCGTTTTTTTTGTCCAGTACGGTGTACAAGGGTTGATCGGAATTTTGCTGGCGACGCTCCTGTTTACCTGGGCGGGAACACAGGTCATGCTCGTCTCTCACCGGATTCAGGCCCGTTCGTATCAGGATATCAGTGCGTATTTATTCGGGAAGACGCTTGGCCTGCTCTTCCATGTCTTATTGCTGATCGTGCTGCTGGGTACGACTTCCGTCATGCTTGCAGCATCAGGTGCCGTGTTCATCGAGACGTTTCAATTCCCCAGTCAGGCGGGCATCTGGCTGACGATGATTTGCATTTACCTTGTCGCTCACCGAGGGTTGCACGCCATTCATTCTGTAAACAGTGTGTTCGTCCCGCTCTTGATCGCCTTCACGTGCTATATTTTTATTCATCATGTGAAGCCATGGGAGCCTTTGCTTGACGACGGCGTACTCGTAGAGTCGGTACGTCCCCTCGTCTGGATTTCATCACCCTTATACTACGTGTCACTCAACGTTGCGCTAGCACAGGCCGTCCTTGTCCCGATCGGAAAAGAAAGCAAGCGCGAAGGCCCGCTTATTTACGGCGGCGTCCTCGGCGGATTAGGTATCGGGCTTTTGCTTCTGTTAGGCTACCTGTCGATTCGTACGCACATGCCAGAGATCCAGCAAGCAGATATGCCGATGATTTACCTGTTATCCGGGTCGGGCAGAGGCATGTCGATTCTCTTTACCTTGCTCGTGTACGCCGAGATCTTTTCCACGCTGATCGCCAATGTGTACGGTCTCGCCCAACAGCTGCAGCGCTTTCTCGTCCTGTCCACATCGCTGTTGATCCTGTTTATTTTGGTCGTTTGCTACTTTGTCAGCTTCATTGGCTTTAGTTCACTGCTCTCCTTTCTCTACCCGCTGTTTGGGCAGATTGTCATCATTTTTTTGCTCATGCTGCTGTATCGCCAGTGGAAAAACGCAAGCTGGCCCCCGCCCCTCCGGCATTTAAAATTCCGCAAAAAATGAAAAACCTCTCACAGTTGGAGAGGTTTTTCATTTGCCAGGTCGCTTTACGCAAATTCGGCAACCAGCTTGGCGAAATCTTCTTCGGACATATTGATGTCTTGATTTGCCAGACCTTGTTCTTTAAAGCCCGGTACAAGCTGTTCGTATGATTTTTGCTCTTTGTTCTGGTAGATCAGGCCCATCAGCAGGCCATTGTTCTGCATCGAGAAGGACATCGCTTTAATCCGGTCGGTCGGATCGTATCCCTCGAGTGTTTCCACGCGAACGACATGCTCCTTGAACCAGTCATACGTATTTACCTTGTTATAGGTTACACAGGGGCTGAATACGTTGATTAAAGAGAAGCCTTTGTGCTGAATGCCTTGCTCGATCAGCTCCGTCAGCCCTTTCAAATCGTTGGAGAACGATTGGGCTACAAAGGTAGCGCCGGCAGACAAAGCTACTTCGACAGGGGATATCGCCTGTTCGATCGATCCGGCAGGCGTTGATTTGGTCACAAAGCCTGTAGCCGACCTAGGCGAAGTTTGCCCTTTGGTCAGACCGTAAATCTGGTTGTCCATGACGATGTAGGTGATGTCCATGTTGCGGCGGATCGCATGCACAGTGTGCCCCATCCCGATCGCGAAGCCGTCGCCGTCACCGCCGGATGCGATGACTGTCAGCTCGCGGTTTGCCATTTTCACGCCTTGGGCGATTGGCAAAGAACGGCCGTGTACGCCGTGAAAGCCGTAGCAGTTGATATATCCTGAAATACGACCGGAGCAGCCGATACCGGAAATAATTGCCAGTTGTTCAGGCTCGAGCCCAATGTTGGCAGCCGCCCGCTGAATCGCAGCTTGTACTGAGAAATCTCCGCAACCAGGGCACCAGTTAGGTTTTACGTTATTGCGAAACTCTTTCATAGTTGCCATGCTTGATCAGCCCCTTTACTCCATTGTAAACTTCTGATGGCAAGAACGGATTCCCATCATATTTCAATATAGAATCAATTTTATCAGCCGAACCTACATGCAACTTCAACAAGTTTGCAATCTGACCGGTCGCGTTGTTCTCAACGACAATGACTTGCTTTGCTTTATCGACATAAGGCTTGATGACGTCCGTCGGGAACGGATGGATCAACCGAATTTGCGCGTGGTTTACTTTCAGGCCGTCTTTTTCCAGACGCTCTCTCGCTTCTTCAATCGTGCCACCTGTCGAATTGATTCCAACGATCAGCACGTCCGACTCATTGTGCGGCGCTTCCAACAGCACCGGGTTCGGGAAGGAAGCCATGAGGTTGTTTAATTTGCGCATGCGTTTATCCATTTGCTGTTTACGGTTGCCGGCTGATTCAGACGGGCGGCCGGATTCAGCGTGCTCGACACCGGTGACATGGTGCAAGCCGTATTTTTGGCCCGGAACCGGACGCGGAGACACGCCGTCTTCCGTCACCTCGTAGCGCAAGAACAAGTCATTTTGCTCACGCTCAGGCAGCGCTTGGCCAGTCAACAACTTTCCCCGGCGAATTTGCACACGGCTAAAATCAAACGGTACAGCCGTCTGCTTGCCGAGAGAAAGCGTCAAGTCCGTCATCAAAATGACAGGCACTTGGTATTCCTCCGCTATATTAAACGCTTCTACGGCGTCGTAGAAGCACTCTTCCACCGTACTTGGCGCCATGACCACTTTCGGGATTTCCCCATGTGTCCCGTAAATCATTGCATTCACGTCAGATTGTTCCTGCTTGGTTGGCAGACCTGTTGATGGACCGCCGCGTTGGGTATCGACGATGACGACTGGCGTCTCTGTCATCCCTGCCAAACCGATCGCTTCCATCATCAACGAGAGCCCAGGACCGGCAGATGCCGTCAGAGCACGCACACCAGCGTAGTTCGCCCCGATGGCCATTGTAATGGCAGCGATCTCGTCTTCCGTCTGGATAACCGTACCGCCAAATTTCGGCAGTCGCTTGATCAGGTACTCCATGACCTCGGAAGCCGGCGTAATCGGATAAGCAGGCATGAAGCGACAGCCCGCTGCAAGTGCACCAAGCGCGACCGCATCGTTACCGATCATAAAGAGACGCTTGCCGCCTTCCGCTTTTTCCAGCTTGAACTCAGGCAGCTGCCCGCCTGTCAGTTCATTGACGAAGTCGAAGCCGCGGCGAATGGCATCCATATTTTTCTCGACAACTTTTTCCCCTTTGCGGAGGAACATATCTTCAACAATATTTCGATAGCTATCAACAGCAATTCCCAAAATCGCACTCGATGCCCCGATCGACACCATGTTCTTCATCAGGGAAGTGCCTAATTCATCAGCAATTTGCGACAAAGGAACGACTAGCAAACGTACTGGTTTCAATCCATCCGGCAGTTTTGGGCTAAATTTTGCGTCGGCGATAATGACGCCGCCCTCGCGCAGCTCGTGTGCGTTCAAATCAATCGTTTCCTGATCAAAGGCAACCAAGATGTCCAGGTCATCGGAAACGGCACGGCGCGGTTGCGTACTGACGCGAATTTTGTTGTTGGTATGGCCACCTTTGATCCGAGACGAGAAATGGCGGTAGCTGTACAGATGGTAACCCATTCTGTTCATCGCCATGGAGAAAATCTCGCCCGTACTCTCGATGCCCTCCCCTTGCTGTCCTCCAACTTTCCAAGAAAGTTGACTAATCATTCAAATTCCACCCCTTTAGTGACTGTGAGAAAACCAACCTGCCCAATCGCATCACAAAAATGCCCAAAACCTCACAAGTCGCTTGCTCAGTGAAAAACGTCCCTTTTGGATCGGCATAACGTACTTCGACGTTCTTCATAAATCTCGATGTGACCGCTTGCAGTCGGCATTTTTTCCCTCGTCAAAGAGGAACAGATGAGATGTGAACATAGTGTGAATAAGCTAGACCAATTGTAGTCCTACACTCTCGAAATTGCAAGTCTTTTTACTTAAATTAGTTTTAGAACCATTCGAAAGTTGAACTTGGTACATTAATGGTCCGCTCGACTTTATTTTAGCACGTTTCGAAAAACACGCAACCAGTTTCCGCTCATGAATTGCTTGACCTCATCCTCTTTATAGCGCTTTAACAGCGCTTCCACCAAATGCGGGTATTGCTCTGCTTTTGCTATCCCTTTGACGTATTGGTCAATCCCGTCAAAATCGGAGCCAAAGCCGACGTGATTTACCCCTCCAAGCTCACAGACGTGCTCCAGATGGCGAAGAATATCATCAATCTCCGACTCTCGCGCTTCCGTCGTCACGAATGGCGGATAGAACACCATGCCCATCACGCCGTCTTTTTGGATGAGCGCGCGAATTTGTTCGTCATTCAGATTGCGAGGATGGTCGCAATACCGTTTTGTATTGGAGTGCGAAGCGATGATGGGGGCGCTGGAAAGCTCGACCGTATCCCAGAAGCCTGGCTCTGCCAGGTGAGAAACATCCACGACCATCCCCAGCTTGTTCATTTCTTCGATCACTTGCCGACCAAAGAGCGAAAGCCCTCCTGCTCGCGGCTCGAGGCACCCGTCGGCTACTGCGTTGCGGAAATTCCAGGTCAGTCCCATCGCACGTACGCCCAATCGATAGAGGATGCGCAGGTGGTCCAGACTGTCTGCGATCGGCTCTGCCCCTTCAATAGACAGAATAGCCCCTTTCCGGTTATTTAATACACAATCGTCCAGATCGGCACGGGATAAAATCGGTTTTACCGCCGGGGCTACTTTTTCGTAAAACACTTCGATCATTTCCAACGCCGTTTGGTATCGCGCCGCATAATGCGTCCTGTCGGATACATAGATGGCAAATATCTGTATGAGCACATTGCCGCGTTCCATTTGCGGCAGCCCTACTTCCAACCGTTCGTCTTCCTCTGTAAAGGATAATTCGCGGTTTTCCCACAACTTGTACACCGTGTCGCAATGCGTATCAAAAACGTGCATGTTCATTCGCTCCTTTTTTGTGGTAAACGCTTGGGCGTTGTTCATTCTACTTCATCAAGACGTCCGTTCATCCTTCTTTCTACTACCCATTTTTCCTTCCCTGCAAGCATTGAGACGTTTTTTTGTTTTTTGGCATGAAAAAACCTGTTCATTCCACGAATAAACAGGCGGGGTGCTTCTGTGCCTCTAGTAAAAATTCCAATGAAAAAGCTGAACATAATTGCCGGGGGTAAAACATCAGGGAGTTATCTCGGTTCTACGATCAATTTGATCGCAGTACGTTCTTCACCATCAATCACAATGTCGGTAAAGGCTGGAATGCAAATCAAATCAACACCACTAGGCGCTACGAACCCTCGTGCGATTGCTACTGCTTTCACTGCTTGGTTAAGCGCCCCAGCCCCAATGGCTTGGATCTCGGCTGCTCCGCGTTCGCGAAGGACTCCTGCAAGGGCACCGGCAACGGAGTTGGGGTTAGATTTTGCTGAAACCTTTAATACTTCCATCCTTTTTTAACCTCCCGTCTGATAGGAATACTGCTTGATATTAGAATGATATTCGCGTACCCCCCAAAAATTCCTGCATGAAACAAAATAAAAATTCTAAAAATTCAAATCCAATTGTACTATTCCACAAACGGATTATCGTTGTCAATACGGATGCGCTGGATTTTGAGTGTTTTGCCAGTGCCTCGCTCCAGCGTAAACAGCACAGCATTGAGCTGCGTATGGCCGGTCGCTACTTCAAATCGTACCGGCAGCTGTGTGAGGAACTTTTTCATGACCGCTTCCCGTTCCATGCCGAGAATCCCGTCTGCCGGTCCGCACATGCCCACATCCGTCAAATAGCCTGTTCCCTTCGGCAGTACCCGCTCGTCGGCCGTCTGCACATGTGTGTGCGTTCCTACAACCGCGCTTACCCGACCGTCCGTATACCAGCCCATCGCTTGCTTTTCCGAAGTGGCTTCCGCATGAAAATCAAGGAAAATAAACGGGGTCCGCTTTTTCGCCTGTTCGATCAATTGGTCAGCCGCGAGAAACGGACAATCCAGCGGCGGCAGGAATGCACGTCCTTGCACGTTGAGGACGGCCAGTTCATGTTCACCGCTTTTGATAAAGGTAATCCCTTTTCCTGGTGTCCCTGCGGGAAAGTTAGCGGGGCGGATCATCCGTTCTTCACGATCAATAAAATCGAAGATCTCTTTATTGTCCCACGTATGGTTTCCCAGCGTAATCGCCTGAATACCGGCTTCAAACAACTCTTTGGTAATTTTCTCCGTAATCCCCCGACCGTTCGCCGAGTTTTCACCGTTGGCTACGACGAACGTCGGCTGGTATTTTCGCTTCAAGCGCGGCAAGTATTCTTTTACCCATTCTCTTCCCTGCGAGCCGACAATGTCTCCGAAAAACAACAACTTGATATTCATTCGATCCACCTCATTCAACACGTTTCCTTCTATATAGAGTATGTACAAATATAACGGGAAGTAAAGGAGAGAAATAAATAAAGTGGCAAACGCCACTTTATTTTGCGTACTCGACTGCTCTGGTTTCCCGGATAACTGTAACCTTGATATGACCTGGGTAATCGAGTTCATTTTCAATTCGCTTGGTAATATCTCTCGCTAATCGTACGGCTTCCGCATCGTCAACCTTTTCAGGCTGGACCATCACGCGAATCTCGCGACCCGCTTGAATGGCATACGATTTTTCAACACCTTCGAATGACTCGGAGATCTCTTCGAGCTTCTCGAGACGTTTGATGTACGTCTCCAACGTTTCACGTCGAGCTCCCGGACGGGCTGCGGAAAGTGCGTCAGCCGCGCCGACCAGCATGGAGATGACAGAGGTTGGCTCCGTATCCCCGTGATGGGATGCAATACTGTTGATGACAACAGGGTGCTCACCGTATTTTTTGGCCAACTCTACGCCAATTTCCACATGAGAGCCTTCAACTTCATGGTCAATCGCTTTTCCGATATCGTGCAAGAGACCGGCGCGTTTGGCCAATTTGACATCTTCTTTCATCTCGGCAGCCATCAGACCGGTGAGATGCGCTACTTCCATAGAATGCTTCAGCACATTTTGTCCATAGCTCGTACGGTAACGCAAACGTCCCAAAATCTTGATCAAATCCGGATGCAACCCATGAACATCCGTCTCAAATGTTGCCTGCTCCCCGTATTCGCGAATACGCTCATCTACCTCACGTCGAGCCTTGTCAACCATCTCCTCGATTCTGGCCGGATGGATGCGACCATCGGCTACGAGCTTATCGAGAGCGGTTTTGGCAATTTCTCGACGAA
This sequence comes from uncultured Brevibacillus sp., assembly GCA_946402065.1. Taxonomy (GTDB): domain Bacteria; phylum Bacillota; class Bacilli; order Brevibacillales; family Brevibacillaceae; genus Brevibacillus_D. The sequence continues at coordinate 62,889 of CAMIVR010000003.1, read as the reverse complement.
TCGGATCAAAGCCTGAGAGGATGACCGCTTCAGGCGTATCATCAATAATCAAATCGATTCCCGTCAATGTTTCCAGAGCGCGGATATTTCGGCCCTCGCGGCCAATGATCCGGCCTTTCATTTCATCATTAGGCAAAGTGACCACAGAGACGGTAGTCTCTGCAACGTGGTCTGCGGAGCAGCGCTGAATCGCTGTCGAAATAATTTCTCGAGCTTTTTTGTCTGCTTCCTCTTTTGCTTGCGTCTCTATCTCTTTGATCATGATCGCCATTTCGTGGCGGACGGTATTCTCTACATTTGACAAGATAATGGTTTTTGCTTCTTCTTGCGTCAAACCGGAAATCCGTTCTAATTCTGCTACTTGCTCTTTATATAATTGCTCAGCTTTACTTTGTAGCTCGCTGGTTGCCTTTTCGCGCTCTACCAAATCTCCCTCTTTGCGTTCGAGCTGTTCCAGCTTCTTGTCGAGAGATTCTTCTTTTTGCAGAATGCGTCGCTCCTGGCGCTGAATTTCATTACGCCGCTCGCGGATTTCATTATCTGCTTCCGAACGCAATTTGTGCACTTCGTCTTTTGCCTCGAGAATTTTCTCTTTTTTGACCGCTTCCGCATCGCGTTTCGCTTCTTCAACGATCTGCTTGGCAGCTTCTTCAGCACTGGAGATCTTGGCTTCGGCAAATGACTTGCGCATGAAGTACCCCACTGCAAAGCCAACTACAAGTACGACGAGCAATATAATAATCACAATAGGATTTAATAAAATACTCATAGTATCGTCTTTTTCACCTCCTTCTTTGTAACATCTCCCCGCTTTCCAAGCACTCGTTATTCCTGTTTGATAACACTGCACATCCTCACAAGGCGACAATACCCGGTGTCACTGAGCAGGTCACACATAGACTCCTTGGGAACGTTCTCACTATTGTACGGCAAATCGTTTTATCCCCTCTGGCCAGAGGACAAAGCGCTGACCGCAAGCGATCCTTTCCAGCTTTATGAAAACGCCGCGCTGTACCGTCTACGTTGTCGTTTCACATAAAGAAGAGCCTAAAAAACAAGACCGATGCTACTCGGTCCGCTGAATCCCGTACGGTTTGCACGGTTTTTCAGTTTTTCCACTACGAATTAGCAAATGAAACAGCGAATGAATATGAAACACCACAAATACAAACCTATTTTATTATTTGCTGCTAAGGCTTGTCAAGAAGCAGGCCATGATCACTTCCAGCATTTACCGTAAAATCTACTCCTGGAACCTTCTCAGCTCTCGTCTGATCCGTCCGATAACATCTGAGGAGAAGCCTTTTCGCATCAGCATGGCGAGCAATTTTCGCTCTGTCTCATAATCGATTGGCTCGTCTGCGTGTCTCACCTTCTTCGCGACCAGTTTTCGGGCTGCGGCAAGTTCTTCGTCGCTTTTAATCTGTTCCAATGCCTCATTGATATATTCTTGGGGCACGCCTTTCTGCCTCAGTTCCATTTGCAGGACGAACGGGCTTTTGGCTTTGGTCAGCAATCGCTCCTTGACCCACATTTTGGCGAATGAACGGTCGTCAATGTATCCTTGCTCCTCACACAGCTGACGTACAGCGTGTACCAGGTCTTTGGCAAACTCCTTGTCGAGCAAATACTTTTCCAGCTGGCGTGCTGTCCGCGGCCTGATTCCCAAATAGCGCAACGCCGCCTGATAAGCCTTGTTCTGCTCTTCTACGGCGAGGATCTCTTTCCCCAGCTCGGGATCAACCTCTTTTCCCTTCCAGAGAGCGTACTTGACCATTACGTCTTCATGGATGTCGAATGCAAACGCATCATTGATGTAGACGTGGTATCTGCGTTTATTTTTACTGTCCTGATGAATCGCGGTAATCGTTCCGCCCTCCATCTTCCCCACTCCTTCTGACGGGTCTATGCCGGTACCGGCTATGCTGCACACACCCGATGGAAAATGCATCCTTCATACCGAGCCAGACTAGCAATTGTAAGCTCGCATATATGTATAGATAAAAGGATCAGCCTGCCGAATACCGACAGGCTGTTACGTATGCTCTAGTCTAAGTCAAACACGGGCTCTTCGTCCTGTTCAGGATCGATTACAGCTTCACCAGCCGGTACCGAGTTCGGATTCAGGCTGTAGTATTCGCGTACTTTCGCCTCGATTTGTTCCGCTATCTCCTGATTTTCTTTCAGGAACAGCTTGGAGTTTTCCCGGCCCTGGCCAAGGCGCTCATCGTTAAACGAATACCATGCACCGCTCTTGGCGACGACATCGATCTCGGCGCCGATATCGAGGATGCTGCCTTCTCGCGAAATGCCTTCGCCGTACATGATGTCCACCTCAGCCGTCTTGAATGGCGGAGCGACTTTATTTTTGACAACCTTGATTTTCGTTTTGGAACCAACTACATCGTTACCGGATTTAATGCTCTCCGCTTTCCGCACATCCAAGCGAACGCTGGCGTAGAACTTCAAGGCGCGTCCACCTGGAGTCGTTTCCGGATTGCCGAACATGACGCCTACCTTTTCACGCAACTGGTTGATGAAAATCGCAATCGTCTTTGATTTATTGATAGCCCCTGAGAGCTTGCGGAGCGCTTGTGACATCAGTCGTGCTTGCAAGCCGACGTGCGAGTCACCCATCTCGCCTTCAATCTCTGCTTTCGGTACGAGTGCTGCGACGGAGTCGACGACGATGATGTCAACTGCTCCCGAACGGACGAGCGCCTCAGCGATTTCCAACGCCTGTTCACCGGTATCCGGCTGGGAGAGCAGGAGCTCCTCGATATTGACGCCGAGCTTGGCCGCATAAACAGGGTCGAGTGCGTGCTCCGCATCGATGAACGCTGCTTGTCCGCCTTGCTTTTGCACTTCGGCAATCGCATGCAGCGCTACTGTCGTTTTACCTGAAGACTCGGGACCAAAGATTTCAATAATTCTGCCGCGCGGGAAACCGCCAACACCCAGGGCGATATCAAGGGCTAATGCACCGCTGGAAATCGTGGAAATCTGTACGTTAGCCATATCCCCCAATTTCATGATGGAACCTTTACCAAACTGTTTTTCTATTTGACGCAACGCACTCTCTAATGCCGCACGACGATCTGACAATACTGACACTCCCTTTCAATTCGTTTCCTTCTTGTATTCATCATACAATGAGATAGAAGCCTTTGCCAAGCTTTTTTTGCGAACAAATATTCGCACTTTGGATCTGCGCCCGGCTTTTTGTCCCAAAGTGCACATTTCCCTGCATGCGCACGTGTGTTCCGAAAACAGGTAACAGCCAAAAAGACCGCCGTGCACGTATGTCCATGGCGGTCTCCTCGTTCAACGCTCAGGCGAGCGACAAGGGGAGTGGTGCAATGCATCGCTGTACCGTCGCTAACTGCTTGAAAACTTCGTCTTGCCCATGCCTTGTCTTACCTTTTACCTCGCGGCTTAGCCGGCTCCATATTGATCCGCTTGCCGTTGATCCGCGTCTGTCTCAGCGCTTCATAGACGAACGGCGCGACTTCATCGGGCACTTCGACAAACGTAAAGTTCTCAAAAATGTCAATACGCCCAACCGCTTTTCCCGGGATGCCGACCGTCTCGGAAATTTCCCGGACCAAATCCTGCGGTTTCAGATTCGCATTGCGGCCTACATTCAGGAAGAAACGGACCATGCCCTTGGCAGCACCTGTCTCCCCGAAGTCGTACGCTTCCTGCTCTCCGCCCTCTCCCGGCTCACTGTGGAACGCCAGATGAAGCGCTGCAGCAGCGATTTTTTCCAGGGAGTACTCCTGCGCCAAGCCTTCGACGACCTTTTCATACATCTCTGCAACGGCATTGCTCTCCAGCAGCTCGACAAGCTGTTCACGCAGCTGTTCCTGCTTGCGCTCAGCCACCTCTTCCAGCGTCGGCACGTTGCGGGTAATGACAGCAGCTTTGGTTTGCTTCTGGATGATCATCATCTGCCGCATTTCCCGCGGTGTTACCAGCGTCATCGCGATGCCTTTGCGGCCTGCTCGCCCCGTACGGCCGATGCGGTGCACGTAGCTTTCCGGATCCTGGGGAATATCGAAGTTAATGACGTGCGACACATTGCCTACGTCAATTCCCCGGGCGGCCACGTCAGTCGCAATGAGGAACTCGATCGTACCTTCCCGGAACGCTTTCATGACTTTGTCGCGCTGTGCCTGCGACAGGTCGCCGTGCAGACCGTCAGCGAGGTAGCCGCGTGCCTGCAGCACCTCAGACAGCTCGTCTACGCCGCGTTTTGTGCGGCAAAAAATTATCCCCAGATCGACGTCTTCACTGTCGAGAATGCGGCATAGGCTCTCCACTTTATTGCGCTCAAACACTTTGTAGTACACCTGCTCGATCAGCGGCGCCGTCACTTCTTCCCGGCTTACAGCAACCGTCTCAGGATTTTTCATGTAACGCGTTGCCAGGCGTTTGATTTCCACCGGCATCGTTGCCGAGAACAGCAGTGTTTGCCGCTCTTCATTCAAGTGATTGATGATCGTTTCAATATCCTCAATAAAGCCCATGTCAAGCATCTCATCCGCTTCGTCCAAGACCAGCATCGAGACGTTGTCCAGGCGCAGCGTTTTGCGGCGCAAATGATCCAACACGCGTCCAGGCGTCCCGATGACAACCTGAACACCTTGCTTCAGTGCACGGATCTGGTGCGTGATGGACTGACCACCGTAAATCGGCAGCGTCTTGATTTTCTTGTACTTGGCAATCCGGCGCAGCTCACCTGCCACCTGGATGGCCAATTCTCTCGTCGGCGTCAGGACGATCGCTTGGATCCGGTTGGCCGGCGTCATCTTCTCCAGCAACGGAATGCCAAACGCCGCGGTTTTTCCCGTACCGGTCTGCGCTTGTCCGATCATGTCCACACCTTCGAGAATTTTCGGGATGCACGCTGCCTGAATCGGAGATGGCTCTTCAAAGCCCATGTCGTGAATAGCCTGTACAATCGTTTTATGTAAAGCAAAATCGGAAAAAATCGTCATCGTTGTTTCACCTTTCTTTTATGCGTTGCAACGCGTAAAACATCGCAAATTTCGCCGCGCGGCCGATGATCGCATGACGGCGTCCTGCCAACTGAATCTGCTTGACTTCCGTCGGCATTCCTTCACTGGCCAGACCTATATAAACCAGTCCTACCGGTTTTCCCTCCGATGTGCCAGGTCCAGCCACACCCGTAACAGAGATCGCGTGTGTCGCACCGAGCTTCTCGCGTACATTCTCTGCCAGTTGTTTTGCAACGGTTTCACTTATTGCCCCATCAGTGTCTAAAATCTCGTTTGAAATATCAAGCAGCGTATGCTTCGCTTGATTGCTGTAGCAGACGATGCCGCCGGCAAATACACTGGAGCTGCCAGCCAGTGAAGTCAAAAGCGAAGCCAGTGTCCCGCCCGTACAGCTTTCTGCACAGGCAATCGTTTCACCGCGTTCGCGAAGCGTCTGAAAGAGCACTTCATGCAGTGATGTTTCGCCAACCGCGTACACGTACTGTCCCACGCGTTCACGTATTTCATCTTCCACCGGAACAATCAGCGCTTCCGCTTCTTCCATGGTCTTAGCCCGAGCCGTAATCCGCAAGATCACCTCGAACTCTTTTGCGTACGGAGCTACAGTCGGATTCGTCTGTTTTTCAATCACGTCTAATAAACGCTCTTCCAGGGCAGACTCGCCAATGCCAAAAAAGCGCAGCACACGTGAGTGAAAAACCTGCTGTCCCGGCAGTAACTGCATCAAAAAGGGCATCACATACTGCTCCACCATCGGATACAGCTCACTCGGCGGACCAGGCAGCAATACATAGGTTGTTCCGTTTTTCCTGACGGCCATCCCCGGAGCCATGCCGTGATCATTCGGGAAGACGACGCTGCCCTCGATGACGAGCGCCTGCTTGCGGTTGTTCTCCGCCATCTTCGTCTTGCGCTGCACAAAAAACGCCTCAATTTTGCTCATCGCGTCGTCGTCCATGACCAAGCCAACGCCGAGGTGAGCAGCGACGGTTTCCTTCGTCAAATCGTCCTGCGTTGGCCCCAGTCCGCCTGTAAAGATGACCAGCTCAGAACGCTTGGCTGTCTCGGCGATCATCAAGGAAAGCCTGTCAACATTATCACCCACGACAGAATGATAGTATACATTTACTCCGATTTCAGCCAGTTTGTTGGACAAATACTGCGCATTCGTATTGGCAATTTGTCCCAACAGCAACTCTGTGCCAACAGCAACAATCTCCGCTTTCATTCTCTCTCAGCCCCATCTTTTCCATGTATCGCTACGTATAGCTAATCACTTGGCGATTCTTCGCAAAGTAATCATATCCGGAATAGATTGTGATGACAACCATTACCCAGCTTGCAATTGTCGAGAAGGGAAACCCTACGTACTCAAAAGGGAAGTTGCGGATCATCAAGGGAACGATCGCGATGATTTGCACCCAGGTCTTCACTTTCCCAAGAGCACTGGCAGCAATTACATGTCCTTCGGCCGCAGCGACCATGCGAAGGCCAGTCACGGCAAATTCGCGACTGATGATGACGATCGCAATCCACGCTTCCAGCCGCTGCATCTCTACCAGAGAAATCAGCGCTGCGGAAATTAGCAATTTGTCTGCCAAAGGGTCGAGGAACTTGCCGAGGTTCGTCACGATCTTGCGCTTGCGGGCGATATAGCCGTCCAGTCCATCCGTGCTGGCCGCCAGGATAAAGAACAGGGCCGCAATGATTTCATTATAGGTAATGCTGAATTGCCCGATCGAGAGGATGCCGAATTCATATTTGACGAGTAGAAAAAACATGACGACGGGAACAAGAAAAATTCGGACAAGCGTGATGCGGTTGGCAAGATTCACTTACACTACCTCCCCGGCCAGGTCGTATTCATACGAATGCGTAATCCTCACTTTCACAATTTTTCCGAGCTCGCCTTGATACCCGCTGACAAAAACCTCGCCGTCAATTTCCGGTGCGTCATATTGGGAACGTCCGACATAAATATCGTTTCGGCCTTCGTAGCGTTCGATCAAGACAGGAATCTCCTTGCCGACCAGCTCGCCGTTTTTCTCGGCTGAAATCTCCCGCTGGATCTCCATGATCATGTTGGCCCGCTTTTCTTTCAGCTCTTCATCGATATGGTCTTTCAGGCGGGAAGCAGGGGTATCATCCTCATTGGAATACGTAAAGACACCCAAGCGGTCAAACTTGATTTCCTTGACGAAATCACAGAGCTTGGCAAAGTCCTCTTCTGTTTCGCCTGGAAAGCCGACGATTAACGACGTGCGCAGCGCGACATCCGGCACCTGTGCGCGAATCTTGCTGACGAGCTCCCGCGTATCACGCTGTCTGCCAGGGCGGCGCATCCGCTTTAAAATCGTATCTTCTGAATGTTGCAGCGGCATATCGATGTATTTGCAGACTTTCGGGTTCGTCGCAAACTCCTCGATCAACTCATCGCTAAAAAAGCCGGGATAAGCGTAATGGAGGCGAATCCAGCCGAGCCCCTCCACCTCGGACAGTCTGCGCAAGAGCGTGGGCAGCATGAGTTTGCCATCGTATAGATCCGTTCCGTAATTCGTCGAATCCTGGGCAATCAGACTGATTTCCACAATGCCCTGTGACACGAGGTGCTCTGCTTCTTCGACGATCGATTCGATGCTTCGGCTGCGGAACGCTCCCCGCATGAGCGGAATGCTGCAAAATGTGCAAGCGTTGTCACATCCCTCGGCAATTTTGATATACGCGGAAAACGTCCCCTGCTTGACTCTCCGCTTCACCACTTCTTCATAGGTGAACACCGGATTCCCGACAAAAACCGGCCTTTTACCGGCAAGCGAATCGGTAATGACATCAGTAATCGACATAAAATCACCGGTGCCGACAATTCCGTCAACCTCAGGTATCTCTTTTAAAATATCTTCTTTATAGCGCTGCGTCAGGCATCCGGCCACGACTAGCGACTTTAGCTTGCCCTTCTCTTTCAAGTCGGCCATATCCAAAATTTTATTGACGGACTCTTCTTTCGCTGCATCAATAAAGCCACAGGTGTTCACTACGACCACTGTAGCCTGATTCGGATCATCGACCAGCTCATACCCGCGCTCGTCTATCAAATGAGCCATCATATCGGAATCTACCAGATTCTTCTCGCATCCTAGCGTTACAATCGCGACTTTCTCCCGCGGTGCTGCTTTTTCCGTCATTTGCTTTCCTCCAATTAATTACACCTGCCCAGATTACACTCATACAGTATAATATATGGCTCTGTAACGTGTCAAAAACAGAAAAAGGCTGGTATCACACCGCCTTTCTCCGTCTACTCAGCTTGTTTTATCTTTACCGAAATGTTCGAAGGAAAAAAAGTCAGCTTTGACATGTCAACCGGTGCATCGTTAATCGTCACCTGTGCGGACTTCGGATTCCCGACGACGATGTAGGCCGTTGTTTCCGCTTCATACGTATTTTCCTCGCCCTTTTTCAGCGTTCTTCCCGCTTTTTCGCCAATGGCTTTGCCGTTCCTTTTATCCATCACTTTTACCCAGCAATCGCCCGTCGTTGCACTGACCTTGATTGACAGCTTGGCACTTTTATCAAGCGTGTACTCATAGAGTGGGCCTTGCTGCGACTCAAATGTGAGGACCGGCTTTTCTTCGGGTGTTGCTACCGGAGGGATGGTTTCTCCGGAGACATTGCCCGTCTGGCCTAAACCTGGTGATGGCGGCGGAATGTTGACACTGCCATTGTCCGGCTGCCCTACTTGTGGACGGTTCGTCAGGGTATCGCCCGGTACAGGCGCTGTATCGACGCCAGTCCGGTTTACAAAAGCCATGTAAATTACTCCAATCACGAGAACAACGAACAACACAAGCAATGTCTGAGTTACCCAGCGACCGGCTTGCAGCGGCTCCTTGGAAGCAGCACGCCTGCGACGCAGCCGCTCCAGCTGTTCTTGCGGAGGCTGGGCAGGCAAATCGGATTGAAAGTGAGAGAGCAGTTCATTCGGGTCAAGTCCGACTGCTTCAGCATAGCTTTTGATGAAAGCGCGAGCATAGAAGTGACCGGGAAGAACATGAAAATGGCCGCGCTCAATTGCTTCCAGATAACGACGCTGAATCTTCGTGACCTTTTGAATATCATCGAGCGAGATGTTTTTTTCTTCACGGGCTCTTTGCAGCACTTGACCAAGCTCAGACACGCCTTAACCTCCTTACGTTATGTCAAAGTTATTCAATTTGGGGTTGTTGATCAACTCATACGTAATCTCTTCTTCCGGGTGGTGGCGAAGTTCGATGATGTAGTGGAAATCCGACAGCTCAAACTCCGATTCGCGAACGAAGATGTCAGGGTGTTCGACCACCTTGGTTGCCGGGAAGCTCATCATTTCCCGCAACAGACTGTGATGTTTTTCCGTGGAGCGCAAGGTTGAGACAATCCCATCTATTAAATATACATGATCGTTGCTCATTTCATCAATGGCAAGCGAGTTGCGGACCGTCTGACGAAGCAGAGTCGACGAGAGAAACGTCCAGCGCTTGTTGGCGGAAACACTGGCGGCAATCATCGATTCTGTCTTGCCAACACGGGGCATTCCGCGAATTCCGACAAGCTGGTGTCCTTCATTTTTAAAAATTTCTGCCATAAAGTCGACCAGCAGCCCTAGCTCATCACGGATAAAGCGGAACGTCTTCTTGTCCTCGCTGTCCCGTTCAATATAGCGTCCGTGCCGTACGGCAAGCCGGTCCAGCAAGGTTGGCGGACGCAGTCTCGTTACGGTTATGTTGTCCACTTTTTGAATAATATTACGCAGAATCTCAATTTTTTCGTCGTCATCCGTCATCAGCAGAAGCCCGCGGCGATTGTTTTGTACGCCATTAATCGTGCCGATATTGATTTTCAGCATCCCCAAGATGGAAGCGAGGTCACCGAGCAGACCAGGTCGGTTAATATGTATCTCGTATTCAAAATACCATTCTTTCTTCTCTTTCGTCTCCATTCCTCTTCCCCCTGGCTATTTTCTGTCAGGATTGTGCAAAATCCTCCTGTGAAAAACCTTTGGCTGTTTTTCAAAAATGTGAAAGTATCGAAGGACGTCTGTCGAATCTTTCGATTGAGCGGAAGCCGGTCATAACCTTGGGTGTATGTCTCCTCTATCTGATCAAAAACAGTGTTTGTCCACTAGTATATCATTTCGAGCGAACTCGACAAAGGGTGAAATAGAAAAATCCCCACAGTGCAGGGATTTTTCGTCCTATTATTTTCCGCTTTGAACCAGCTTGACCATCAAAGAGGCAAGCTCGCGCTGTTGTTCCTCATTAGCCACATCCCACAATTGCTTCAGCAAGCGCTCCTGATCGTTTTTCGGATCTACCTGACCGGCAAGATATCCGCCGATTTGATAAGCGACATTTGAAATCGTTTCGTTCTCCATCCCTGCCTGTTTGGCTTGTTCTACACGGTCGCCAAGAAATTCCTTCCAGTCACGAAAATTGTCGAGAACAGACATGAATATTCCCTCCTCTGCAGTAGTCATTGCGGTCCATTCGGTCCCGCCATAACAATAATGTTCCAAGATAGAGAAAGAAATATTCATCCCCCCGCCAGATCATCTCACGTATACCAGCCGCCATTCGAACTGATTGCTTGTCCGGTCACATATCCCGCCTCTGGCGCGAGCAAATAGGCGACGAGCGAGGCTATCTCTTCCGGCAATCCCAATCTGCCCATCGGGATGTCGTGGCAAATGGCGTTTATTTCTTCAGCAGTAAAGCGCGTCATCATCCCGCCGGCTACCGCTCCCGGGGCGACGGCATTAACGGTGATGCCGTTAGGCGCCAGTTCTTTTGCCAGCGCCTTGGTGAACGCCAACACTGCTCCCTTGGTCAGTGAATAGAGCACTTCGCAGGCGCTTCCGGTCAACCCCCAGATGGAAGCGATATTGACGATCCGCCCAAAGCGCTCCATGAGCATGGCAGGTACTGCTGCCTGGCTGACGAGAAATGCAGAGCGCACATTTATGGCAATCATTTCGTCAAAGAGCTGTGGCGACACGTCCTGGAACAAGCCGATGTGATCAATGGAAGCGTTATTGATAACAAACAGCGGTTTTATCGGCATTCCTTCAAATAATCTGTGAATTTGGAACGGATCGCGCAAATCAGCTTGCAGCGGAATGCACGGCACACCCATTTCACGACAGGCCGAAACGATCGGCTCGATGCGTTCTGCTCCCTGGTGGTAATGCACGTAAAGCGGGATGTTGCGGGCGGCCAGAGTCAGGCTGATCGCCTGCCCCAGCTCCCCTGATGCTCCCGTAACCAAAGCCCAGCGCTGTTCACTCATCTTCAGCACCCTACTCAGACTGACCCGTAGAGCGAATAATCGAGACAGCCATTTGTCCAAAGCGGAAATGTTCATTTATCCGCTGGTCGACATCTGCCTTGGTGATGCTCTCCAATACGGGTACGACTGAAAACAGATTGGTTCCATTGAACATATAGCTGGTAAATTGATTCGCAATGAATTCTACCGAGTTGAGCGAACGCATAAACAAGCCGATTTTTTTCCGCTTGCTGCGCTCGAAGCCTTCCTGCTTGACGCCAGTCTCTCGAACAGACTCGATTTCTTTTTTCAGTTCATTGAGCAGTTGGTCAGGATCTGGTGTATCACCGCCGATAATCGAGTAGCCGTATGCCGGATCGGCGCTGTAGTCAAAATCGAAGCTCTCCGTAATAACCCCCGTATCGTACAGCCGCTGGTAAAAGGACGAGCTGGAACCAAACAGCAAATCCAGCGCCAATTTGGTCGTCAGCTCACGCTTGAGCAGCGCTTCACCCTTTAATCCGTTTTCTGCTTCCTTAAAGCCAATCAGGCACTTCGGCAAACCGACCGACAGCGTCGTTTCTACTCTTGGCTTTGCCACTTCAGCCGGCTCTTCGGGGAAGATGCGCTGAATCGGCTTGCGATCAATAAACTGCTTTTCCGCCTGATTTTCGCGGATCAAATGCATCATTTTCTCCGGATCAAACGAACCGACCACGAGCAGCATCATGTTGGCCGGGTGATAGAACGTATCGTAGCATTGGTACAGTACTTCCTTGGTAATATGGGAGATCGATTCGATCGTACCTGCAATCTCAATGTTGATCGGATGTTTTTGATACATGGCCTTGAGGAGATTCATGTAGACCTTCCAGTCCGGATTGTCGTCATACATGTTGATTTCCTGTCCGATAATGCCCTTTTCCTTTTCGACACTTTGATCGGAAAAATACGGTTCCTGAACAAAGTCAAGCAAAATCTTCGTGTTCTCATCGATTTTGTCTGTTGAGGAAAACAAATACGCAGTCCGATTAAAGCTGGTAAACGCATTGTAAGAGGCGCCATTTCGGCTGAACTCCTGAAAAATATCGCGATCCTTCTTGTCGAACATCTTGTGCTCAAGGAAATGGGCGATGCCATCGGGCACCTGAACGTCTTTGCCGTCCTTGTCTACGAAATGGCTGTCGATCGAGCCATAACGGGTGGTAAACACCGCGTAGGTCTTGGAAAAGCCGTGTTTGGGCAACAGATAGACGGACAATCCATTGCTGAGCTTTTCATGGTACAGCGTCTCCTGCAATTGCTCAAATGTCGTGGTCTGCATGTTTACGCTCCCCCCTTCTTGTCCCGCAATAAATAGATCGTATCCAGCTCTACTTTCGCCGCTACCTGCTTTATTTGCTCAATCGTTACCTGCTGCAGCTCGCCGAGCAACGTGTCCAATTGCCGCTTGTTGCCGCTGAGAATCCCGTTATAGGAAAAGTCAATCATCATTCTCGGGCTATCGAGCAGCTCGGTAAACTGGTTGGTCAGTGTCGCTTTAGTCTGTTCAAGCTCTCCAGGGGAGATTTGTCCGTTCCTGACGAGCTCAAGCTGCTCCTTTATAATCGAGACCGCTTTGGCAAAATTGGCTACTTCAATCCCTGACATGATCATCAAAATGCCTTTATGGCTTTCCAGCCTGGAAACGGCGTAGTAAGCAAGACTCGCTTTCTCCCGTACATTGACGAACAGCTTGGAATGAGGGAACCCGCCAAGTACTCCGTTGCAAATGAGCAGGGCAGGATACTCCTCATCCTTATATGTAATATGTGTGCGGCAGCCGATGTTGAGCTTGCCCTGGGTCACGTCGAGCCGGTCGATGACTTCCTTGACCTCTTCTACCTTTTTCACCGATTGTTCAATTTGCATCGGCTTAACCGTCCGCTGTACGGAAATATGCTTTTTCACATACTCCTGTACTCGCTTCGTTTCTACGTCGCCCACGACAAAAATGTCAATCGGGTTTTGCGAGATGAGCTGCTGATAGTATTCGTACAGCCCCTTGCCATTGATGGCCGCCAGATCTTCCACCCTGCCATTGACGAGCAGTGCATAAGGTTCGCCTTTGCACATTTCCTCGGTGACACGCTGATTGGCGTATTTCATTTTGTCGTCGACAATGCTTTCAATCCGCTTGCGCAGCGATTCTTTTTCCGTGCTGACGTATTTATCGGCGAACGCGCCGTTCTCCAGGTGAGGTTTGGTCATCACTTCACCGAGAAATTGAATCGTCTGTTCCAGCAAGGGAGTACGTTCCGAAAGAAACTTCTCGTTTGGCACCTCGAGGTAGATCTGGACGATTTGCCGCTCTCCTTTTTTCATTACATCAACATCAAAGATCGCTCCATACAAATAATCCAGATACTCCCGAAGCTGCTTGGTCTCCGGAAAGCGAGCAGTCGCACGCTTCATGACCATGGCCAGCAAGGCCGTTTTGGTGACGAATTGCTCGGACAATTCCTGCTGGATCAAGACTACCATCGTCGTTGTCTTAAACTTGTCGGTCGGCATAATATGTAGATTCATTTCGTTGACAATTGACGTTTCAAACACAATCTCTTTTGCCAGCGTTGACATATTCATACTCCCTTCACGTCATCTTCACTCCATTATTGTAACCAAAGATTGGGTCATTCAGCAAAGAAGAATATGATCTTCCTAAGTGTATGTTGATGTTGCGGGTTTCACCACTGTTTCCATCCGTTCCGTGTGCAGCGTCGCGAGCAGTTTGGACAGGCGCTCAATCCATTAGAAAAGGAGCTGTTTTGTCAGCTCCTTACAAATCCGAGTAATCCCATTCTGTGTCGTGGCCCTCATCTGTCAGATCAAATCTTCCGCAATTCGGATTCAAGCAAAGCATGCCACTGAGCTGGTTGTCCTGAAAAGGTTGTCCGGCGCATTCGCCACAATACGGGCAGGTCCACACAGCGATTCCCCCTCTTGCGCAAAATATGAACAGACCATAGTTTGCCCAGAATCGATTACCGAATGAATTGATGATTTTCCCAATACTGCAAGTAGTAATATGGGTTGAATGCTTGATTGGTATTCGCATCGTAGAGACCGAAGTGCAAATGCGTATCGAATTTGCCTGTCGTGCCAACGTCACCATATCCACTGTCGCCAACAAAACCCAGCAGTTGACCGGCCTTTATGCGATCCCCGACCTGCAATCCGGGAGCGTACGCCTCAAGATGTGCATAGTACAGCCGGCAGGAACCGCTCTGATCGGTAATATTGACACGCCAGCCACCCAGTGAATTCCACCCGATGCGGTTGATGATACCGTCTGTAACAGAGTATACCGGCGTTCCGCGCGGGGCCATGATGTCGATCCCTTCGTGCTTGCGAATATTCTCCTGATACGACTCTCCATCCCAGCTCCGTCCATCCCCGAATGTGTCGTAATACTTCTCGTAGCCACTGTCAGCAGCCAACGGAAAGATATTTTTAGACGATAGCAAAGTTTTGGCGGAAACTTTTTCTGTCAGCGGATGGAGCGAGCTTTTTGCACCATCGGGCAAAAACAGCAATTGTTCTGCTTCCACGTAGCTGTCTGGCAGATGATTTCGCTTCTTCAACGCTTCGACACTCGTATTATGGTCATTCGCAATTTTCGTTAGCGTATCACCTGACTGAACGATGTAGGTTTGACTGATGTCTGTCGATGTATTTGTTTGCGAATCCTTCTTATGTGCTGTTTTGACCGTTGCCACACTGGCCTCGCTATCCCATGTCACTTGATAGCCCAGCGTTTCGCTGATGAATCGGACCGGTATGAGAGTGCGGCCATTTGACACCAGCGGGCTTGTATCAAGCGCAGTCTTTTTCCCATCCACATAGGCGAAGGTTTGACCGAGATACAGCGTCATCTGCTTGCCATTCTGCTTGACGACAACGCGTTTGTCATTGGCATCATACTGTATGGATGCTCCCGTATTTTCGGCAATGGCGCGGATCGGCACGAGCATCCTGGCATTTTTGATTTGCGGGGCGACATCGGTCACGATCCCTTTTCCGTCCACGATGAGTGAAATCGTCGGCAAATCCGATTCGCCGGCTGCATGGACAGTCGCAAAGCCTGTCCACAGCAGACAGGCGCTCAGGCATATCCTGTTAATATAGCGTAACATCTCTCTCTCCTAACGATATCTGTCATTTTTTGAAGCTATTATTACATATGACATTTCGGGAGAGTAGACTGCAAATGTTGGAAAGTGCTGGTCGGGCAGGTCCAAAAAGCTTGCTCGGTCGCCAAGCAGCCTGCTTTAGCCATGGGATACCATGGCGCGTCCACACCGTTGTTGCCGGACCGAAGCTAATGAAAAAACGACGAACATGATTGTCGTCGTTTTTTCTCCTGCTACTATCGTTTCGCACCGTTTAACCTGATCGACACAGGCCTAACGGGAGCCTGTTTCGTACGGTTTGCCAGACGCGGCAGGGGCATTCGTTCGTCCGACCACACCGGCCAGGACAAGAATGGTCAGCACGTACGGCAGCATAAAGATAAATTCAATCGGAATGAGATGGGTCCAGCCAAGCACCTGAACAAGCGACTTGACCGCCTGAGCCACACCGAAAAACAATGCTGCCCACATCGCGCCAGCCGGGTGCCATTTGCCGAAAATCATCGCAGCCAGTGCGATAAACCCTTGACCTGATACGGTGTTATGCGAGAAGTTGCTGGTCGTAGTCAAGGCAATCGTTGCCCCGCCCATCGCGGCCAGCGCACCGCTGATCATGACTGCTTTATACCGCAGCCGGTTGACATTGATCCCCACCGTATCTGCTGCACGCGGGTGCTCGCCGACTGAACGTAAACGCAAGCCAAACGGAGTGCGGTATAAAACATACCATGAAACAAAGACGAGGATGAACGCGATGAAGCTCGTCGGGTACGCATCAAACACAGCATGTCCAAAAAACGGAATACTGCTTAAAAACGGAATGGACCACTTGCTGAAAACGGTTGAGAGCGTATCTGTCTGTCCTGCACCGTTGTACATAATATTGGTTAGGTATACAGCGACTCCGACTGCAAGGAAGTTCAGTGCCACCCCGCTGACCACCTGGTTGGCTTTGAACGTTACCGAAGCAACCGCATGCGGCAAGGAAAAAACCACACCGACGATGATTGCTGCGAGGAAGCCAATCCACGGCGCAACCGTTGACGGTGAGGGAAACGTTGCCTCCAGTGCTGCTGTGACGACAGCAGCAGTAAATGCGCCCATCGTCATCATTCCTTCGAGCGCAATGTTGACTACGCCGGAACGTTCCGAAAAAACGCCGCCCAGTGCTGCAAAGATGAGGGCAGTGGAAAAGACGATGGTATCGTGAACGAGGTTACTTAATATTGTCAGCCAATCCATCGGCTACTCCCCTCCTTTCCGCTTGGCGAAAAATGGTTTTAACAGTATTTGCACGATGCCGTGCGCAGCAACGAAAAAGATAACGGATGCAATGACAACCCGAATCAACTCGATTGGTACACCGGCATCGAATTTCATTCCTGTTGCCCCGAATGTCAAAATCCCGAACAAAATCGCTCCCAGGACAACGCCAAGCGGAGTATTTCCGCCAATCAGAGCCACGGCGATGCCGTCGAGCCCATACCCTGGCATTGCCGCCATGATCGCCTGGTAGTGAAACACGCCAAGCACTTCGCAAGCGCCGCCCAATCCCGCGAAGATTCCACCGATAAACATCGCGTTGATGACGTTTTTGTTGACGTTCATCCCTGCGTACTCGGATGCGTGCGGGTTAAATCCGACAGCACGCAGTTCAAAGCCCATTTTCGTCTTCCACAGGATAATGTAAAAGACCACTGCCCCGAGCAGGGCAAGCAAAGTACCCCAATGCATCCGGGCACTTCCGAAGGCATCAGACAGCCACGAGATGGAAATCATTGCCGATTCCTGTACATCTGGCGAACGTTGCTGACCGGCAGGTACCAGAAATGCAGACAAGATATAATTGGAAAAATAAAGTGCGATCCAGTTCAACATAATCGTCGTGATAACTTCATGCACACCGCGCACGGCTTTCAAATATCCGGCAATGGCCCCCCAGAGACCGCCGGCCAATGCCCCGATAATCAGGGTGAGCGGAACATGAATGATCGCGGGCAGATGAAAGGTCACACCGAAATACGTGGCGGCAATCATCCCGAGAATAAATTGCCCCTCTGCCCCGATGTTAAACAAGCCTGTCCGGAAAGCAAAGGCAACAGACAATCCGGTAAAAATCAGCGGGGTAATCTGCCGAATCGTCTCCCCTAGATTATACACGTCGCCAAAGACGTTTTTTAACAAAGCTTGGTATGCCAACAGCGGATCGAATCCACCGGCAAGCATCGCGATGGCACCTACGAGCAGCCCGAGGATAATTGCGACGATTGGAACCAGGAATGATTCTTTGGCAAATATACGTACGACTTTATTCACCGTTTCCTCCTCCTATCATGCGCTTTCCGCCGGACATCATTAATCCCAATTCCTGTTCACTGGTCTGTTTTGGATCGACGATGCCGACGATCTGTCCTTCGTAGATTACTGCAATGCGGTCGGCAACATTCATGATCTCATCCAATTCCAGTGACACGAGCAACACTGCTTTGCCTTTGTCGCGCTGCTCAATCAGTCGCTTGTGAATAAATTCGATCGCTCCGACGTCAAGGCCGCGCGTAGGCTGTGCCGCTATGAGCAGATCGGGATCCTTGTCCACTTCGCGAGCGATGATGGCCTTTTGCTGATTTCCTCCCGAAAGTGCGCGAGCGAGCGTTTGAATGCTTGGCGTGCGCACATCAAATTCTTCGATGAGTTTGGCGGCATGCTTGTCGATGGCCTCGTAATCGAGAAAACCGTTCTTGTTGAAAGCCGGATGAAAATACGTTTCCAGTACCATGTTCTCGCTCATCGTAAAATCCAGGACAAGCCCCCGCTTGTGCCGATCCTCAGGTATGTGCGAGAGGCCAGCTTCCGAGATGGAACGCGGCGTTAGATTGGTTATGTCTTTTCCACGCAGCAGCACCTTGCCCTGCTGGCATTTGCGCAGTCCGGTCAAGACCTCGATCAACTCACTTTGTCCGTTGCCGTCAACCCCGGCGATGCCGAGGATTTCCCCTGCGCGAACTTCCAGGCTAATCTCGTTGAGTACGTTTACACCGCGACTGCCTACGGCGGTTACCTTCTCAACCGACAAGATCACTTCTTTCGGATCGCTCAGCGCTTTAACGACGCTAAAACTGACTTCACGTCCGACCATTTTTTCAGCGAGCTGGTCCGGATTCGTCTCGGCAACCTTCACTGAGTCGATTACTTTCCCTCTGCGAATAATCGTCACGGTATCACAGGCAGCCATGATCTCCTTGAGCTTGTGGGTGATCAAAATGATCGTTTTGCCTTCCTTGACGAGATTGCGCATGATTTCGATTAGTTCGTGGATCTCCTGCGGAGTCAGCACTGCTGTCGGCTCGTCAAAAATCAAGATTTCCGCGCCGCGATAAAGCGTCTTCAAAATTTCCACACGCTGCTGCATACCGACAGAAATTTGTTCAATTTTCGCCTGTGGCTCTACTTTTAAGCCATAGCGCTCGGAAAGAGCCTGAACCTCTTTTTCCGCTTTGCGCAGATCTATTTTCAGCCCATTGCGGGGTTCTTTTCCTAATATAATGTTTTCTGTTACAGTGAACGGCTCGACCAGCATAAAATGCTGATGGACCATGCCGATTCCTAATTCATTCGCAACGTTTGGATTGCTGATGGTAACTTCCTTTCCATTGATGAGGATTTGCCCCTCATCCGGCAAGTACAGCCCGAATAAAATATTCATCAATGTCGATTTGCCTGCACCATTTTCCCCCAGCAGCGCATGTATCTCGCCTTTTTTTACTTGCAAATTAACGTTATCATTCGCAATAATGCCAGGAAAGCGCTTGGTAATGTTGCGCATTTCAACCACTGTTTGGTTTTGATCTTGATTCAAGAATGTTCACCCCGTTACTTTTATGAAAAACGAACCAGCGTTTTTCTTGAGGCTTGGATACCATGTTTGTCATCGAATCGATTGGAAATACAAGCGAGAAGGGCCGACTTGCGAAGCGCGTATGTATCTAATGATTGACTGCTCTTGGAAGATCGGGGTTAGTCGTCCGTCTAATCGCGACGTATCGAAAGATAAAGGGAAAACAAGGCTAGTCACTCGAACTAGCCTTGTCTGTTCGCTTCCCGTTGCTTATTTGTCTGGAACAGTGATTTCACCTTTAACGATTTTTTCTTTGTATTCTTCTACCTTCTTCAGGACATCCTCAGGAACGGTGTCTTTCGATGTTTCAGGGAGACCTACACCGTTTTCAGCAAGACCGAGCCAGACGATTTTTCCGCCTTCAAACTTGCCGTCCAGCACATCTTTCGATACGCGATAAACCGCTTCATCAACGCGTTTCATCATGGATGTCAAAGTGATGTCCTTGCCGAATTTGAGCGATTGGTCTTTATCCACACCGATTACCCATACGTTTTCGCCTTTGGCTTTACGGTCTTTCGCTTCATTAAATACACCGTCACCGGTAGCACCGGCAGCGTGGAAGATGATGTCAGCGCCCTGGCCGTACATTTGCGATGCAGTCGCTTTACCAGCATCCGGCTTGTCGAATGCTCCTGTGTATGCAACCATTACTTCTGCATCAGGCTTCACAGCTTTCACACCAGCAACGAAACCCTTTTCAAAACGATTGATAACCGGAATGTTTACACCGCCGACGAAGCCGATTTTATTCGATTTCGTCATCGATGCAGCAACAACACCTACGAGGAAAGAACCTTCGTGTTCTTTAAAAAGAACGGATTCAACGTTAGGTGCTTGTACCTCGGCATCGATGATCGCGAGTTTGGCATCTTTGTTTTCATCTGCTACCTTTTTCACGTGGTCGCCCATCAAGTAACCGATACCCCATGTCAAATCCCATTTGTCTTTGACAAACTTGTTCAGGTTCGGAATGTAGTCTGCATCGCTTTTGCTCTCCAGATACTTATGCTCTACGCCTGTATCCTTGTTCAGCTTTTCCAGACCTTCCCATGCACTCTGGTTGAAAGAGTTGTCATGTACGCCGCCGATGTCAGTAACCATCCCGACTTTTCCCGTAGCTTTTTGGCCGCCCGCTTCTCCACCGGCAGCAGGTGTTTGCTCATTGGTCTTCCCGCCACAGCCAGCTAGCAGCAATGATGCGCTGAGAGCCGCAACAGAGAGAACCGTTACTAATTTCTTCATCCTCTGATACCCCCATAATAATGTTTTTCTGTGAAAAGCAGCTAAAAAAGCGCTTTCCCAAAAATAAACGTGACCGCAAGCGGCCGTGAACAAAACGATCACCATCGCTTTGTCATACTGATACCTGGTGACGAACGTTCGCCTTTTGACATTTCCTCATGCCCGTAGAAATTTTACCCTACCATTCAAGATTTTTGCAAGACGAATTTTTGGGCATTTACGAATTCGAGCAGCTTGGCAGTGGAGGTTACTGGCAGTAATTCCAACTGGCAGGAAAAGCCTACTAAGAGCATACTCTATTTTATTTAATCGGTAAACTGTTTTCATTCAACGTTCTTGTTCCTTTACTTTTCCCTGTAAGAAGGCAATCATTCATTAGCGGCAACCGAAATAAGCTCACCACGGACATACTGCTCGACAATAAATAAATCGTACAGCGTGAGCCATGATGAGCTGAAGTCGGATCATGAACTGATTGTCTCTGTTGCCGGACGAGGGATTCTCACCTCTCGCGGCTTGCTGCCTTCATACGGACCGACAATTCCTTGCGATTCCATAATGTCAATCAACCGGGCTGCACGGGTATAACCGATCCGCAAGCGTCGCTGCAACAGAGACGCTGACGCTGTCTGGGCCTCGGCCACGATTTGTACAGCCTGATCAAACAGCTCGTCATCGACAGCAGGCTTCGCTTCTTCCTGAACGTCTTCGGGAATCATTTCGGCTTGGTACGTCACTTCCTGCTGCTCCTTGACGAAGTGTACGACTTCTTCCACTTCCTTATCGGAGACAAAGGCCCCCTGAACGCGAGTCGGCTTTGACGCTCCCATCGGCAGAAATAGCATATCGCCCCGTCCCAGCAGCTTTTCGGCTCCGCCCATATCCAGGATCGTGCGGGAATCTGCCATCGACGATACGCCAAAAGCAATCCGCGATGGAATGTTGGCCTTGATGACACCGGTAATGACGTCGACAGACGGTCTCTGGGTGGCGATGATCAAATGGATACCGGCTGCCCTGGCCATCTGCGCCAAGCGGCAAATCGCATCCTCCACTTCGCCCGGTGCGACCATCATCAAGTCGGCCAACTCGTCGACGATGACGACGATGTAGGGCAATTCAGATGCCTTCGTAACGCCGGACGAACGCTGCTCGCGTGCCCATTGGTTGTACATCTCAATGTTTCTGCTGCCGTTTTTCGCAAACAGATTATAGCGCCGCTCCATTTCCGAGACGACTTTTTTCAAAGCGACCGACGCCCTGCGCGGATCAGTCACAACAGGCGCGAGCAAGTGGGGGATGCCGTTGTACACATTTAATTCAACCATTTTCGGGTCAATCATCATCAGCTTGACCTCATCAGGGGTCGCTTTAAACAAAATGCTCATGATCAAACCGTTGATACAGACCGACTTTCCGCTCCCGGTAGCGCCAGCGACGAGCAGATGGGGCATTTTGGCGAGATCGGCAAGGATCGGTTCGCCGGAAATATCTCTGCCCAGCGCCACCGTCAATTTCGCCGAAGCGTCCTGATATTTCGATGACTCGAGAACTTCTCTGAGTGAAACGACCGCTATCTCCGCATTGGGAACTTCAATGCCGATCGCCGATTTGCCCGGGATTGGCGCTTCAATCCGAATATCCTTGGCTGCCAGTGCAAGTGCCAGATCGTCCGTCAAACTGACGATGCGGCTTACTTTTACACCGGTCGCCGGCTGAACCTCGTAGCGCGTCACAGCCGGGCCGCGATGGACCTCGGAGACGACAGCTTGTACACCGAAGCTCTTCAAAGTCTGAACCAGCTTGGCCGCATTCGAGGTATGATCGACCTCCTTGCCGGAAGCGTGTGCCCGCGGTCGCGAGAGCATTTGCAGACTGGGAATGACGTATGGAAAAGCGTTATCCACATCACTTTTTTCAACGTCGCCAAACATCGCCTCGTCACTTTCAAAAGAACTGCTGTTATCTGGCTCTTTGCGGCTTGGCTTGGGATGATCTTCGGCGAATTCTGTCTGGAGCTGCTCGGCGAAGTCGCGAATGACCGGAACGACCGGCGACTCCTCTTCTTGCTGCCCTGTCTCGCCTGTCGGCTCGTTCCATGCAGCGACAGGCACGGCTTCGACCAGGTCGGCAGGATCGGAATCGGCTTGACCGCGGACTTCTGCGGCTTGCGCCTGCTTTTGCTTTCGCTTCTCGCCCTCTTCCTGCAAGAGCTGCACCGTTTCTTTGACCGACGCTTTTGTCTTCGAGTACAGCTGGCTTGACTTCCCTTTTATGTACAAAATGATATCCACGTACGACAGACGAAACACAAACATGATCCCGACGAGGAACAACAAGACGATGATAAGTCCTGTACCTACCAGACCGAGCAAACCGTGGCAAATGGTAAAAAAGATCGCTCCGACCATACCGCCGGCTACGCCAGTCGTCGATACCTTTTGGCTTTGGTCAAGCCACAAGCGGTCCCAGGTGACGCGAAGCATGCTCTGATCGGCAAATTTGCCGTCTGCTGTCAACAGCTTGTACAACAAGAGGTGATCCCAGGTCAAAATCGCCAGGAAAATCAGCAGGCAACCGAAAATTTGCGCATTCAAGCGCGGCATTTTGCGTGTAAACATCATATACACGGCAATACCTATAAGCAGTAGGGGAATGACAAAATCCCACGTGCCGGCAAGGAAACGGAAGACAAAAGCAAGGACGTGTTTGCCTATCCAGCCGCTTTCCAGCAATCCAATCAGGGATAATGCGATGATGACAAGTCCGATTAACTCCACCTTCAGTATAGAGGGCCATGCGGGTGGGGGCGGGCTTTTTGTTCTTCTACTCATGGCATGCCTCCTTGGCGAGCTAGAATGAAAAGGCAGCCGAGTACACACGGCTGCATCATGGTTTTAGTATACCACAGGAAAATAGCAGAAATACAGGAAATCATTGCGACAATTCGCGTCGAAATGCGGAAAAATCGTTGAGCGCCCGCAAGATGTGGCCATACAACCAAAAAAAGACAAACTCGCCTCGTGAAATCTGCGAGAATGTCTTTTTCTATCGGTCACAGTGAAACATGATCTTATTGCTGCGATAATTCCGGCCGAAAATAAATTTTTTGCCCGGGAGCGTAGCGAGGATTGAGGTAGTCCTGTGGGTTGGGGCTGATCAGACGAATGATCTTCCCTTCAAACGCCCCTGTCTGTTCTACCATCATCGTGATTCCGCCAAAGTTCAATTCCTTCACGACCTGATTCTCGACCTGCTCCATGTTTTCGAAGATGTATTCCAGCGGGATCGTCGTGTACATGATCATTGCAGCATCTTCTCCTCATTACGCGCCTTTTCAATCAGCTCGTTCAATTTGTTCAACGCCTTGCCGAGTCCGCCCAATTCGCTAATCAGCCCGAACTTGACAGCATCTGCGCCGACGACGTTCGTCCCGATATCACGGCTAAGCTCTCCGGTCCGCAGCATCAAATCCTTAAACTGCTGTTCCGTAATTTTCGAATGGCGGGTAATGAATTGTACGACCCGATCTTGCATTTTATCGATATATTCAAAGGTCTGCGGGACACCGATGACAAGTCCGGTCAGTCGGATCGGATGGATGGTCATCGTCGCTGTCTCTGTAATAAAGGAATAGTCGCCGGCAACGGCAATCGGCACGCCGATGCTGTGGCCACCGCCGAGGACAAGCGTAACGACAGGCTTGGACATGGATGCGACCATTTCGGCAATGGCCAACCCAGCCTCAACGTCTCCACCGACCGTGTTGAGGATGACCAGTATCCCTTCAATTTTATGGTTCTGTTCGGCTGCAACAAGCTGAGGAATCAGATGCTCGTATTTCGTCGTTTTATTTTGCGGCGGAAGCTGAATATGCCCCTCTATCTGACCGATGATCGAAAGACAGTAAATATTGCTTTCCAGCTGCGGAACGTTCGTTTGCCCCAGCTGTGTGATCGTATCCAAGAGGCGTTTCTTAGGATCATCCGTCAGAGCCTCCTCTTCCGGAATAGCCGGGTCTGGAGTTTGCGGTTGCTCCTGTTGATCTGATTGCAATAGGCGCCGATATAGAGAATCGGTATTTTTATATGTGGGCATAAGAATGACCTCCTTCGCTGTCCATACATAGTATGGTTCGTTGAAGGAAAAAAATGCGCCTGCCATGCGTATCGATTGGTGTTAATCGCCTGCCCTGTCATGTAATCCGCATCGCTCGACGCAAGGTAGGAAACGAGACAGGCAACATCTTCCGGCGTCTCAGTGGGGCTTGTCTGAACGACTGGACATTACGGAAACGGAACCAAAGATCCCGTGCCTTTCCCCTAGACGTGCAGAGCGTTTCCGATGGCGCTCAAAAGCGCTTCATGGATCGCTTCCGACAAGGTCGGGTGGGCGGCGATGAATCCGGCCATGGCATCCACGGTCATTTCCGCATGCAGCATCACCGTTCCCTGACCGATCAGCTCGGTTGCCCTCGGACCGACGATCGACATGCCGACAATCTCGTGAAACTCCGGCTCAGCGATCACCTTTACTTTCCCGATTTGCTCGTTGACGATAAGCGCTTTGCCATTCGCCGAAAAAGGGAACTCGCCAATCAGTATGTCGCCGTATTTGTCTCTGGCCTGCTTCTCCGTCAATCCAACCCCTGCTATCTCCGGCCACGTGTAAATGCAGCGCGGGACCGCCCGATAGTCCACCTTCGCCTCGATGCCGCAGGCATTGCTGGCCGCCACCGCTCCTTCATGAAAAGCGACGTGGGCAAGTTGAATCCCTCCTGTGACATCCCCGCAGGCATAAACATGCGGTACATTCGTTTGCATCCCCTCGTCAACGTGAATTCCCTGCTTGCTGTGGTTGACGCCGATGCTCTCCAGCCCGAGCCCGGCAATTCGCGGTCTGCGGCCAATCGAGACGAGTACATAGTCAGCGTTTACCTGGGCAATGTTTCCGTTTTTTTGCAAAATGGCGTGCTTCCGCTCGGTGACAAGCTCTTTTACACTCGTCCCTGTGTAGACGGTTACCCCTGACTTTTCCAACTGCTTATGCAGTACTGCAGCAATATCCGGATCCTCCTGGGGGAGAATCTGTTCCGCCATCTCTACCATCGTTACCTTTGTCCCCAGTCGGCTGTAGATACTGGCAAATTCACAGCCGATCACGCCTCCGCCGACAATCAGCAAAGACGATGGGATGGCAGGGAGCGACATCGCTTGCCGGCTATGAATAATCCACTCCCCGTCAAAGTCGGCAAACGGCAAGCCGATCGGTTCGGCACCCGCTGCAATAATGCAGCGGTCCGCTGTGATCGTTTCCTGACCGTCCGCTGTCTCGACAAGCAATTGGTGCTGCGTTAAAAATGATGCTGTTCCTTCGATTACCTTGATCTGATTTTTTTTCATCAGATAGGTAACGCCGAGCACAAGCTTGTTTACGATCGTGTTTTTATACTTTTGCATCCCCGGCCAATTGATCATGACGCCGCTCTGCGCCACGTCGATGCCGAAGTGGCCGGCGCGCATCACCTTTTCATACGTTTCCGCGCCCTCCAGCAAGGACTTCGTCGGCATACACCCTTCATTGAGGCAGGTTCCGCCTAATTTGGATTGTTCGATGACGATCACGTGCTGGCCTTGCCGGGCTGCGGTGATGGCCGCAACATAACCGGCCGGTCCTCCGCCAATAACAGCTACTGTACCCACGACGGTTTGCCTCCTCTACAACAATAAACTGTATGGTTCCTCCAAGTAGCGCTTGATCGTCGCAAGAAATTCCGCCGCAGGCGCTCCGTCCAACACCCTGTGGTCAAAGGTCAAACTGAGCGGCAGCAAGCTTGCGCGAATGATATCCGCTCCTTTGTAGACGGGAAGCTCCTTGATTGCGCCAACGCCAAGGATTCCTGCCTCCGGAGGATTCAACACGGGGGTAAAGTATTCCACTCCGTACCCGCCGAGATTGGTTATCGTAAACGTAGAACCTTTCATTTCATTGCTGTCAAGCTGATTGTTTCGCGCGCGTTGACCGAGCGATTTGATCGCTTTGGAGAGCTCGATAAGCGACGCTTTCTCCGCATGGGCAATGACCGGTACGACCAAGCCCTTCTCAAGCGCCACGGCAATGCCAAGGTGAACATGTCCATACGTCTCGATCCGGTCTGCGAGAAAGGCGCTGTTCATCTGCTTGTGCCGCATGAGCGCAAGGACGGTTGCCCGCGCGATAAAATCGGTCACGGTCAGTTTGTTTTCATAGCGTTTGTAAACGTCATCCGCTATTTGTCTTTGCAAAGCGAGCAGGTCTGTCACATCTGCTTGCATCGTGAGCGTTAGCTGTGCGCTTTGCTGCAAGCTTTCGAACATCCGCGTGGCAATCACTTTTCTCATGCCGGTAACCGGAGTCTGTTCCACCGAATTCTGTGCGACAGCGGCTTCGCTTTGATCTACTGGTTTAACCGAACGCTCTGGTTCCTCATTGTCCCGATCGGCCAGTGCTTTTTCCACATCCTCTTTGGTGATCCGTCCGCCCGGACCTGTGCCTGCAATCAGTTCGAGGGCGAGTCCCGCTTTCTCGGCGATTTTGCGCGCGACCGGTGAGATTTTCAACTCGTTTTGCGAAGGAACGGCTGAGGCTGGCTTCGGCTCCGCTACTGTAACGCCGGCAGCGGCTGTAGCTGCTTCCTCTTTCGCCGTTGCTGCGGCAATCGTCACGGCGTCCTTTGGCACCATCTCACCAGATAGCCCGATGTAGCCGATGACTGTTCCGTAGGGGACTGCCTCTCCCTCCGCTACCGTTATTTCCAGCAAGGTTCCTTCTGCCGGCGCTTCCACCTCGGCTTCAATCTTTTCCGAACTGATATCGACAACCCCTTCGCCCTTTTTGACGGGATCGCCGATTTTCTTCTTCCAGGCGACGACGGTTCCCTCCACCATGGACATCCCCAGCTTGGGCATTATGATCTCTGTTGCCATGTCTTCTCCTCCTCTTCCTGCTTTTGTCCGGGTGAATGGCGAGGGAGCTTTGCCGCAAATTTCGCGATAGCTCCCCCGCTACGGTTAGGAAACAGCCATGATGGAAGCGTCACCAATTAATTCCGATACGACCTCAAGCACTTTCTGCGGCGATGGCAAATACAGATCTTCGAGCGGAGGCGAGAACGGGACTGGCGTATGCGGCGCCGTAATCCGTTTGATCGGCGCATCCAAGGTGTCAAACCCTTTGTCCGCGACCAGTGCGGCAATATCGGTGGCAATGCTGCAGCGCGGATTGGCCTCGTCGATGACGATGAGACGATTCGTCTTCGCTACCGACGCAAGAATCGTCTCTTCGTCTAAAGGAGACAGGCTGCGCGGATCGACCACTTCTGCTTCGATGCCTTTTTTCGCCAGCATTTCCGCCGCTTTCAGTGCCGTGTGAACCTGCTTGCCGACAGCCACAATGGTCAAATCAGTACCTTCCCGCTTGATGTCCGCCTTCCCGAGCGGAATCGTATAGTAGCCCTCGGGAACTTCTCCCGTCATGTTGTAGAGCGTCTTATCTTCAAAGAAAATCACCGGGTCGTTGTCGGCAATCGCGGCCAGCAGCAGTCCTTTGGCCTCATACGGTGTGGATGGGACGACCACTTTTAAGCCGGGAATGTGCGTGAACATGGCGTACAGGCTTTGCGAGTGCTGGGCGGCCGCACGAAAACCCGCTCCGTGCATCGTGCGGATCGTAATCGGCACTTGCGCTTTGCCTCCGAACATATAGCGGAATTTCGCTCCCTGATTCATCACCTGATCCAGACAGCTGCCGATAAAATCGTTAAACATCAGCTCGGCGATCGGTCGCAGACCCGTGGCTGCCGCAGCCATGGCGCATCCTACATAACCGGCTTCCGTAATCGGCGTATCGAGGACACGGTCGCGGCCAAACTCCTGCACCAGGCCCTTGGTCACGCCCAACACTCCGCCCCAGGCTTCATCATCCATCAAATGATCGACTTCTGCTCCGCCGGCAACATCCTCCCCCATCAACACGACGTTTTCATCCTGCCGCATCGCCAATTTCATCGCTTCATTAATTGCAGTGGAAAAACTTATTTTCCTCGACATCGTTTCAACCTCCTTATCTTAATAGGAAACGTACACATCGGTTTCGAGTTCACCAGGCTCGGGAAACGGGCTTTGCTCGGAGAATCGGATCGCATCCTGAATCGACTGTTCCACTGCCGTTTCGATCTCATCGAGCTCCGCCTTCGTCAGCAGCTGTTGATTCAGCAAATGAGCCTTGAACAACTCGATGGCGTCCTGCTCGCCCAGATGTTTCGTTTTATCCGCTTCTTTTTTATACTTTTGCGCGTCTCCCTCAAAATGGCCGTAGTTGCGATAGGTGATGCATTCTATCAACGTTGGGCCTTCCCCGCGCCGCGCTCTCTCCACTGCTTCCTGGGCTACCCGATACACTTCCATGACATTTTTTCCGTCTACTTTTACGCCGGGGATGTTGTAAGCGATTGCGCGATCGGCTATATTGACACAGCTTGAAGCGTACGTAAACGGTGTCGCTTCCGCATAGCCATTGTTCTCGGCGACAAACACCACCGGCAGCTTCCAGATCGCAGCCAGGTTGATCCCTTCGTGAAACGTGCCCTGATTGTTAGCGCCGTCACCGAAAAAGCAAACGCTTACAGCATTGGTCTTTTTCAGCTTCGCCGTCAGTGCCGATCCGCAGGCCAGCGGGAATCCTCCCCCAACAATGCCGTTCGCGCCAAGCATCCCCTTGTCCAAATCGGCAATGTGCATCGATCCGCCTTTTCCTTTGCACAAACCTGTCACCTTGCCGTAAATCTCGGCCATCATCCCATTCAGATCGCATCCCTTGGCAATACAATGGCCATGCCCGCGATGTGTGCTGGTGATGCTGTCCTTTACTTCCAGATGGGCTCCTACGCCCACGGCGATGGCTTCCTCCCCTGCGTACAAATGGACAAACCCAGGCAAAATTCCCTTGCCGAACAATTCATGGACGGCATCCTCAAACTTGCGGATTTCCAGCATTTTTTGAAGCATCCATCTTGCTTTATCCCGGGATAACGTTTTTTCTGCTGCCTGCGTTACTGTCATGCACAGTGCCTCCCTTTTCTTTTAAATGTGAGATCCGGCATGCATACCTGTGTCAACAGCGGGCTTTCCATACCAGTTCTCTCCTGCTGTTAACAAATAGCAAATTATGTGCCAAACGGAAATACTCTCGCTTCGCGCGAAAATTCAGCACTTTTCATCCCGAGTATTGAGACGGGGGCAGTAAAAAATGAGACGGCTTCCCATTTTGTCTCACTTTTTCCCATACCGGACGAAATGAAAAAACCATCGGCTGCGAAAGAAGTCCGATGGTTTTTCAGATCCTGATTTATTTTATTGGCTTCAGCCTTGCTTGCAATTCGGCGATGGTCGTGTCCAGCTCCGGGATAGAAAAGGCAGCATAGCGATGACAATGGCTTAGCTCGCCCTGTAAGGAAAGAAATTCCTTGGCCCGGCCGACATACGACTCAACCGTGCCAATCCCGGCCAGCTGGGCAAGGCTCGCCATGCATTCGGGTTCAACTTTGGGGTAGTCCGCTTCAGGAGCGCCTTGGGAGGCGATTTCATAAAATCCTTTGACAACGCTCCCCCGCTCGGCCCCGTCCCCCTCTACGAGTACAAATGCCTGAACAATCACCGCATTGGTCAGTCTCCGCTGCGCGATGCCGCAAAACTTTTTGCCGGCAATGCTGACATCGTACTCACCCGGGCAGTAGGAACCCCGGATCTCTCCGGTACTCACGGCAGCGGATGCATGGCCGACACTGGCACGAATAAATCCAGCCATCAGCTCGAAGCAAGATTGTATATTCCTATTTTTTTGCACATTGGGCAAGATAAGCGAAATGTTTACTACGCCCGGGTCTAACGGCACGGCCGCACCCCCTGAATTGCGGACGGCAACCCGATAGCCCTGACGCTCTAACCAATCGATGGCCGCGGCGACACAGGGGAGCTTTCGGTCCCTGGCTCCCAGTATGAATGCTCTCTGCTGCCTCCACATATGAACAACGGGCTGCAGCTGACCTCTTCCCACTGCCTTCCCGATGACTTCATCAAAAGCGAACGGAAACAGGATCTCTCCTGTCATCGCAGTGGAGGATGTATCAATTACTTGCATAGCGGAGGGAAAGCGTGGATCGTCCATTTATGCTCCTTTCTGTAGGTCAGAGTCCGAATTTTCTCAGCTTCCGGTAAAATGTGCTCCGCGGAATTTTCAGCATTGCCGCTGCCATGAGAGCGCTGCCATTAGCTTTCTCAAGCGCTTGTATGATCGATTGCATCTCCACTCGCTCACGGTACGTGAATCCGGAATAGTCTGTATTTTGCATGGAAATCGGCTCAGGCAAAGCCTTCATCTGCACTGGGGCCGGGCAGAACATTTCCTGAACGAACGACTCGACTTCGTCAGGAGAAAGGATGTGGATTCGTTCGATTGTATTAAACAGCTCGCGAATATTTCCCGGCCAGTCGTACTTCATGAGCTGCTGCATGATCTCGGGAGTGACGGCTAGATCCAAATCGTTCTTTTGGCAATAATAGCGGATGAGATAAGGTATATCTTCTTTTCGATCGCGCAAGGGCGGCACATGCACGGGAAAAACGTGCAGGCGATAAAACAAATCCTCGCGAAATGTCCCCTCAGACACCAGGTGTTTGATATCGCGGTGCGTAGCACTGATCACCCGAATATTGATGGGAATCTCGCTGCTGCTGCCAATGGGGGTGACCTTTCGTTCCTGCAAAACCCTCAGCAGAGAGACTTGCATGGAATGGGGAATTTCGCCAATTTCATCGAGAAACAGCGTTCCGCCGTCGGCTTGCTCCAGCTTTCCCTTGTATCCGTGCCGCCGCGACCCTGTAAAGGCTCCTTCTGCGTACCCAAACAGTTCGCTTTCGATCAAGTCTTTCGGGATAGCTCCGCAGTTTACGGCAATAAACGGCCCTTGATGGTTCGGACCATTGTCGTGGATCGCTCTGGCAATCAGCTCTTTTCCCGTCCCGCTTTCTCCTCGGATAAATACGTTGGCATTTCGCGTGGAGACTCTCTCGATTTCTTTCATTGTTCTTTGAAAAGACGCACTCACTCCCGCCTCGCCCCGAAAGTAAAACGGTCTGGCCGAAAAGGAGACGCCGGAAACAGTGCCCCCGGATTTTTTCAAATGAACACAATATCCGATCAATTCTTCATCTTTTTTGGAGTAAATGGGCGTTTGCAAGCTTTCGGCATATCCGTACTCACACAAGTTATGGCGCAGCATACTCGACCATTGCGGGATGGCTTGACGGACCGTTTTGCTCGCATGGACGATTTGCTGCTTCAGATTGACGATGACGACCGCCTGTTCGGTTTCCGAAAGCTGCAAGGAATATCGCATCAGCTCGAGTTCCTTTTGCTGGCGCTGTTTCGTCCACTCGCTTTCGATCGCGTACGTAACGGTTGTGACGATGGCCAATGTATTGGGGTGACTGCGCTCCAACGGACAGGAGATGTCGAGTATTCCGAGCAGCTGCCCGGAATCATCGCGGATCGGCGATGCTGCACAACTCCAGTTATGCGAGGCCACCGAGTAATGCTCTGTCCCCAACACCATGATCGGCTCCTGCGAGACGAGTGCCGTACCGATGGCATTCGTTCCTACATCTTCCTCGGTCCAGCGCACTCCTTCGATGAAATTGATTTCCCTGGCAGACTCAATTGCCTGTCTTTCTCCTTTCATCGAAAGAACATACCCTTCCGGATCAATCAAGAGGGCAATCATTCCGGAATCTTCGAGAAACTTGTAGAGCTTTTCGATATGCGGTAATGAAATGTCGTACAGCTCTTGCTGGCTTTTTTTCCGCAGAGATAGCGTTCTTCCCTCGAGAATTCGATATCCTTTGCCGGAGTAAGGGTCAACGCTTCTGCGCTTGCAGCGCAACCACGATTCAGAGATTTGCTTGTCTATCCGATTAGGGTCAATTACACCTTCCTGAACAAAACGTTTCCACATTGCTTTTGAAAGCGTTTCGTGTATCACGTGCACCCCACCTCTTATCGAATATTCGTATCTTTTATTAGCTTACCTGCTAACGCGAAGCATATCAATATTCAGATTATTCCGCTAGCCATTTTATATAATGATAGCAAAGATCTCCGGCCGCATTCTCATAGAGAGTACACGGCTCCACCGACAAACGTGCGTCTCTCCAGGCGCACGTTGCGGCGCTGCATGGTGATGGTCGAACCACAAGAATCGACGGCGGAGCCTTTGTCTGTGCAATACCCGATTGGCGAACCACATGGGGTCCAGCTTAGGACGAATGCAGCTGCCAAACACTGAGCTTATCTGCTTGTTTTGTTCTCGCGATCATTCTTTTGCACGACTTCTGCCGCTTTTCCCTTGCTGCTTTCTTTATGCAGGTCGATGTTTTTGTTCTTGGACATGTTCTCTTCTCCTTTCGACTGGTTTATTCCGTCGGCAATGTTTCTGAGTTAATCGGGAATGACTCTGCGGGCAAAGAGGAAATGCTCGTACCAGTATTCTCCTTCTTTTTCATCCTTGTGGATATTGCTGATGATCACGCCGACCCCCGGTTCATAGGTGTGCAGAATTTGACCGTCGCCCATGTAAATCCCGACGTGCCTTACTTTATCGAGGCCTGTCTCGTTGGGAAAATCTTCGTCGGAAAAAAACATCAAATCGCCCCTGCGCATGTTCATAAACGGGATCTCTTGGCCCTGTACTGCCTGCTCCCTGGAGTTGTATCCCAGCTCAATACCCTGATGAGCATAGAGGAATTGTACATAGGAGGAACAATCAAATGCTTTATCATCGAACCTCGCTGTACCGAAAACGTAAGGGACGCCAAAGTATTGAGTACCCTCGGCAATAATCGCATCGGCAACCTGCTTCCAGTGCGGTTCATCTGCGGCCTTTATTTGATAAGGCCTTGGGGCGTTCTCCCTGTTCTCCAGCTTGAGTTGGCCGCGCTTCTGATCGCCGCAAGCGGTTATGCCCCCAACCACTATGCCGGTTAGCAGTAATCCTTTCACCAGATTTGCCCAGAAAAGCTTGCTCATCTCATTCCCTCCTGTATCTATTTTGAAAAGACAGGGGGAGAACTATCCGCAGGAACAAGAAATCTGGAACCGCCAGATTAAGGGAACCCAACAAACATAAAAATCCCTCTATTGAGAGGGACTTTGGTATAATATTCCTCGTACAATAGAATCGGCTCTCGAGTTGAGGCAATCCCCATAAGAAAGCGGGGTGATGCCAATGACAGTGTTTGAATCCATCAATCTGATGATCGGATTTGGAACCATGATTGCAACTGTAATCATCGGGGTTCTAACCGTAGTGATGATGGTCTTGTCGAACCGAAAATTGAGCCGCTGCTCCAAACCCCGTCTTCACAAGCAAACAGGAGCCTAGCCCCTTTTCAATCAATGGCTTTCAGCTCCTGTTACAACAAACGGACTTACACTTCCATGATAATTGGCAAAATCATCGGCCGGCGGCGGGTTTGATCATATAAATACCTGCCGAGCGTCTCTTTGACATTGTTCTTCAACGATGACCATTCGTTCACATTTTCTTCCATACATTTAACAAGTGTTTGGGTAACAATACGGTTTGCTTCATCCAGTAGCTCCTCAGATTCACGTACGTATACAAATCCGCGTGAAATGATGTCTGGTCCGGACAGAATCGTACCATTTTGTTTGCTTAGGGTAACAACAACAACCAGAATTCCGTCTTGAGAAAGCAATTTTCGATCACGTAACACAATGTTACCGACATCACCTACGCCGAGGCCGTCAATCAGTACATTTCCTGCGTGAACTTTCGGCCCATAACGAGCTTTTCCTCCCGATATTTCCACGGTATCTCCGTTATCCAGCAAAAAGATGTTTTCAGCAGGGACTCCAACCTGCTCCGCTAAAATACCGTGCATCCGCAGCATCCGGTATTCGCCGTGAACCGGAATAAAGTACTTTGGCTTCATCAGATTGAGCATCAAGCGAAGCTCCTCTTGACTTCCGTGCCCGGAGACGTGTACAGGACCGGTCGGCCCGTGTCCAACGATGACGTCTGCACCGATCCGATAAAGCTGGTCCACGGTGCGCGCGATATACTTTTCATTACCCGGGATAGGTGTTGCTGCAATAATTACGGTATCGCCTGGAAGGATGTCTATTTTCCGATGGGCGGATCGGGCCATGCGGGTGAGCGCAGACATCGGCTCCCCTTGACTTCCAGTTGATAAAATAACAACGCGTTCTGCCGGAAGCTTGTTTGCTTCCTCCGGCTCCACAATCATGCCATCTGGTACGCGAAGATAACCCAGCTCCTTGCTGATCGTCATCACGTTGACCATACTTCTGCCGACTACTGTTACTTTGCGGTTATACAGGGCTGCAGCATCGATTACTTGCTGCATCCGATGCACATTTGACGCAAAGGTAGAGACAATGATTCGTCCACTCGCACTATGGAATACATCCTTGAGGGCTTGACCAACTGCGCGTTCCGAACCGGTAAAGCCTGGTCGCTCGGCATTGGTGCTGTCGGAAAGCAGACAGAGGACTCCCCGTTCACCGATAAGTGCCATCTTGGCGATATCAGCAGTCTGACCATTCACTGGAGTTTGATCGAATTTAAAATCCCCCGTGTGAACGACACAGCCTTCTGCCGTTTCCAAGCAAACGCCGACACAGTCAGGAATGCTGTGGTTCGTTCGGAAAAACGTCGCCTTGATTTCGCCAAGTGTGATTTCCGAATCACTGTTGATCAAGTATCGTTTCGTCTCATTTAGTATGCCCGCTTCTTTTAATTTTGCTTCAATTAATCCAAGTGTGAGTTTGGTTGCGTATACAGGCACCTGTAAATGCCGCAGTACATAACTAAGACCGCCGATGTGATCTTCGTGTCCGTGCGTGATAATAATTCCGCGTACTCGTTCGCGATTTTCCACCAAGTATGTGATGTCGGGAATAACCATGTCGATCCCAAGCATCTCTTCTTCCGGAAACTTGAGCCCGGCATCGACAACGACGATGTCGTCGTCACATTCAATCACATACATATTTTTCCCAATTTCGCCTACTCCGCCCAAGGCAAAAATGAGAAGATTGCTTGTAAGCTTTGCCAAATAAATCTTACCCTCCTATATTTCGTTGCGTTAACCCAAACTACCGCCCCAAATCACTTACTTTCATTATACCCGAATTGAAAAGCGGAAAACAAGTAAGAAAAACCCAAATGAAAAAGGGCCATCCCCCGGATGCCCCATTCTTCGTCGCTCGATTTATTTCAACAGACTGTACACAAACTCACGCTCTTCTTGATTCAAGTCTACCAGCGGAAGGCGTACGCCACCAACCGGAACACCCAATTTTTCCAGAGCAGTCTTTGTCGGCGTCGGGCTTGGGTAAGCAAACAGCCCTTCAAAGACCGGCAGCAGCTTGCGATGTAAATCTGCAGCTCGCTTTGTATCTTGAGCAAAAAATGCATGGATCATTTCCGCCAGCTCTGACCCTACCACGTGGCTCGCTACGCTGACGAGACCAACCCCGCCGATGGAAAGCACGGGGAGCGTCAGTCCGTCATCGCCGCTGTACAGCTCAAACCCTTGCGGCGCATGCTCGATGATCTTCGCCATTTGCGAGAGATTGCCTGATGCTTCTTTCACGCACACGACATTGGGCAATTCAGCCAGGCGCAGCGTCGTTTCGGCTGTCATATTGACCGCTGTCCGGCCTGGAACGTTGTACAGCATGACAGGAAGCTTGGTTGACTCCGCGACTGTACGGAAATGCTGGTACAATCCTTCTTGCGATGTGCGGCTGTAGTACGGCGACACCAGCATGATCCCGTCTACGCCTGTCGCTTCCGCCGCTTTTGTCAACGAAATGGTGGATGCCGTGTTATTGCTGCCCGTGCCGGCGATCACTTGGCAACGCCCTTTGGCGTAACGGACGACGTGTTGAAATAATTGCAATTTCTCTTCCGGACTAAGTGTCGGAGATTCGCCCGTTGTCCCGCTGACAACAAGCGCCTCTGTCCCCGTTGCAAGGAGATGGTCAATAAGCTGCTCCGTTCTTCCCATATCGACGTTCAAATTTTCGTCAAATGGTGTAACCATGGCAGTTACCAACCGACCAAATCGTGCCACTGTCTCAATCAGTCCCTTCTCTGTTCGGGTGGATTTAGCGGGAAAGATGCAATTGGAATTGTTGGTGCAAGGCTCTGACTGCTCTGACCATATCAACCTCTGGCACGAGCACCCAAATCGTCGTATGCGAGTCGGCCGACTGGAGAATCTGGATATCTTCAGTCGTTAACGCTTCGACGATTTGTGCCATAACACCGGGGACTCCGGCAATTCCCGCCCCGATTACTGAAACCTTTGCGCAATGATGCATGAGCTGCGGTTCATATCCCATTTCTGTGAGAATGCCGCCAGCGCGACTTGCCATTTGATCATGTACGGTATAAGCCACCCCTGACGGATTGACATCGATAAAGTCGACGCTGATCCCGTGGTTGGCCATTGCTTTGAAGACCATCTGTGTATCGTATTGTCCTTCTTTTGCCTGCACCTTAATTTGTGTAATACTGGAAACGTGGGCAATGCCGACTACCAGTCGATCGGTTACATTCGCTTGCTTGCTGCTCATTTCGGTCAGGCTGGTCACCAGCGTTCCAGGATCGTCTGAAAACGTCGACCTGACGCGAATCGGAACATTCGTTTGCATCGCGATTTCTACCGCACGGGGATGGATGACTTTTGCACCGAGATGCGCCATGTTGCAAATCTCTGTATACGTCACGGCATCAAGCTGTCTCGCCTCGGAAACAAGCCGCGGATCAGCTGTCATAATGCCGTTGACATCCGTAAAAATATCGACCATCTCCGCCTGCAGTGCAACGCCAAGCGCTGTCGCCGTCGTGTCACTGCCGCCGCGGCCCAATGTGGTAATCTCCCAGTTTTCCGTTCGGCCTTGAAAACCGGGCACAATCACGACTTTCCCTGCTCCTAGTTCTTGTTTGATCCTCTGTCCTTCAATGGAGAGAATTTGCGCGTTTGTGAAATCATCAGTCGTAATGATATTTGCTTGCCCACCCGACAGGACTGTTGAGATGATTCCGCGTTCCTGCAGCATACTGCATAACACACAGGCAGAAATAATTTCGCCTGTGTGCAGCAGCATATCCGTCTCGCGTTTTGGCAAATGGTCACTGTTCGAACGAATCAGGTCAAGCAACGTATCCGTCGCGTAAGGATCGCCGCTTCGCCCCATTGCCGAGACGACGACAACGAGCGAATACCCTTCGGCAAGCGCCTTTTCGATATGATAAATAGCCCGGTAGCGAAACTCTTGTGTTGAAAGCGAGGAACCGCCGAACTTTTGGACGAGAATTCTCATTGAGCCTCTCTCCTATTGATTAGCTTTGATTAGCTCCTCCGCAATTTGTACTGTATTCCACGCGGCGCCCTTGAGCAAATTGTCAGAGACAATCCACATGTGCAAGCCGCGCGGATGATGCAGGTCGCGACGTACACGTCCTACAAATACATCCAGCTTGCCTGCAGAATCAGTAGCGAGTGGATACTTCTGCTCTTCGGGGGTGTCCACCAATACGACACCCGGAGCGTCTCCCAGCAATCGTTTTACTTCATCCAGCTCATAATCGGATTTGAGCTCAATATATACAGATTCACTATGGCCGTAGACAACAGGAATGCGTACACATGTAGCCGATACATTGACTGTGTCATCGCCAAAGATTTTTTTCGTTTCATTGACCATCTTCATTTCTTCATACGTAAAACCGTTGTCCGTAAATACGTCGATTTGTGGAATGGCATTAAAAGCGATTTGATGATGGACCGGCAGCTTGCCAACAGGCAAAATTTTGGCTTCAGCCGGCTTTCCATCCAATACGTCACGGCTTTGCTGTTGCAATTCCTGAATCGCCGAAGCACCGGCTCCAGATACCGCCTGATAGGTCGAGACAATAATCCGGTCAATGCCATAACGGTCATACAAGGGCTTTAAAGCGGCAACCATTTGAATGGTCGAGCAGTTTGGATTGGCAATGATTCCATTGTGCTTGAACGCAGCCTCCATATTTACTTCCGGAACGACAAGCGGTACGTTCGGATCCATCCGATAAGCACTCGTATTGTCGATCACGACTGCACCATGCGATACAGCGTGTGGCGCCAACTCTTTACTGATTGCTCCGCCTGCGCTAAACAACGCGTAATCTACCCCGGCAAAGCTCTCCGGCGTAGCCTCTTCAATGACAACCTCTTGTCCCTTGAAGGGAACTCGTTTACCTGCCGAGCGCCCGGAAGCAAGCAATTTGAGCTGGTTGATGGGAAAGTCCCGCTGTTCCAATAACGCAATCATTTGTTGTCCTACTGCTCCTGTCGCCCCAACGACGGCAACATTTACCTTTTTCTGGTTCTCCATCTTTAAAGTCTCCTCCTATCACGTGTAAGCAATAATTAGTAGTTAAACCTCTCTATAAGTAAGGGTTGTAACTGCCTGCCATCGAGCGCCGCTTCGCATGTTTCCTTAAGCAATTCCATGCGTGCGACGAGGGAATTGGGTTTTTTATCTGGTGCATCCTGCCCAAACGGAACGAAGAAAATATTCTTAGCTGCCAAAAGCTTTGCGATATTCGCTGCATTAAGCCCTAATCCGTCGTTCGTCGAAATCGCCAGGACGACTGGACGCAAATTGCGCATCGTTGCCTTTGCCGCCATCAATACGGCACTATCTGTAATGGCGTTGGCCAATCGACTGGTCGTATTGCCTGTGCAGGGAGCAATCACCATCACATCGAACAGCTTGGAAGGTCCAAGTGGCTCCGCTTCCGGAATGGTCGAGATGATCTTTTCCCCGGTAATCTCTTGCAATTGCTGCTGCCAGCCTGCTGACGTGCCAAATCGCGTATCCGTCGTCATCACCGTATTGGTTGCCACCGGAATCACTCTTGCGCCGGCATCAACCAGACGCTTGATTTGCGGCATCGTTTCTTCAAATGTGCAATGAGAGCCAGATAAACCAAATCCGATTGTCTTTCCCCTGATGTCACT
Source organism: uncultured Brevibacillus sp. (assembly GCA_946402065.1). Classification (GTDB taxonomy): domain Bacteria; phylum Bacillota; class Bacilli; order Brevibacillales; family Brevibacillaceae; genus Brevibacillus_D. Next base: position 23,105 of record CAMIVR010000003.1, on the reverse strand, counting down.
CATCTTGATTCCTCCGCTCGCTGGTTTGATCTGCAATCAGACGCGACAGTGTATTGGCGATCAACTGTCCGGCCGTCTTCGGTGCGACGATTCCAGGTAGCGAGGGAGCCAGCAAGGCTTTCATTCCGCGTTTTTCGGCGAAACGGAAATCAACGCCTCCAGGCTTTGAGGCTAAATCAATGATTAGTGCGCTTTGAGGCATTTGTGCGATTATTTCTGCTGTCACAAGGAGATGCGGAATCGTGTTAAAAAGAATGTCGACATTGGCAACTTGCTGCTTCAAATCGTCGAGATGAAATGGCTGCATTCCCATTTCGAATATACGTGCTATGTGTTCCGGACGCTTCACTCCGACTCTGACGCGTGCTCCCAGTGCATACAGCGCCCGAGCCAGCGACATACCGACCCTGCCGAAGCCAAGTACAATAATTTGTGCGCCGTGGATGGTGATATCCGTATTTTGGATCGCCATCATCAAGGCGCCTTCTGTCGTCGGGATTGAGTTGTAGATAGCTACATCATCCCTGTTTAAAAGTTCCACCAGAGAAAGTTGGTGCTTGGCTAGGAGTGCCTTTAAATACGATTTCGCCATACCTGTATAGATGACGCAATCTTTTTTCAAGGCAAGTGCATGTTCTTCGAGCAACTGCAGAGGCTTTGAGCTGAAGATACTCTCAATGAAACCTTTATCATCTGTACCCACTATAGGCAGAACAAGTGCGTCTACGTCTTTTAACACATCGCATGTTAAAGGCTTTTTGGTTGCTCCCGTAAAGACGCTCTCGAGATTTTCGAAGCCGATCAAGGTAACAATCGCATCAAGTTGAATGCAGCGCTTGATGACTTCAATCTGCCGGGCGTCCCCACCAATGAAAGCAACATGTATTCCCGTAAGCATGCTGCGTTCCCCTTTCCACACATTTTACTGCATTAAAACCTCGAAAGGCAAAGGTTTTTCAAAACTTCCGATCTACATCCATCGTATTCCAGTCATCTGCGTATGGTGACAGCGGCCTTCACTCCCGACCGACCAATTGATTCTTCGGTGAAAACTCAACCAGGATCATATCTGGACCGATTTTATAAACAGATTTCCAGGCAATGACGATGTCGTGTCTTCGCTTGCGAAAGCCCCAGAATGAACTCTCCGGCAAGATGATGGCATTGATTTCTCCCGTCTCCGGATTAATCTCCAAATCGGAATGGCTGATTACTCCCATCCGCTCTCCATTGTTAAGATCAACGATTTCTTTCCCACCCAGTTCGCTTAACCGCATCGCCGCATTCCTCCCAGATTTGCTGTTTACCAATCAAGTGCTTGGCCGTTTACCTCTTTATACGCAAAAAAACCCGGCCTATGCCGGATTTTTATGATTAAGGCAGCAAGATGCTGTTGTTGAAGTTGGCCGGTGCCTGTTCCAATGGGCTGACCAAGGCGATCGCCAGCTTGGAGCGGAACAGCTGCCGGGCAATCGCGAGTACGGATTCATGGCTGACCTTGTCAATTTTCGCTGTAATTTCATCGAGCGTCAGATGGCGTTCGAGCAGCAGCTCGTTTTTCCCGAGCCTGCTCATTCGGCTGTTCGTACTCTCCAGGCTGAGCATCAGGCTTCCTTTCAGCTGCTCTTTGCCTTTGTTCAGCTCCTTGTCCGTGATGCCCTTCTCGCTGATGTCGTGGAGAATATTCGTGACGATATCAAACACTTGCCCGACCTGCTCAGTCGCCGTGCCTGAGTAAATGGTAAATGAGCCTGTCTCCTTGTAACCCGAGTGATAGGAATAAACCGAGTAGGCCAGGCCGCGTTCTTCGCGAATCTCCTGGAACAAGCGGGAGCTCATGCTGCCGCCTAAAATGTTGTTCAAGAGGATCAAAGAGTAGATCTCTTCATGCCCGACCTCAAACCCTGGCAGGGAGAGGCAGAGATGTGCCTGTTCGGTAGACTTGGGATGAATCACTGTATTGGCGGCAAAGTTAGGTACTGTCGGTGCAAGCTGACCGCCCTTGCGCCGGAAGGAAGAGAATTTCGCCTGAATCTCTTGAATCAGGCTGTCGCTAAAATTCCCTGCGACCGTAATGACTGTATTGGATGGTAAATACGTTTGGTCTATGTATGAAAGCAAATCATCGCGTTTCAAGCTGCGCAATACATCTTCACTGCCCAAAATGGAATAGCCAAGCGGATGATCTGTATAAGACGCTCGCGCGATCAAGTCGTGCACAAGGTCGTCAGGTGTATCTTCATACATGCTGATTTCCTCAATGACAACGTTTTTTTCTTTTTCCAGCTCATCCTGGTCAAAGACGGAGTGAAAGTACATGTCGGCCAGAACGTCAAGCGCGATCGGCGCGTGTTGATCGAGAATGCGCGCATAGTAGCACGTATACTCCTTCGATGTAAAGGCATTGACATTGCCGCCGATCTCGTCAAACGCCTCGGCAATTTGCTTGGCGCTGCGCGTCGTCGTGCCTTTGAAGAACATATGCTCAAGAAAATGTGAAATCCCGTTGTTTCCTGCTGTTTCGAATTTGGAACCTGTCCCTACCCATATGCCGAGAGCGACTGACCGGACAGAAGGAATTTTTTCCGTTACGATGCGCAAGCCATTTTCGCAAGTATATCGTTGAATCACAAGTATCCCCCTCAGTATTGCAACCTGTCGTACTGCTAGCTCCTCTTTTGTTGCACTGCCGATTCATCCTTTGTACAAACACGATTAACTATAGCAAAAATCGCTGTTCTTCTCAACACTCTCACCCGTCTTACGGCATATCCAGACGTCGGCTGGAGATCACTTCGGATACCGTTGTAGGCGTTAATCCCATCTTCTTTGCCTGTTTTATCAAGGCTTCGAGCGATTCGGAAGTAGCTCTGGTCGGGTGCATCAGGACGAGCACCCCATTGCCCATTTTCTTGTTGATTCGGCGAATCAGCGTATCATTGGAAGGATTCTTCCAATCGATCGTGTCTGCCGTCCAGAGAATCGTTTTCATTTGAAATTCAGCAGCGGCAATGGAGACGACGCGCTTGGAAAAGGAACCGGATGGCGGAGCGAACAGGGTGGGAGTCGTGCCGATCGTCTTCTGAATAATTTGCTGGGTCTTCCCGATCTCTTGGCGAATTTGGCTATCGTTCAAATGTTCCATATTCGGATGGGAATACGCATGATTACCGATTTCGTGTCCCCGCTGAGCGATTTTTTTTGCTTCCTCGGGGTAGCGTTTGACCCATGAACCGTCAAAGAAAAAGGTTGTTTTGATGTTGTATTTATCAAGCGTGGCGAGTATCGAATCGAGATACTCGTTTCCCCAGGCGACGTTGATCATGAAGCTGATCGCCGGCTTTTGCGGATTACCGCGATAAATCGGATACGTGCTGAACTGGTCGATCGATTTAGCGGGAGGCACCTGCTTGAAAATAAGCTGATCAGGGCTATGCACACCCGTCGACTTCATTTGGGCAATGGAGGCATCGGCATCAATGCGCTTGCCGTTATATCCCGGTACCGCTGCTTCCCAGCTCGGATCGATCGCGGTATCGACGGGAGGTTCCTCATACGTTGAGCGCCACTCCTGTATTTTACTTAGCAGCTCGTCTTCTACACTGAGGGGCAGATCTACTTTTGTTGCTCGATGTTTCACGACGTCTACAAAGTGTTCAATCGGCAATGAGCCGAGCAGCAGCAAATGAACCACCAGCCAGCAAACACCTATAAACAACAGCCTGTGCCGAATCTTGCTCATGGATAGCCCTCCTTACTTACAACAAGGCCCTCTGGTTTGCAAGGCTCACCGGGCACACGCCGCAAAAAGCGTCCATGCACAGCTTGCCATAAGCCAGGTTACTAATCCAATCTATGAGACAAGTTGGCAAGATAGAAGTAAAAAGAAAAAGCTTGCCTACACGAAGAAATCTTCTTGTGACCAAGCTTTTGTTTGCGAGTTTGTTCACAGCCGCAGCTTTCTGCGATTGCGAACAGACTCTTGTATGCAGTTGTGTTCGGCAGCTTATTCTGCTTTCGCGCCAGCATTCTGGGCGGCAGCAGCCTGTTCCTTGAGAACAGCCTTGCGCGACAGGTTAATTCTTCCCTGATCGTCAATTTCCGTAACTTTCACCATTACTTTATCGCCGATTTGGACCACGTCCTCCGTCTTTGCGACCCGCTCTTCAGCCAGTTGGGAAATGTGGCACAGCCCTTCTTTTCCTGCGAACAGCTCGATAAACGCTCCGTACTTCTCCACGCGTTTGACCGTACCCAGATAGGTTTGCCCAACGGCGACTTCGCGAACGAGGTCTTCAATGATCTGTTTTGCTCTCTGGTTGGCTTCTGCACTAACCGAAGCAATAAAGATCCGTCCATCCTGCTCGATATCGATCTTGACGCCGGTTTCTTCAATAATTTTGTTGATAATCCGGCCCTGAGGCCCGATGACATCGCGAATTTTATCGGGGTTGATCAACATGGTGAGAATCTTCGGCGCATAAGGCGAAAGCTCTTTGCTCGGCTCAGCGATCGTTTCCAGCATTTTGCCGAGAATGAACATCCGGCCGGCCTTCGCTTGCGTCAGGGCTTGCTCGAGAATCTCCCGGTTGATCCCTTCAATCTTGATGTCCATTTGCAGGGCCGTGACGCCATTCGCCGTACCTGCAACTTTAAAGTCCATATCACCCAGGTGGTCTTCCATCCCCTGAATGTCGCTCAAAATCGAGAATTTCTCGCCGGCTTCGTCCATGATCAGACCCATAGCAATCCCAGCGACCGGTGCTTTGATCGGCACCCCTGCTTGCATCAGGGCAAGTACGCTGGCGCAAATCGAAGCCTGCGAAGTGGATCCATTGGATTCGATGACTTCAGACACGAGGCGGATCGTATACGGGAATTCCGTTTCTGATGGTATGATCGGCTCAATCGCCCGCTCTCCCAATGCTCCGTGACCGATTTCCCGTCTGCCTGGCGGGCGCAGCGGACGCGCTTCCCCTACGCTGTACGGCGGGAAATTGTAATGGTGCATAAAGCGCTTGGACTCTTCAAGACCGAGTCCATCGAGAATTTGCACATCCCCCAGCGCACCGAGTGTACATACGCTGAGCGCTTGGGTTTGTCCGCGGGTAAACAGTCCTGATCCATGGGTACGCGCCAGTAATCCGACTTCGCATGTAATCGGGCGAATCTCGTCGAGGGCCCGTCCATCCGGACGAATTTTTTCATGAGTGATCAAGCGGCGAACTTCTTCCTTCAAGATGTCGTGAAGGATTTCGGCAATAACGCTGGCCTGTTCCGGGTAGACCTCAGCGAAATGCTCCTGCGTCTCGGCATTAACGGCATCAATCGCATCGTAACGCGCTTGCTTCTCCTCAATGCGGATAACTTCTTTCAGCTTGGCTTCTGCGTAGTCTCGAACGGCTTTGTTAATTTCCGGATCGACTTCGTGCAGCACCACCTGCATTTTTTCTTTGCCGATTTCGGCGACGATCTGATTTTGGAAGTCTACGATTTGCTGGATCACACTGTGGCCGTACATAATCGCTTCCAGCATCACCTGTTCAGGGACTTCGTTCGCGCCTGCCTCAACCATGTTGATCGCATCGCGCGTGCCCGCAACGGTCAAATGGATGTCGCTCTTCTCCATCTCGGCCACGGTCGGATTGATGATCAGCTTGCCATCGATGCGGCCGACGATCACGCCAGCGATCGGCCCTTTAAAGGGAATTTCCGAATAGCTGAGCGCAGCGGATGTTCCAATCATCGCAGCGATTTCCGGCGAGCAGTCCTGATCCACCGACAGAACGGTGTTGACGATTTGGACGTCATTGCGGAAGCCCTCGGGGAATAGCGGACGAATCGGGCGGTCAATGAGACGGCTGGCCAGAATCGCCTTTTCGCTCGGACGCCCTTCCCGTTTGATAAACCCCCCAGGAATTTTACCTACTGCATACAACCGCTCTTCGTAATTGACGGTGAGCGGGAAAAAATCCAATGGCTTCGGCTCTTTCGAAACCGTTACAGCGGAGAGTATCGCTGTATCACCATAGCGAACCAGGACCGAACCTTGCGCCTGTTTTGCCATCTTACCAAATTCCAGGGTCAATTTTCGGCCTGCCAGTTCAAAATCATATGTGCGGAATTGTTGCTCCATGTCGTTAGCAGCCCTCCTCGTAGACAATTGTCTAACATGTTTCATTTCTACTTCTATGTATTATTTCCTGCTGAGACGCAACTTAAAAAATAGATAATGAAAAAAGCGGGGTTTTCCCGCTTTTCTGATACTAGTTAGTTGCTCATTAACGGCGCAGGCCGAGTCTGTCAACCAACGTACGGTAACGCGCGATGTCATTCTCTCTGAGATAGCTCAGCAGGTTACGGCGTTGACCAACCATCTTCAAAAGACCGCGACGGCTGTGGTGGTCTTTCTTGTGTGTACGCAAGTGTGCGTTCAGGTTGTTGATGTTTTCGGTCAAGATAGCAATTTGTACTTCCGGAGAACCGGTGTCATTTTCATGCGTGCGGTACTCTTGAATCAATTGCGTCTTACGTTCTTGAGTAAGTGCCATCGTGACTCACCTCCTTTTTCTGATACCCCATCAGCCGAGTCCGCCGTCGGTGAGAATCGGTCAGCCAAGCTGTGGTTGTTTTGGATAACAAAAGAAGTATAACACAGCCCACGGGCAAAAGCAAAGCGGCCAGGTTATTTGAACGTGAGAAATTTTTGTTTGGCGCTGGCAACATCTTTGCTGATTTGTGCAATAAGCGCTTCTACACCGGAAAACTTTTGTTCGTCGCGAACCCAGAAGAGAAATTCGATCTGTACCTCTTTGTCGTAAATGGTTCGGTCAAAGTCAAACAAGTGGACTTCGAGTGACTTTTCCTTCTTTTCCAGCTCAAATGTCGGCTTGATGCCGACGTTCATCAAACCGTTGAAGGATTCACCGTCAACCGTGAAGCGTACGCCGTACACGCCATTTTTGCCGAGCAAATACGGTAAGGTGACGGAGACGTTCGCAGTGGGAAAGCCGATCGTCCGTCCGCGCTTGTCTCCGTGGACGACGACGCCTTTCACTTTGTACGGCCTGCCGAGCAAATGCCGGGCCTGCTCTACTTCCCCGTTGTGCAAATACTCCCGTATCACGGTGCTGCTCACCTTTTCTCCCAGGCGATTGACGGGACCGACGATATTCACGCCGTACCGTCCTTCGCTCATCGCAAGCAGTGTCTGTGCCGTGCCTTTTCCGCGATAGCCGAACGTGTAGTCAAAACCGGCAGCGACATGTCTGCATTGAAGCGGCATCAGGCATTCGAGGATGAAATCTTCCGGATATACCGAAGAAAACGGAATATCAAACTTCATGACGTAGACGATATCGACACCCATTTTTTCCAATTGCTCCAGCTTTTCCTCCAACGGGGTCAAATAGCGTGTATACCCGGTCCGCCCCAGCACTTCTCGCGGGTGCGGATCAAAGGTCAGTACCGCGCTTTTCCAGCCGCGCTCGATCGCCGTATCAATCGCCTGTTGAATGACGCGGCGATGTCCGAGGTGAACGCCGTCAAAGTAGCCGACAGCAACGGAGCATGGAGAAAACTCCACATCTTGCGGCAATGGGTATGAAAGCTGAATGGTTTTCATAATCACACCTCAACCTGAAATACTTTTTCCGGTTTCGCATAATAGCCTTTGGGTCCCTGACAAACGCGGTGAATCCCTAAAAACTGTTCCCCCGCAAACAAGCGAATCAGCTTCCCTTCGCTGACGCCGGCATTGAACAGTGCTGTTTCCAAGCCGTTAAGCACCGCTGCCTTGCGCTCTTCACCGACATCGTAACGCGGTAAAAAAGCCAGCGCTTCGGCAGGCGGAATCAAAGCTGCCGCAACACCTTCCGGCGATTGGCTAAGCTCCTCCAATCGCTCCAGCGAAATCGCATCGTCCAGTGTAAACGGTCCGCTGCCGGAACGAATCAACCGGGCCATGTGGGCAGGATATCCCAAGGCTTCGCCGATGTCAACACATAATGTTCGAATGTATGTGCCTTTGGAGCAGCGGCAGCGAAACGAAATTTCCACGTTCGGTGAGCAGCTTATCTCATAGAGATGCAAGTCGTAAATGGACACCGTGCGCGCCTGACGCTCGACTACCACGCCTTGCCGGGCAAGCTGGTACAGACGCTTGCCATTGACTTTGACAGCGGAATACATCGGCGGCACCTGTTCGATTTCACCCTCGAACTGCCGGAATACAGCCTGTACCCGCTCTTCCGTTATCGTGTCCGGATCGACGGGCTCACATTTTACCACATCGCCTGAAGCATCCTCGGTCGTCGTGGCAGTGCCCAGACGCAGCGTCACTTCGTACGTTTTCGGTAGATCCTGCAAGTACTCGACGATTCTCGTCGCCTGACCCAGACAAATAGGCAGCACACCTGTCACGTCCGGATCAAGCGTGCCGGTATGTCCTACTTTTTTCGTCCGCAGATAGCGCCGTACACGTGCGACACAATCATGTGACGTCATTCCGGCCTGCTTATGTATGACGATCACGCCGGATAGGCTACTCATCTGCCTGCACCCCTAGTGCTTCGCTGATCTTTTCAAACACAATCGCTTCTGCTTCAGCCAAGCTGCCGACGATCGTGCAGCCGGCCGCCCGTGCATGCCCGCCGCCGCCCAGCTCTTTGGCTATCTGGGCTACGTCAGCGCTGGCCCGGGAACGGAAGCTCACTTTGATTTGGTTTTCCCCTGTTTCGTGGAAAAACACGCCAATTTCGACGCCTTCAATATTTCGGCAGTAATTGACCAAGCCGCTGGTGTCTTCGCCGCTGGCACCTGCTTCCCGCATATCGTCACGGGTTACCTGCAGCGAGGCGGTGAGCTTGCGATGGGTGATTTTTAACGTTTGCAGGGCGCGGCGCAGCAAGAGAATATGCGCCAGCGTAATCTCCTCGAGACAGCGCTCGGCAAGCTCTCCCGGCTTGATTCCGTAACCTAGCAGCTCAGACGCGATTTTCAGCACGTTTGGCGATGTATTCGCGTAGCGAAACCCGCCTGTGTCCGTTAAAAGTCCTGTATAAATGCACGCCGCAAGCTGTTCGTTTAGCGTGAACTCCCCCGCCTTCAGCAATTCAAACATGATTTCCACCGTTGCAGCAGCGTCGGCGCGAACGACGTTAATCTGCCCGAACAGATCGTTGGTTGGGTGATGATCGATGTTGAGAATGTTCACATCGTCCGCAAACAGTCGGGGAACGTCCCCCATCCGCTTATAATCGGCAGCGTCAACAGCAATGACATGGCTGAATGTTTCCGTGAAGATGTCCTTCGACAAGTCTTTAATGGAAGAAAAACGAGGCAGGAAGCTGAATTTCTCCGGTGTCTCCCCCTCGTTTACAATACAGTAGCTTTTCCCCAAGTCTTCGAGCAGCAGCGCACAAGCCAGTGCAGCGCTCGTCGTATCGCCATCCGGATTGACGTGCGTCACGATCAGAAACCGATCGTGCTTGCGCATAAACCGAATGGCTTCCTGTAGAGCTGTGACATAATCAGTCATGCCGGTTTTCCCCTTCATTTGTGGAGATTTCGCGCAGGATGTTTTCGATTTTGTTGCCGTAATCAATGGATTCATCGATTTTAAACACGAGGTCCGGCACATGGCGCAATTTGATTCTTTTTCCGATCTCGGTTCGCAAAAAGCCTTTTGCTTTTTGCAATCCCGCCAGGCTGTCTGCACGCTGCTCAGCGCTGCCAAAGATGCTGACAAAAATTTTGGCAAGCTGCAAATCACTTGTAACTTCTACACCAGTAACAGTGACGAAGCCGATTCGCGGATCTTTCAACCCTCGCTGCAGCAGCACGCTCAGCTCTTTTTTGATTTCTTCGCCTACACGGCTCGTACGTGTTTTGTTCATACTCATAAGCCAATCACCTCCCGCAGTGACCTAGTCGTAGTATTCCGTAACAGTCGTTATCAACTCGGCATCGGGAGTTATTTCCACCATGCGAATGACAGCCTGCAGTTCTTTTTGGATAAAGTGGAGCTCATTGGCAACGGCAGCGATTTCCAGCTCTGTCCGCTGCCACTGCTCTTGATAAGCCATCTCCGCCACGGAAACGTTAAACTTGTTTCGCAACTGGCGGATCAGGCTTTTGACAATGGATCGCTTCTCTTTCAGGCTGTGGCACTCGGGCAAAAAGAGTTCAACCCTCAAGACGCCTACCATTACGCTTTGACTTCTACCATCACAAAGGCTTCCAGAACATCGCCTTCCTTGATGTCGCTAAAGCGTTCGAGCGTTAGGCCGCACTCATAACCGGCCGCGACTTCTTTGGCATCGTCTTTGAAACGCTTGAGCGTCTCCAGCTTGCCTTCGTAAATGACTACGCCGTCACGGATGAGACGAGCTCCGGCATCGCGGGTCAGCTTGCCTTCCGTCACATAGCAACCGGCAATATTGCCGACTTTGGAAACCTTGAACACTTGGCGGATTTCGGCCTGGCCGATGATCGATTCTTTGTACACTGGATCGAGCATTCCTTTAAGTGCTGCTTCGATCTCTTCGATGACGCTGTAGATCACGCGGTGCAAACGAATGTCAATTTTTTCCTGTTCTGCCATATTGCGCGCATTCGGCTCAGGGCGTACGTTAAAGCCGATGATGATCCCGTTCGAAGCATTGGCCAAGGTTACGTCGGACTCTGTAATCGCTCCAACACCTGTATGGATGATTTTCACGCGTGTACCGTTGACATCGATTTTTTCCAGTGAGCCGCGAAGTGCTTCTACAGAGCCTTGCACGTCACCTTTGACAATCAGGTTCAGCTCTTTTACTTCGCCCTCCTGGATATGCTGGAACAAATCGTCAAGCGAGACGCGGCTGCTCGCTCTGAGCTCGGACTCGCGTTGTTTCGCAGCGCGCGATTCACCGATAGCCCGCATTTTCTTCTCATCCTCGAAGACCATGAACTGGTCCCCTGCCTGCGGCACTTCATTCAACCCTGTAATCTCGACAGGCGTCGACGGACCTGCTTCTTTAATCCGGCGGCCTTTGTCATTGACCATCGCGCGAACGCGTCCATATGCCGAGCCGACGACGATCGGATCGCCGATTTTCAGCGTACCGTGCTGAACGAGGACAGTGGCGACAGAGCCTTTTCCTTTATCCAATTCCGCTTCAATGACCGTACCGCGGGCACGCTTGTTCGGATTTGCTTTTAACTCCTGGACCTCGGAGACGAGCAGAATGTATTCAAGCAGTTCTTCAATGCCGGTACGCTGTTTGGCTGACAGCGGGCAGAAAATCGTGTCGCCGCCCCACTCCTCGGCAACCAGCGAATACTCGGTCAGCTCTTGCTTGATTCGATCGATGTTCGCTTCCGGTTTGTCGACCTTGTTTACGGCAACGATAATCGGAACGTTGGCCGCTTTCGCATGGCTGATCGCTTCCACGGTCTGCGGCATGACGCCGTCGTCAGCGGCAACGACGAGAATCGTGATGTCAGTGATTTGGGCACCACGCGCCCGCATCGTCGTAAACGCAGCGTGACCAGGCGTATCGAGGAAGGTGATTTTCTTTCCTTTGATCTCGACTTGATAGGCGCCGATATGCTGAGTGATACCGCCTGCTTCTCCGGCAACGACGTTGGTCGAGCGGATGGCGTCAAGCAAAGTCGTTTTTCCGTGGTCAACGTGCCCCATGATCGTCACGACCGGCGGACGCTCTACGAGGTCACCCGGTTGGTCGACTTCTTCGATCGTCTCGAAATTGGTCTCATCGATAATGATTTTCTCTTCCACTTCTACGTTGTACTCTCCGCAAATGAGCTCAATCGCATCGCGGTCAAGGTCCTGGTTGATCGTCGCCATGATCCCTAAGCCGAACAGCTTCTTGATAATTTCAGCCGGCTCTTTGCGCAGCTTTTTCGCCAACTCGCCCACGGTAAGCGATTCGGTAAAGGTAATTTTTGCTGGCGTTTCCAAAACGACCGGGCGTTGCGGTTCACGCGAATGATGTCTGCGGTTGTTGTCAGGCTTCTTGTTCATGCCTTTGAAGCCCGGCGCTTTCTTGGTTTCTTCAAAGCTCTTTTTCGCACCCGGGTTCTTTTTGATTTTTTCGCGTTTCTCAATTCCAATTTTCGCTGGAATTTTTACTTTGTCCTCGAATTCTTCCGTTTCCGACTTCACATGATCTTGATCGTGCTCCGGAGCTGGCGACGTGTTCTGTGCTTTCTCAAACGGCTTTTTCTCGGTTTGCTTTGGAGTTTGACTTCTCATATCGTTTGGTTTTCTCTCCTGATTCTTCCCCTGTATTTTTTGTTGATTTGAACGGTGCTGTGCAGAATCATTCCCTCTTTGTTTATTGCCGGATGGATTCCCCCCGCCACCTGGGCGTTTCTGCTGGCCTTGCTGGTTCTGCTGGCCGGCACTGTTAGGCGCATGGGACTTCCCGGCTGGTTTTGCAGACGCCTGTTGCGGCTGCCTTTGTGCGGTATTTTCCGGATTTCGTCTCTCCTGCGGCCGCTCCGACTGTGGTTTTGCCGCTCCTGCCTTTTCCGCTGGCTTCGTTTGTGACCTTAGTTTTGCCATGTGCTGCTCAACTTTATCAACCATATCCTGATCCATGATACTCATGTGGTTGGACACGTCGATGTTGAGCCGCTTCAACAAATTCAAAATTTCCTTACTGCTCATATTATGTTGTTTTGCATATTCGTACACGCGAGTTTTCATACATTCACCCCTTATGAATTAGGTGTGAGAAGGTGCTGGATGCTCTCGGCAAGCCTGCTATCCGTGATGGCAAGGGTAACCCGCGCATCTTTACCGATGGCTGCCCCAAGTTCATACCGGTTCAGTAAAGAATAACACGGAATGGAATAAAACAGGCACTTATCCGTCACTTTCTTGGCTGTGTTTCCTGAAGCGTCAGCTGATAGAAGCACAAGCTTGGCTTGCTTGGTTTGTATCGCGCGGACGACAAGTCCTTCGCCTGTAATCACTTTGCGAGCACGCATGGCAAGCCCAAGTAATTGCACCAGTTTCGGGTTCACTTCCCGATCATCTCCAACCATTGGTTACGAAAAGCTTCGTACTGCTCTTGGGTTATCGTCATGTTAAGAGACCTCTCAAGCACTTTTTTCCACTTTCCGGATGCAAACGTATCCGGCTTCATACACGTTTCGCGCTTGCACACGTACGTTCCCCTTCCTGCTGCTTTTCCCGTCGGATCGATGACGATTTTCTCTTCCGGGGTGCGCACGACGCGTATCAGTTCTTTTTTCGGAAGCATCTCCTGGCAGACGATGCATTTGCGCAGAGGAATCTTCTTTGTTTTCATCGTTCACTCACGTCCACCGATTGCTCGTCTTCCGCATCGTGTGGATACTCGATCCCCTCTTGTTCTGCCTGGCTTTCACTCTTGATGTCGATTTTCCAGCCAGTCAGTTTGGCAGCGAGACGAGCATTTTGCCCGCGCTTGCCGATTGCCAGCGAGAGTTGGTAGTCAGGAACGATGACCCGTGTCACCTTATCCGTCTGATTGACATCGACGTACAGCACTTTGGACGGGCTCAATGCGTTTTTCACATACTCAGCAGGATCGTCCGACCAGCGCACGATGTCGATTTTTTCACCCTTCAACTCATTGACGATCGTCTGCACGCGCAAGCCCTTTGGCCCGACACAGGCGCCGACCGGATCAACTTCCGGATTGACCGAATGGACGGCAATTTTCGAACGGTCTCCCGCTTCGCGAGCAACGGACTTGATTTCCACGACCCCGTCGTAAATCTCCGGAACCTCCAGCTCAAACAGTCGCTTCAACAAGCCAGGGTGGGTCCGGGAGACGATAATTTGCGGCCCTTTGGTCGTCTTTTCCACTTTAATAATGTATGCCTTGATCCGATCCTGTGGTTTAAAATCATCTGTCGGCATTTTTTCCGTCAGCGGCATGATCGCTTCTACTTTACCGAGATCGATATAGTAGAACCGGGAATCCTGGCGCTGCACAACACCCGTGACGATATCGTCCTCCCGCTCGACAAACTCGCTGTAGATCAAACCGCGCTCTGCTTCGCGGATGCGCTGGGTAACGACTTGCTTCGCCGTCTGGGCAGCAATGCGCCCAAAGTCGCGAGGAGTTACTTCAATTTCGACGATGTCGTCGATCCGGTAGTTCGGATCGATCTCCTGCGCTGCTTCCAGCGAGATTTCCAACCGCGAGTCGAGCACCTCTTCCACGACATTTTTGCGTGCGTATACGCGTACTTGACCTGTATGGCGGTTGATGTCGACGCGGACGTTTTGGGCGGAGTTGAAATTGCGCTTGTAACCGGAAATCAACGCCGCCTCAATCGCTTCGATCAGCACCTCTTTCGCGATGCCCTTTTCTCTCTCAATATCTTGCAGTGCCTGTATAAACTCCGAGTTCATTTTTCTGTTGCCTCCTCCTTTCAGTAAATAAAGCCTCTATTTGGGTTAGAACACAATCGCCAATCTAGCTGATTCGATTTGCTCCAAAGCGATGGTGTGGGTTTGCTTTGCTTCCTTGAGCGTAAGCCGACCATCGGCAAAAGACAGCAGTTCTCCTTCGAACACTGTGTGGCCGTCGACTGCCTCTTTTGTCGCGATATGTACATGTTTCCCTACTGCTTTCCGATAGTCACTCTCTTTGCGCAACGGACGTTCGGCACCTGGCGAGGATACTTCCAAAAAGTACGCATTCGGGATCGGATCGACTTCATCCAGTCGCTGGCTTAAACGCTCACTGACAGATCCACAATCGTCAATGTCAATATTGCCCGTCTCGTTGTCGATAAAAATACGGAGAAACCAGTTGCTCCCCTCTTTTTTGAATTCAATCTCCACTAATTCCAGATTCATCTCTTCGAGGATGGGCGTTAGCAGATCTTCAACGATTTGCGTTACCTTACTCAAGCAAGTACCTCCTTTAATCCTGTTTCATTTTCAACCAGAAAGAAAGAGTGGGTTTCCCCACTCTCATCAGCGACTAGTATCAACAGTATTCCTTACCGCGATTATAACACATCGCTGTATTCCTGACAACCTGTGCCAGCAGCAGGACTTTTTCCATGTCAGGTCGAGGCAATTTCGCGTGTTTCGCCCGCGACAGAGCGCCCTACATTAAAACAGGGAAAGCTGGTTCGATTCCGGCAAGCCGTTCAATGCGCCCTGCTCTTCCAAGTACTCGAGAATCGTTTTGGAGATGCGGGAACGCGTCAGCAAGTCTTCCTTGGAGAGGAACTCGCCGTCTTCCCGCGCTTTCACGATGCTGATCGCGGCGTTCGTCCCCAGGCCGGGCAGTGCATTGAATGGCGCCAGAAGCGCGTCGCCTTCAATCAGGAATCTGGTGGCGTCCGAGCGGTACAAATCGACGTTAGCGAACCGGAACCCCCGTTCGACCATCTCCAGCGCCATTTCCAGTACCGTCAGGAGCGCTTTTTCTTTCGGCTGGGCCTCATGACCTTTCGCCTCAATCTCTTCGATTTTTTGCCGGATGGAACCTGCTCCCTTGACCATCAGCGGAATGTCAAAATCATCCGCACGCACGGAGAAATACGTAGCGTAAAACTCCAATGGCCGGTGTACCTTGAAGTAGGCGATCCGCACCGCCATCATGACGTATGCGGTAGCATGCGCTTTCGGGAACATATACTTGATTTTCTGGCAGGAATCGATGTACCAGTCCGGCACGTTGTTTTTACGCATCTCTTCCTGATCTTCTTCATTGACGCCTTTTCCTTTCCGCACTGACTCCATGATCTTGAATGCGCGGGACGGCTCCAGCCCTTTGTAAATCAAGTACACCATAATGTCATCACGGCAACCGATTACTTCTGACAGCTTGCATGTACCGCTGCGGATCAAATCCTGGGCGTTGTTCAACCAGACATCCGTTCCGTGCGACAGTCCGGAAATCTGCACCAGCTCGGCAAACGTCGTCGGCTTCGTATCCTCAAGCATCTGGCGAACGAACTTGGTCCCGAACTCGGGGATGCCGAGCGTTCCCAGATTGGTGCCGATCTGCTCTTCGGTCACCCCGAGCGCTTCCGTCGAGCTGAAAATCGACATCGTCTTCGGGTCATCCAGCGGAATCGTCTTGGGATCCATTCCGGTCAAATCCTGCAGCATCCGGATGACCGTCGGATCGTCGTGTCCGAGAATATCGAGCTTGAGCAGGTTGTCGTGGATGGAGTGGAAGTCAAAATGAGTCGTTCGCCACTCTGAACCGCTGTCGTCAGCGGGAAATTGGATCGGGCAAAAATCCTCGATCTCCATGTAGTCGGGAACGACAATGATCCCCCCCGGATGCTGTCCGGTCGTCCGTTTGACACCCGTGCAGCCGGCGACCAGCCGGGCAATTTCGGCATTGCGCAGCACCAGGCCGCGTTCATCGGCGAACTTGCGCACATAGCCGTAAGCCGTCTTTTCCGCGACCGTACCGATCGTCCCTGCGCGATACACGTTGTCGACGCCAAACAGCTCCTGTGTGTACTTGTGGGCACGCGGTTGGTAATCGCCGGAGAAGTTCAAGTCGATATCGGGAACCTTGTCTCCTTTAAACCCGAGGAAGGTCTCAAACGGAATATCCTGTCCGTCCTTGGCCAGCGAATGGTTGCACTGCGGGCAGTTTTTGTCAGGCAAGTCAAACCCGGAACCGATCGAGCCGTCCGTAATAAACTCACTGTACTGGCAATTCGGGCACAGGTAGTGCGGCGGAAGCGGATTTACCTCGGTAATCTCCGACATGGTCGCGACGAACGAGGAGCCGACCGACCCCCGCGAACCGACAAGATAGCCGTCGCGCAGCGATTTCGTCACCAAGCGCTGCGAGATCAAATAGATAACGCCAAAGCCGTGCTTGATGATACTGGTCAATTCTTTTTCCAGACGGTGCTCGACGATCTCCGGAAGCTGCTCGCCGTATAGCCGGCGGGCTTTTGCATAGCACATTTCACGCAGCTCGTCATCGGCTCCTTCGATGATCGGCGTGTACAATTTGTCCGGGATCGGCGAGACATCTTCAATCATCTCGGCTATGCGATTCGTATTCGTCACGACGATTTCTTTTGCTGTCTCCTCTCCCAGATAGGCAAAGGCTTCCAGCATCTCATCCGTCGTCATGAAGTAGAGCGGCGGCTGGTTCGCTGCGTTCGGATCGTTTTGCGACAGCAGAAAGACTTCGCGGAAAATGTGATCCTGCGGGTTCAAAAAGTGAACATCCCCCGTAGCTACTACTGGCTTGTCCAGCTCAGCGGCAATCTCGATGAGCAGCTTGTGGTAGCCTTTTACAGTGTCGAGCACCGGTATGCTCTCGTCGCGCAGCAGCGGCGAGTAATGGGCGATCGGCTGCACCTCGATATAGTCGTAGTAGCGGGCAATCTCTTTTAGCTCCTCGCGATTTTTCCCGCGCAGAATTCCTTGGAACAGCTCGCCTTCCTTGCACGCGGTGCCAATCAGCAAGCCATCGCGATACTTCGTCAGCTGACTGCGCATGATGCGCGGTACGCGGTAAAACGTCTCGACATGGGAACGGCTGACGAGCTTGTACAAATTTTTCAGCCCTGTCCGATTCTGCACGAGCACCGTCAGATGGAACGGGCGGGTACTCTTGTAATCCGCCTGCATGTTGCTCTGCTCATTTAGCGCAGCCAGGCTTGGAATGCCCGCTTCCTTAATATCCTTGAGCATGTATTGAAAGACGTGGGCAAGCGCCACGGTGTCATCCAATGCGCGGTGGGCGTTGACAAGATCGACGTTAAAGCGCTTGGCCAGGGTACCGAGACGGTAGTTGCGCATGTCTTTATACAACATCCGGGCGAGCGGCAGCGTGTCGAGGAACGGATTGTTCCACGGCTCCATGCCTATCCGTTTGGCGCAGGCATTGATAAAGTTCTTGTCGAATTCGGCGTTGTGGGCGACGAGGATGGCATCGCCCGTAAACTCTTTAAAACGGCGGAGGACGACATCAATCGTCTCTTTGCCTCTGAGCATTTCATTGGTAATCCCGGTAATTTCGGTCGTTTTTGGACCGATCGCGAGCTGCGGGTCGATCAGCTCGGTCCATTGATCGATAATTTCCAGTCCTTTCATTTTTACGGCAGCGATTTCAATAATCGTATGTTCAGCCGCATTCAAGCCGGTTGTTTCCGTGTCAAAGACGACATACGGTGTATTTTCATCGATCGTCAGGTCATTTGCGGCATCCAAATTGTAGACGACGTCGATGCCGTCTTCGACCACATACGCTTCGATTCCGAGAATACACTTGATGTTGTTCTTTTTGGCAATTCCATACGCCTCCGGGAAGGACTGGACGACCCCGTGGTCCGTAATGGCAATCGCCTGATGTCCCCATTTTGCCGCTGTTGTCACGAGTGATTTGACCGAGACCAATCCGTCCAGCATACTCATCGGGGTATGACTATGTAGCTCGACCCGCTTTTCAGGAGCTGTGTCTTTCCGCCCAACCTGTTCAATTTGGTTGACGTCATTTGCCGTCATGACCAATTCACGGGCGAACGTATCATGCTGCACGCTTCCTCTGACTTTCAGCCAGATGCCGTCCTGAATCGCTTCCAGCATTTTGACGTCTTCTTTGTCGCGGGAAAAGATTTTGACAGTCAAAGAGTCGGTGTAGTCCGTCAAGTGGAACGTTAACAAATGACGGCCGCTCTTCAATTCCCTCAGTTCACTGCCAAACACCGTGCCCTGGATAACGATCCGCCGTTCCTCTTCGCGTATCTCCTGGATCGGAACAGGCGCTTCCTTGATTTCGTAGCCGATCATCAGGTGGGTGATCGCTTCTTTTTTGTCGGCTTCCTTGCTTTCCTTCTCGGCCTGAGCGACGGCCACCTCTACCAGTGCGCGCTCCTCCTCCGCACGCTGCTCCCGAAACGCTTTCATCGCTTCATCGCTTTCCTCGGCGACGAACGTCACGTGCGGACGCAGCTCGGTCACCTTCCAGAATGCCTGCGCAAGCTCGCTCTCCAGCTTTTTCTTCTTGGCGACCTCTACGGCCATCTCCGTCGGCATATAGACCTTTACATTCGATCCGACTACTTCCCGCCGTGCCGTCCGTACTGTTGCGGTCACCGAGTTGAGACGCGCTTCGAGGACAGTCAGGAGATATTCCCAGTACTCATCTACTGCGGCCTCGCCCGTAGGCTTTTCGTCAAAGCGCAAATACAGATCAACCGCGGCCAAATGGGCGAACGTATCGCGAAGCCGGGTAGAAAAGCCATGGTAGACTTCTTTGGGCAGCATGCTCGGCAGCGTGAACGTAAACACCCATTCCTTGTTTTGCCTGGACACTTCGAGCTTTTCAATTCTGCCTGATTGAAAATGGCGCTCCACTATCTCATGCGGTATCCCAAGCTGCTGCAACAAGAGGGAGAACCGCTGCTGTTGTTCCTGTAAACGATCCATTGCAAAAAATCACCTCATTCGCTAAAAAAAGAAAGACTCCGGTGACGGATCAACGGTCACGTGAAAAGAAAAAGAGGTACTTCACTTGAAAGTACCTACTTTATCTGATTCGCCAAACGGTTCGAAATTCCTGCTTTACAATTGTGCCAGCCTGGCTTGGACAAATCCGAGCAGATCGTCCACGCGTACTTCAAATGCCTCGCCTGTGCGTCGAATCCGGACCTCGACGATGCCTTCACTGATCTTGTCAGAGACGGTAATGCGCAGCGGCAAGCCAATGAGATCGGCATCCTTGAACTTGACGCCAGCCCGTTCCGCCCGGTCGTCGAACAGAACCTCCAGACCGGCTTTCGTCAATTGCTCTGTGATGCCTTCCGCAGCTTGACGCTGCTCATCGACTTTTGCGTTGATCGGAATGACGTGTACATCGAACGGAGCAATCGCCGCTGGCCAGATGATGCCGTTCTCGTCGTTGTTTTGCTCGATGACGGCAGCGGCAATGCGCGAGATCCCGATGCCGTAGCACCCCATGATCATCGTCTGTGAACGACCGTTCTCATCAAGGAACGTCGCCCCCATCGCTTCCGAATACTTGGTCTTCAGCTTGAACACGTGACCCACCTCAACACCGCGGGCAAAGACAATCGTTCCGCCATCGCGGGGACTGTCGTCTCCTTCCATGATGTTGCGCAAATCCGTGAACGTGTTCACCTGGAAGTCGCGGCCAGGATGCACGTGCGCAAGATGGTAGTCAGCTTCGTTTGCTCCGACGATACCGTCAGCCACATCCTGAACGAAGTTGTCGGCTACAATCTCCAGCTTGTCCGTATTCACGCCGACCGGTCCGACGAAACCAGGCGGAGCGCCAAGCAGCTCTTTCACTTCGGCTTCGCTTGCCATGCTCACGTCGACAGCGTCATACAGATTTTTCAATTTGGTTTCGTTCAACTCGTGATCACCGCGAACCAACGCCAGTACAAAGCGATCATCGACGCGGTAGACGAGGCTTTTGATAATGCTCGAAGCAGCGATGCCAAGTGATTCCGTCAATTGGTCGATCGTGCGGACACCCGGGGTGTGAATTTTTGCCATCGCCGGAACCCCATCGGCAGTTGCCGGCGTTCCTTTGTACACCACTTCCGCCTTTTCCAGATTGGCTGCGTACTCTCCTTCGGTCGAATATGCGATCGTGTCCTCGCCAATCTCGCACAGCGCCATGAACTCATATGTCCCGGTACCGCCAATCGAGCCTGCATCGGCCTCTACTGCACGGAACTTCAAGCCAACGCGCGTGAAGATATTCGTGTAGGCAGCAAACATCGCCTGGAAGCTTTTGTCCAGTCCAGCTTCTGTCGTATCGAACGAGTAGGCGTCCTTCATGATAAACTCGCGGCAGCGGATTAAACCGAAGCGCGGTCTGACCTCATCGCGGAATTTGGTCTGGATTTGGTACAGGTTGATCGGCAGCTTTTTATAGGAGTTGATCTCGTCGCGCACGAGACTGGTGACGACTTCTTCATGTGTTGGCCCCAGAGCAAACCTGCGGCTGTGCCGGTCATTCAGGCGAACCAGCTCGGGTCCGTACGCTTCCCAGCGCCCGCTCTGTTCCCACAGCTCTGCAGGCTGCATCGTCGGCATCAACAGCTCCTGAGCGCCGGCGCGATTCATTTCATCGCGAACGATCTGTTGGATTTTTTGCAATACACGCAAGCCCAGCGGCAAGTACGTGTAAATTCCAGAAGCGAGTTGTCGGGCTAACCCTGCGCGAAGCAGTAGCTTGTGACTCACAATTTCTGCATCAGATGGTACTTCACGTAATGTAGGAATAAATAATTGACTCTGCTTCAACACCAAACAACGCTCTCCCTTCAATCTTCAAGCGGCATGCTTGCACGCTTACACCATCGAGTGAATTTCTTTCATCAGCTCTTCAAACAGCTCATCTTCTTTTACTTTCCGGATGATTTCGCCGTTGCGGAAAATCAACCCTTCCCCGTTTCCGCCAGCGACACCGACGTCGGCTTCACGCGCTTCTCCCGGACCGTTGACTGCGCAGCCCATGACCGCGATTTTCAGCGGAGCCTTGATCGTCGCTACCGCTTCCTCCACGCGATTCGCCAGGCCGATCAAATCAATTGCACATCTGCCGCAAGACGGGCACGCGATGACGACCGGATCGTTGTTGACGATGTCGAGACTGCGCAATATTTGCTTCGCCACCTTGATTTCTTCCACAGGGTCCGCAGTCAACGATACGCGTATCGTATCGCCGATTCCCATCGAGAGCACGGTTCCAATCCCCACGGACGATTTGATGCTGCCGGAGAACTGCGTTCCGGCTTCCGTCACGCCGACATGGAGCGGGTAATTGCGCTTTTCCGCCATGAGCGAATACGTCTGGATCATCGTTGGAACGTCGGAAGATTTCAGTGAAATGACAATGTTGTCGTAATTGAGATCTTCGAGAATGTGGACGTGATCCATCGCACTCTCGACAATCGCTTCTGGCGACGGATAGCCGTATTTCTCAAGCAATCGCTTTTCCACAGAGCCGGAGTTGACCCCGATGCGAATCGGTACATTTCGCTCCCGGCAAGCTTCCACGACTGCTTTGGTCTTTTCTTTCGAGCCGATATTCCCTGGGTTGATGCGGATTTTGTCAATACCGCTCTCCAGCGCGTGCAAAGCCAGTTTGTAATCGAAGTGGATGTCAGCTACGAGCGGCAGCGGTGAGCGCTTCTTGATTTCCTTAATCGCTTTTGCTGCATCTTCGTTTATGACAGCCACCCGTACAATCTGGCAACCGACATCGTACAATTGCTGAATTTGGGCAAGGGTCGCTTCCACATCGCGCGTATCCGCGGTCGTCATGGACTGGATAACGACGCTTTTTTGTCCGCCAATCTGAACATCGCCCACGAATACCGGTTTTGTCTCCTCACGCTTGAACATGTATGGCACCTTCCTTTGATAGGTATCTGCATCTCTGGTTATTAAAAAAAGATTCGCTGCAAATCATTCCACGTCACGACGAGGATCAACAGCATGAGAAAGGCAAAGCCGAGAAAATGGACAATTCCTTCCTTGTGCGGATCAACGGGTCGACCGCGCAGTGCTTCTACGAGCAAAAACACCAGACGGCCGCCATCCAGCGCCGGCAGCGGCAAAAGGTTAAACAGCCCCAGGTTAATACTGAGGATCGCCGCCCATCTCATCAAGACCGAGATTCCCTGCTGAGCGAATTCGCCTGTCATTTTAAATATCCCCACAGGTCCGCTCAGGTCTTTGAGACCGACGCTGCCTGTAAACAGGGAGGCCAGTCCTTTTAAGATCAACAAGGAGTACTCCTTTGTCGTCACGGCACCAAATTTGACCGCTTCCAACGGTGAATAGGTCGTGGGACTGTAGACCATGATTTTCCCCGTATTGTCTTCACTCTGAACTTTCACCGGAACAGTCTTTTTCACGCCGTCTCGCTCGATGACCATCGTCAAGGTCTGGTTAGGCGACTTGCTGATTACGTCTACGATATCCGTCCAGGTGCTCATCGGTTTCCCGTTGATGGAGAGCACCCGGTCTCCTTCCAGCAGCCCGGCATGTGCAGCGGGACCGCCTTCTTTGACACCACCGATCTTCGCTTCGTTCGTCGGCACGCCGAAAATCCATCCGAGCG
>CAMIVR010000002.1 GCA_946402065.1 uncultured Brevibacillus sp. | reverse complement strand
TCAGCTTAACAAGATAAGGGGTGATAACTCAAATTCAATTTCGGGGCTTAAAAGGAACGACCTTGAACAGCTACGACTATGATATTTGGGGTAACGTGCTTTCCCAAACGGAGGGGATGAATAATCCGTTTACGTATTCGGGTGAGGTGTATGATCCGGAGACGAAGCTTTATTACCTGAGGGCGCGGTATTATGATCCGAGTGTGGGGCGGTTTATCTCGCAGGATACGTATAAGGGGCAAGTGGATAATCCGCTGAGTTTGAATCGGTATACGTATGTAAGTAATAACCCTTTGCGGTATACTGATCCAAGCGGAAATAACGGTGTAGCTGTTACCCTAGGCGGATGGGTTGCAACTGGAATAGAAGCAATTGTTGCCGTCCCTGTTGTAGTGGCAGGAGTTGTTTGGTCAGCTAATCCTGGTGTTGTAGGAGGGGATTTAACTCCTGCTGAAAAAGCTGATCTTGAAAGGAAATTACAAGAACAGAAAAAGGCGCAAGAACAAAAGAATAAGGATGTAATAAAGAAAGGCGACGTAACGCCAAGAGGTAGAGTATTTACGGAACATGGAGCTGAACGGGCAAATGAGAGAGGATTCACCAAAGAGGTAGTGGATAGTATTGTTGATAACAACAGTAAAAAGCGTGTTAAAGAGATTGATCCTATAACGGGAAAGGTCACTTGGAGGTATCAAGATTCAAGGGGAAATACTGTTATTACTAATGAAAATGGAGACATAGTAACGGTCTATAACCACCCGGAATCAAAGAATAAGGGCAATTATGTTCCGAAACCGAAACCGACGCCAAAAACAAAAATTGATAAATTGGAGTGACCTGTTTGAATAAATCTGTATTAGAAATAGTTCTGAAGTACATTCAATTTGATTTAGTGGATGGATTAGCTATTGAAATAAGGGATTGTCTAAGCAGTTTGCCAGAAGTAATGGATTTTAAATTGGGGGTCTTCGACGAAAAAAAATACTTAGTTACCATTAAATTAAACTCACATAATATAGTGAATATAAAAAAAGTATTCAATGATCTTCTTCATTTCATTGAATATACTTCTACTTTGTACGAAAGAAAAGATTACGAAGATAATGTAGAATATCTTCTTCTATCATTCACCCCCAAAAAAACAGGTTTCGTTTGCAAGATTCTTTTTGAGAAAGATAAAAGTAATAAACTCTAAATTAATTGCCCCAAACGAGTAACCAACTACTCGTCTGGGGTTTTTTATGTTTTTTAAACAACAAATACTCAGAACTGTACTTTAACCATAAGCAAGTTACTGAAAGCTTTTAAGCCCCGAAATTGGATTTGAGTTATCACCCCTTATCTTGTTAAGCTGATATCAGAAGAGTATAAGCCCCATAAGACGGCTTGCAACGAAGCTACTACAGCAAATGTCCTGGATCGAGAGTTTCGGCAGACAGAGGCCAAGCGTTTCGTCGTCAGCGATCTGACATTCGCGGCAGTCCTTGCATCTTCCCCAGAAAATCTTGCCATAGAAAAACTTTGGCTCCAACTATATAATATGACCAGCAAATAGGATACAGTCCCAAGGTGACTGTCGCTTTTTCGTACTTGAATTTGGAGTTTTTGGAAGGGAAAATAAAAGTTGTGTCGAATTATCACTAATTGTTGGTTTTTTTAGCGTATCTACAAATAGAATGCTAAGAGGCTCATGAAAGATTAACCAACTTCTTTCATGGGTTTTTCATTTTTTATGGTAATTGCCATCACCAGGAGGAAATCACATTGGTCTTCAGTTCCGTCAGTTTTTTGTTTTTCTTTTTGCCGCTTGTCCTCGCCTGCTATTTTGCTGTTCCATTCAAATATAAAAATACAATTCTATTGATTTTCAGCTTACTCTTCTATGCCTGGGGTGAACCGAGGTACATCGTTCTCATGATGTTATCCATTCTCATGAACTATGGTTTCGGCATATGGATCGATCAAGCGGAAAATCAAAAGAAAAAAAGAAGCGCGATTTTAACGGCTGCAATCGCTGCAAATATTGGACTTCTGGGCTTCTTTAAGTATGCGAATTTCTTCGTAGATGTTGTGAATCAGGCGCTGCAAACGAATATTCAGCTGACACCTGTGCCGCTGCCGCTAGGTATTTCTTTTTATACGTTTCACGCGCTCAGCTATCTAATCGATGTTTATCGAAAGACAGAAAAAGCACAACGAAATCTGTTCAATTTGTCGCTCTATATCACATTTTTCCCGCAGCTTGTGGCAGGTCCGATTATTCGCTACAACTCCGTCGCCGAACAACTGGCAAGACGCGTATTCTCTTCCATACAATTCGCAGAGGGGATCAAACGATTTATCTTGGGCTTGTCGAAAAAAGTCCTGTTGGCCAACCCTCTCGGCTTCGTAGCCGACACCGTGTTCGCCACGCCTTCAGTGGACCTTTCAACAGGAGGCGCCTGGGTTGGGATCATCGCCTATACCTTGCAGATCTATTATGATTTTTCGGGCTACAGTGATATGGCGATCGGATTGGGGAAAATGTTTGGCTTCGAATTCGCGGAGAATTTCAATTATCCATATATTTCTAAAAGTGTTTCCGAGTTCTGGAGACGCTGGCACATTTCCCTTGGCAGCTGGTTTCGGGATTATGTTTACATCCCGCTCGGCGGAAGTAAAGTGGCAACATGGAAAATCTACCGCAATTTATTGATCGTCTGGGCGCTGACAGGGTTCTGGCATGGGGCAAGCTGGACGTTCATTGCGTGGGGGAGCTATTACGGCATCCTGATCGCTCTGGAAAAAGCCGGCCTCGAGAAGATCCTTCACCGGATATATCCGCTGAACCACGTTGTCGTGCTGCTGCTTGTCATGATCGGATGGGTTTTCTTCCGTGCCGACAACTTTGGCTATGCAGCAGATTTCATCTCGACCATGTTCCATTCACGCGGCAACGAACTGTTCGATTCCCAAGCGCTCGCGTTGTTATCGATGAATTGGATTCAGTTTGCCATTGCGATACTTGTGGCCGCACCGATATTTCCCAAGCTGCAAACGTGGCAATTCGGCAAGTCGATCACTAACGTACAGACCGTTTTTGCCTTGCTGTTCCACTGCTTCCTCTTTGCGGAAGTGATCTTGTATTTGATCAATTCAACCTATAACCCGTTCTTGTATTTTCGATTCTAGTTATCAAGAGGAGTAGCGAAATGAGTAAACCGGTTTCAATCGCATATATGGTCGCTTTCTTAACGATTATTTTCGGGTTCGCCATTGCCAGCAGCTGTTCGCCGCATAAAGACATCTCTGGCATCGAAAACCGAAGATTAAGCAAGCTGCCCGATTTCAGCTTTGCAGCTGTGACAACACCCCGTTTCTTCGAGGACATGAATCAGTATTTCAATGACCAAATCGTGTTCCGCAACGAAATGGTGAGTATGTATCAAAAGCAGCAAAATTCCAGGTTGTTCAACTCCATGCTGTTTGAGAACATGTTTCGCGATAAAACGCAGCACAAGCCCGAAGATGGAACACTCGTAAACGATTCGCGGATCGTATCGAATCTGGTGCTGATCAATGGCAAGTGGATTTTGCCGGTTCCGGATAACGTCGTGCATATAAGCGAAATTGACGCAGCAACGGCGAGATTAAACGACGCTGCCGCATTCGCCAAGGCGCAAAACACAGAAACGTTTTTCGTCTTTAATCCGTCGCGAACGATATCGCTGATGCATTTGTATCCTGCTTACTTGCAAACCGACGCTTATGCCAGATCGAGAGACTATTTCTTGTCCAAGCTCGACAAAAGTATAAACGTCGTGGATATTAGAAGGGAATTTGCTACCTTTACGAACGCGCAGTTGGAAGACCTTTACCTGGAAACCGACCACCATTGGAATATCAAAGGCGCGTTTATCGCTTACCAAGAGACGATCCGCCAGATCTCGAACAAGTCGGCCCTTTTCAAAGGGAAGCCGATGTCATTGAGCGACATCCGTGTGACCAGATTGTCAGACGGCAGATTCGATGGCAGCTATAACAGGCAAAGCAATAATGCCGTTGACCCTGCAAAAGCCGATCGGACGATGATTTACGAACCGAAAGTGCCGTTCACATTTACCCATTTTGAAGTGATCAATGGAGATGGAAGCCAAACCATTCGCGACTTTCGCGATTTTTATGGGTACAAAAGCGGGCAAGACCCGGTTTCATACGGCACCTTCTTTGGCGGAGACAGACGAAAGATCACGTACGAAAACCCGAAAGCAGGCAATCAGTTACACGTCCTGCTGCTAAAAGATTCATTCATGAATCCGCTAACGCCGTATCTGGCGCAAAGCTTTGGCAAGCTAACGGTTTACGACAATCGTTACTACTCGGAATTCAGCTTGAAAAAAATCTTGGCAAGCGAGCACTATGACATCCTGATTATTGCTTTCCATGATGATAATCTATATAGTGGCAATTACACGTTTGAAAAAAAGGCCGGCAAGTAGGGCGTACGTTCGTGCCCTTTGGAGAAGGTTGGCAGGTAATCCCGTAATTGCACGAATACTATCATGTTGAGCCTGAGAAAAAATGCTGTCCTGGGCAGCATCGGTACTTTCGTTGACCGCAATCAGGTGGTGAACTCGATTCCCGCCGCCCCATTGGCGTAGCCTGAGTTGCGATGATCAGGATGTGCGAGCGTCGGCGATGCCCCAGGATGTGGCGTTTAGCCGACCCAAAAAAGCTGACGCCACTCATTTTCCTGGCGTCAGCTTTTGCGTTTGCACGTCGTTTAATGCGAGGAAGGAGGAACGCATTTACGTAGAGAAATACAGGGTTGCGATCGTAGAAACGACAATTAATGCGATAATGCCGACGATGCTCCAAATGATTGGGCGGCTTTTTACTTCCATGACATCATCTCCTTTGGACCTATTTTGCCGAAAATGCTGTAAAATATGAACGAAAGCAACGCCGATACAGCTGCCGGAAGCTTTAAGATGAGTCAAATGGAGTGAGACTATATGAGTCATATGCAAATCGGACCAATCGAAATCCTGTTCGGCGAAAATGGGAGTCGGGCTCCGTATTCAACGTCGCTTTTGCTCAAAGGCAGAGAGGCAGACGCCATGATCGACTGCGGCGGCGGACAGCGGGTATTCGACTATGTAAAGCGTGAGCGTAATATTGCGGACATCATCTTGACGCATTATCATCTTGATCACCGATGGGGGGCAGGCTTGTTTCCCGACGCGAATATCTGGATCAATCCGCTGGACGCTGCAAAACTGGCTGATCAGGCCGAGCTGTTTCGCGCAGCCGGCTACTATGCCATGTTCGATCACAAGCAGGCAGAGCGCATCTGGGATGAGGAGCAGCGATATGAGGCGCAAAAGCTGGCCAAAGACAGAGAAGCTGACAGCAAGGCGTATTTGCAGCAGCCGCCAGTGACCGCCGATCGGACCTATCCGTACGATCAGGAAGTGGAGATTGTCGGCACGCGGGCAGTCATGCTGCATACGCCAGGACATGTGGAGGGCTTTTGCTGTCCGTATTTTCCAGACTACGGTGTGATGCTCGTCGGCGACTTCGACCTGTCGTCGTTTGGCCCATGGTACTTCGGTGCCGACAGTCATATCGACAGCTTCGTCGCTTCGGCCAGGCGAACACTAGAGGTAGACGCTGCGACATACGTCACGTCTCATCACAAAGGTGTGGTCAGCAGAGTGGAATACCGGAAAGGTCTGGAGGTGTATTTGGCGATCATCGACCGCCGTGAAGAACAAATCAGGCAAGCAGTGCGACGAGGAGTTTCACCGGAGCAGATGGTCTATCAAAGCTTGTTATTCAGGCAGGAGCATGTGCAGAACATTCCTCTCCTGACTTTCTACGAGAAGCTGGGAATTGCCAAGCACCTCGAACGCTTGCTTGCGCACGGCGAACCGTTTCACGACTATTATCAGTGTTTTTTGCGAGCACATGCGATGCGAGCAGAGTTTTTGGCGTATAGTGGACGAGCAGTCGATTATACGGGACATGGGTGATTCGTCCCTCAGCTTGGCTTGGCGAGAGGTAGATAGCCAGAACCGAGGGAGCGGAGAGCTTAGTTGCACAAGTATATTTCAATCCGTTCCTTTCCTTTGCCGATGTTGTTCCGCTTCAGGCGGATTTCTCCCACTTCGCCTGTCTTTTTCAAGTGCGTGCCTCCGCAGGAGACGCGGGAGAATCCTTTCACTTCCCAGTATCTGCGCTGGTTTTCCTCATCGCTGAAGGCGCTGATGATCTCGTGGTCGCCGCGGATCAAGGCAAGCGCCTCCGGCAAAATAGCGGGAAAGAGGGTTGAAATATTTTCGCCCCAGATAAAATCGATTCGTGCCTTATCCTGGGCGATGTGCGCGCCAATCTTTTCGATCGGATTAGCATGCTTGTATACGAGCTCCAGGATGATTTCGGCGGCGAAATGCAGCTTCATCAGCGCATAGCGCCGCTCCCAATCGATGGACATGTCGACCGCATCGCCGGGTTTCAAGTCATGGCCGGGAGTGACGGTGTAGACAATGCCTTTGCCTTCCTTGCGGGCCTGTACGACAGGGTAAGGTCCAATCGTCCCGGAATCGCTTTCCTGTCCGCCGGAAAAGGCGTAAAAGATCGTTTCGTCCACCGTGATGTCATTCCCGTCGACACTGGCGATCCGCGTTGCCAGTTCGGTTTGATAAGGGTTTTCCCAAAAGATTTTTCTGGTCATACATACACGTCCTCACGATCACATAGTGGTTTTTGCACAGCTTGGCTATCCTGAGCGCTTACGACTCCCCATAGTACATCACGACCTGCAGCACGACATCCTCATTCGTCTCATTGGCGTACGTATGGCTGACATTTCCCGAGAAGCGAATCGCGTGACCTTGCGGCAAGATGTACGCTTCTTCGTCAATGTGTAGCCGCAATTGACCGGAAACGACGGTGATGTACTCCAGGACGCCGTCATGATGGGGCGGGGAACTGTAGCTGCCTTGCGGGTGCAGGGTAAGGGAGAGGATTTCAAAGCGCGTCTGGGGATCAAAGGCAAAAAGCAAATAGGCTTTGCAGCGCCCGTTGTCTTCGGTGATATGCGGGATCTCCGCGGGGGCGACGAGGGCAACGCCTGTCTCCTCATGCTTAATCAGCGCGGAGAACGATAAGTTCAGTCCGGTGGCGATTTTCCACACGGTTGTGACTGTCGGCTGCGATCCGCCCCGCTCGATTTGATGCAGCATGGCTTTGCTGACCCCTGTCAAATCCGCTACCTTATCCAGGCTGAGCCCGCGTTTTTTCCTGATCTTCTGCAAATTCATGCCGACCAGCTTGTGGATCGCTTCCATAACTCCGTCCTTTCAATTGGAATGTCTTTTATAACATACACTTGTACGATATATCATACATAATGAAAACGCAGAATGCAAATAAATTCCAATTCAACACAAAAAGAGCGGACCCGGTGAATCCCACACCCGCCTTTGTCAGTGGTGCCTAACAATGGAGGGGGGAAGTGCAACGAAGGTCTGCCAAATGTGCAGCGAAGCAAAATTTTCCCGTTTAATTTTGAACGTTTTGAAACGTCATCCGCCGGACTTCCATCACATTGACTTTCCGCTTTGACTGTTTATAGTAAAGCTGATCATTTTCAATGTAGTCAATGAACAGCTTTCCGTCCAAATGGTCGATCTCATGCTGGATGCAACGGGCGAGATACTCTTCAGCCTCCAGTGTAAACGGCTTGCCCCGTCGGTCCTGGCTTTTGATTTTCACGTAATTGTACCGTTTGACGATTCCGGTATAGCCGGGAAACGACAGACATGCTTCCGGGCCGACCTGTTCGCCGTCCACTTTCAGAATCTCCGGATTGATCAATTCAAGTAATCCGTCACCGCAATCCATCACGACGATGCGCCGGAGTATGCCGATTTGCGGAGCAGCCAGGCCTGCTCTGCCGTGCTCAGCGTACAGCGTATCGACCAGGTCATCTACGATTTTATTCGTGCGCTCGCCAAAGTCGACGACCGGTTTGGCGACCTTGCGCAGGATGGGATCGCCAAAAGGGACGATCGTTCTTTCTGCCATCGCTGTTCATCTCCCACTCATAAATTATTTGCCGATGGTTTGCGGCGGCGTGTGCACCCACAAATCGCTTGGGGTGCACTCCAGCGCCGTGCACAGCGCGTCTAATGTATCAGCCTTCATTTGCTTTGGTTGACCCGTCAACAGGGCGCTGATGGACGGCGCTGACAATTCATAACCCGCTTTTTCCTTCAGCAGCCGGGCTAATGCCGCTCCCGTCCAGATTTCCCGCTCAGCCATAATTTTTCTCAACATCCATACAAGCATGGTTATCCCCCTTTTACTAGCAGTATACGAACGAAGAAACATTAGGTAGCACCTAATTTTTTTTGTGATACCGAAGAAAAACAAACCGCTGCTATCGCACCAGCTTGCGTAACTGATCAGGCCGTATGTCCAGGCTTTGTCCCAAAGGAACGCCGTAACGAGTCGTCCGCCGTACAACCTTGGAAAACTTGCCTACGCCAAGCCTTTTGGCGTAGCCTTAGTTGCGATGATCAGGGTGTGCGAGTGTCGGCGATGCCACAGGATGTGGCGTTTAGCCGACCAAAAAAATGCTGAAGCTCATCGAATGGATCCGGAGCTTCAGCACTTCTGTTTCTCAGTCTTGCAAATGAGTGGAGCCGTAAGCGTAATCGATTACAGTGGTATGTTCAACGGCATTGTTTTCCCGTGCCATGTAGTAGTGGAGGCGCGCATCGGCGATGACGACGAGCTCGCCATCGTCGTTATAGCCGGCGATCGGTCCGTGAGAGATGGCGAACATCAGACAGCCGTCCGGTGTGGTAAACGGCGTATGCACAGAGCCGGCCGTTTCACAGGTATAGTACCCGGCATGTCCTTTGTCGTCGCCGTCTTCGTAGTAGAAGCAGCCATCGAGAATGAACGCTTCCGTATTGTGGAGATGCCAATGCGTCGTTGCCTGAATGTTAGGATCGACTTTCAGCAGCATGGTGAAATTGCCAGATACGAGATCACACAGCAGCAATTTAAAGTACGTGCCTGGCATCAGCCAATTCGTCCAGGGAATCCATTCAGGGTTGATAAAGTCTTTGCGTGTACCTTTTGGCGAATCGCCGGGACATTTCATCCAGTAGAACGGAGAAAATTTATTTTGTACATTCTGATTTCCTGACATGGCGCAAGCCCCTTTCTTTCTTTGCATTCTGTGGCAGGTCGTGTAAAGCTTTGGCAAAACGTGAGATCGCTTTCATCCTTTCCCAATCGCCTATACTCATCCCTCCTGAAGTTATCGCCGATTCCCGTTCATCATAGCGGATCGTTCTTACGCGAATCTAACTGGGAACTAACAGCGACAGGCTTGTGTACGGACCCGTTTGCCAGCCTCTAATATGGAACGATCTGCAAGTTTTTGCCATCCGTGGGCAGTATCAGCTGCATTTTTTTCTGTTTGTAATTTTGAGGATTCCTTTGTCTGATAAAGTGTGGTATAAAAAAGCAGAGAAGTTTTTAATTCTTCCATTTTTAGAATGAGAAGTTTTAAAATCTTTTTAAAAAATATTTCGCATATTGAGATCGCTTACGAAAAGGGGGATATTTATGAAGAGAGACAAATGGACGAAGAAATGCCTGTCGGTCTGTATAGCTGCTGGCCTGCTTATGCTGTCAGTAACGGGTTGCAGCGGGGGAGCGTCCACATCAGAAAACACGGGGGCTGGTCAAAAAAGCGCCAGCGGGCAGCCGAAGACAGGCGGCACGATTACCGTCGGGTATCCGGCCGAACCGGACTCACTGGATATTCACAAGTCGACCGGATCCAATGCAGTGGACGAAATCAGCGGGATGATGGGAGCGGCGTTGCTCTACATGGATCCGGTGACACACGAGCTGAAGCCGGATTTGGCTGAAAGCTACAACATTTCGCCGGACGGGAAGACGTGGACCTTTACGATTCGCTCCGGTGTGACGTTTCACGACGGGACGCCATTTACCGCCAAGTCGTACAAGGAAACGTTTGACCGCATTTTCGACCCGAAGACGGGAGCGAAGAACACGCTGTCGTTTCTGGAAGGAATCAAAGCCGTAAGCGCCCCGGATGACAAAACGCTCATTCTGGAACTGGACGAACCGTTCGCTCCGCTGCTTGGTTACCTGGCGATTCCCGGCTGGCTGCAGCCTCAATCCATACAGGCCATCGAGAAATACGGCGCCGATTATGGACGGAACCCGGTCGGAGTAGGACCATGGAAGTTCGTCAGTTGGCAGACCGGGCAGGACATTACGTTCGCGCGAAACGATCAGTTTAACTGGGGGCAACCGTTCTTTGAAAACCAGGGGCCGCCTCACGCAGACAAGCTCGTGTTCAAATTCATCCAAAACGCCCAGACGAAAATGGCGGCACTGGACAGCGGAAGCATCGACGTCGCTGTCAACGTTACCGCCAAAGATGCGAAAAGGTACAAAAACAGTGACAAGTTTGACGTAATGGAAGAAATGATCAGCGGGATCGGTTTGTTTGTCGAAATGAACATGAAAAATGAAATCTTTCAAGATGTGCAGGTACGCAAGGCGCTGAACATGGCGATCAACAAAGAGGCCATCATCCAATCCGCCCTCCAGGGAGAAGGGGTTGTCGCCAACGGGCCGCTGCCGCCGTCGATGTTCGGCTATGACGAAGAAGTGGAAAAAATCGGCTACAAGTACGATGCAGAGAAAGCAAAGCAGCTTTTGGAATCGGCTGGATGGAAGCTGAACGGAGAAGGAATCAGGGAGAAGAACGGTAAAACCCTCACCTTGAACTTGCTGTCCAGAGAAAGACAGGCAAAAGAATCGCAGCTCGTGCAAGCGATGCTTGGAGAGTTAGGGATCAAAGTGAATATCACCCAATTGGAGCCTGCAGCAATGCTGGATGCCGCGACAAAAGGGGATTTCGATCTGACAGTGATGTCGTATACGCATTTTGATCCGGATATTTTATACATGTTCTTCCACTCCAGCCAGATCGGTGGTTTCAACTTCGGTTCGGTCGCAGATGACAAGCTTGATGAGCTGGTCGTAAAAGCGCGTACGACGATGGATCTGCAAGAGCGAAAGAAGATTTACGGTGAAGCCCAAAAGCTGATGATTGAGCAGGCCTACATCATTCCCATCTACATCGACAAGCTGTTTACCGTCGTGAACAAGCGGGTCAAGGGTGTCAAGCTGAATGTTGGCCGGTTGCTGTTCAACGACAGCTGGGTGGACCAATAGGCTCATCCACACAAGGGAGTGAACTATGCATACGACGTCATTTGATCGAATCGTAAAAGAAAAGTTCCATGAGCT
Organism: uncultured Brevibacillus sp.; assembly: GCA_946402065.1. Taxonomy (GTDB): domain Bacteria; phylum Bacillota; class Bacilli; order Brevibacillales; family Brevibacillaceae; genus Brevibacillus_D. Next base: position 75,562 of record CAMIVR010000002.1, on the reverse strand, counting down.
GTCGGTCGCTCAGAAAAAAGTGGTCGAATACCTGCTGAACAATCTGGAAAAGGCGGCATTCAGTACGGCACTCCAGATCGGGCGGGATGTGGATGTCAGTGAGACCACGGTCATCCGCTCGTCGCATGCGCTCGGTTTTGCCAGCTTTTCCGAGATGCAGGCGAGAATTCAGCAGCAATTTATGACAAAAACGATGCCGGCAAATACAGCAACCATGTCAAGCGACACTGGCGAGGTTGAGAAGGAGAATCCGTTTGCCAAGGTTATTGTAAATGACATCGGATTATTGCAAAATCTGTTAAGCCAACTGAACCTTGAAGAAATATGGCGGGCCGTCGAGGCGATCGTCTCCGCAGATCAGGTGATGGTTGTCGGCAACAGAGCCTCCTATTCTACTGCACACTGGTTGGCGTTCGTCTTGGGGACGCTGCGCAATCACGTCTATCTGTGTCCAGCGGGCGGAGATACGTATGAAAAGCTGTTCAATTTGAACCGGCAATCAGTTGTTGTGGCCATTTCGTTCCCCCGTTATTCCAGGGAGACACTGAATCTGGCGGAAAACGCCAAAAAACAGGGAGTCACGCTCATTTCCATCACGGATCGCGTGCTGTCGCCGATTGGCCGAATATCCGATATCCCGCTTTTGACGAATTTTACTCTCGATATCGATACCGGACTCGCGTCGCTTGCGTCAGCCAACAGCATTATTCACGCGATTGTCAAGGGGGTTATTTTGAAGGATCAGGATGGCCTGCGCGATCGTCAGCAAAAGCTGGAACAGTTTTACAACCAGCACAACATCTTTGTTGAGTAGCGATACATTTCAACGTACAGAAAGGGAGTGCACGGAAATGGAGCAACAATTTCTGCTGTTTTTATCCGGAATCTATTCGGCTGACATCGTTTTTGGCCCCGATTCAATCCGGCATCGGCAGAAGCGATTGAAACAGAATGAATGTACGGACTTTGCAGAGCTGGCTCCTGACAATACGCACTACGAGCTTCCGCTGCACGAGCTGGGGCAGCGCCTTCAGGAGTGGAATGTAACGGACTGGAACGCTGCCGATGAGGTCCGCACCAGTTGGGGCGCAAGCTATCAGCGTTATCTGTGCGTCGAAGCCGAAGGGAAGCAAGGGTGGATCTGGGCTCTGCAGGAAGAAAAATTCCCGATCGATCTGGTCATTGTCGATAATCAGGTCGTCGCCTTTTTGAAGACAGGACGCGACTATGGGATCATTCTCGTCAAACCGGGCTTCGAGTCGTTTACGCCGCTGACTCTCTGGCAGGATCCGGGCATCTCGCCAGCGGAGTATGGCGTCGCACATCTCGGCAGACATGATGTCGTCACCCGCGACGGTGTCGTGCTGGCTACGGATGTCTGGCTGCCCGAAGGCGTAGCGGCAGGAAGCAAGCTGCCGACGATTTTGGTCCGCACCCCTTACGGACGCATTGATCCGGTCTTCGGCGGTACACGCTGGCTTCGCTTCGTGCAGCGGGGCTACGCGCTCGTCTCCCAGGATGTCAGAGGGCGGGAGGATTCTGAAGGGGAGTGGGTTCCGTGCGCCCATGAAATTGAGGATGGCGACGATACGCTGAACTGGATTGCCGCCCAGCCATGGTCTGACGGCAAAGTCGGCATGATCGGCGGTTCCTACGGCGGTTTTGTCCAATGGGCCGCTGCGGCGTCCGGCAATCCTCACCTGCAAGCGATTGTCAGCTATGTGACCGCAGGTACACCGTTTGTCGATCTTCCCCGCAAAGGCGGAACGGTGCTCTCTGGTACTCTAGCCTGGGCGTTTGCCATGGCGGACCGGCAAAAGAACTTCGAAGCGACCGTCCGCGACGACTGGGATGAGGTTCTGGCGATTCGTCCGATTCGAGATATTCCGTTAAAAGCATTGGGCAAAGACGTTCATTTCTGGTCGGAATGGATGAAGCATCCGAATTACGACGAGTTCTGGGCAAAAGCCGACTGGGCAGCCCACGGTGAAAACATTAACGTGCCGTCGCTGCTCATCTCCGGTTGGTATGACGATGACGGGATGGGAACGACAGAGGCATGGGAGATGAATGAGCGCCACGAACGCGAGCATCTCAAGCTGGTTCTCGGCCCCTGGTACCATCAGGCAAATACAACCAGACAAATTCACAACATCCCGTTTGGCAACAACGCCATCCGCTACGACCTGGACGTCCTGCAGCTCCGCTGGTTCGACCGCTTTCTGAAAGGAACGCTCAATCAGGTAGAGCAAGGGGCTCGCGTCGAGTACTATATGGTCGGCGAAAACGAATGGAAAACAGCGGAAAAATGGCCGCCCGCAGAAGTGGCTTACACGCCCTTCTACTTGCATGGCAATGGGCGAGCCAATACGAGTAACGGAGATGGTTGCTTGACGCTTGCCGAGCCTGGCGAGCAGCAATACGACACATACGTGTTTGATCCAAGGGATCCTGCGCCGTTTCTGATCGATATGGCGGAAAACGAATGCAGTGTCCCGGAGAACTACCGCGATGTGGAGCTGCGCGAGGACGTCCTGGTCTATACATCTGAACCGCTTCAGGACGATGTTGTCATTGCCGGCGATGTGTACGCCGTCTTGTACGCTGCCAGCTCCGCCCGGGATACAGATTGGCTGGTCAGGCTGACGGATGTCGACGAACAGGGGAACTCGATTCGCCTCTCCGACGGAATCATCCGGGCCAGATACCGTCATTCCTTCGCACAGCCGGAATTGCTCGTGCCCGGAAAGATTGAGCGCTATGAAATCATACTGACCAAAATCGCGAATCGCTTTAAAAAAGGTCATCGCATCCGCGTTGCTGTCACATCAGGGGCGAAAAATCTGGCCTTCCCCAATCACAACACGGGGAATGACCCGGCAACCGATACCGAGTACGTCGTAGCTACTCAACAGGTGTACCATAACACAGCGTACCCGAGTCATGTAAAACTGCCGCTTGTACCTGCAAAGGAGGAGTAATCGAGACATGGGCAACAGCGTAACGTTCGAACAGTACGCCAAGGCTGAGCGAATGCTCGCCAGCAATACGGCTCCCGATGTATTGAACGGTCGAATCGTTCCACAGTGGCATCCCGATGCTCCCGATCAGTTCTGGTACTGCCGGGAATATCACACAGACAATGGGGGATGCGGAAAGCAGTTTCTGCTTGTCGATCTCAAGCAAAATAGCTGTCAGCCTGCGTTCGACCATGAGCGATTGTCCGCTGCACTCTCCGGAGCCAGCGGGCAGGCATACGATCCGGCACATTTGCCTTTGGCCAAGCTCGTCTTGAGCAAAGACCGGCGCATCCTCCGATTCGAGGCGGACGGGTGGCAGTGGAGCTGTGATTTGACTGAGTATCGTTGTACGAAAAGCGAGCCGGTCGACGTACAGCCAGGAGATGAGCTGCTTTCGCCAAATGGCGAGTGGTCGCTGTTTGCGGCGGAGCACAACCTGTTTGTCCGCTCGCTTATAACAGGGGACGTGGTCCAGCTGACTGATGACGGTCAACCGTACTACGACTACGCATCCCATCCGGAATCGCGGACGTCGGCGATCACGGAAAAACGTCTTGGAATCAGGCTTCCGCCCGCTGCCATCTGGTCGCCTGACTCGACAAAAATCCTGACGTATCGGTTGGACCAACGGCTCGTTCGCGAGATGCACCTCGTCCAGTCTGTTCCACCGGGAGACGATATGCGGCCCGTATTGCACACGTACCGGTATTCTCTGGTCGGCGACGAGCATATAGCCTTGGCCGAGCTGGTGGTGTGCGACCTTGCGGAGCGAACGGTCACTCCGTTACAAATGCAGCCGCTGCCTGTTCATTTTATCTCTCCGCTGCTGCCGGGAACTCAACTGGCAGACTGGGCGACCAGCAGCACGCAGATTTACATCGTCCGCTTGGCGCGCGATCATCGCGAGGTCGAAGTACTGATCGCCGATGCTGCGACAGGAGCGACGCGAACGCTGTTTACCGAGCGGGCCGGAACGTACCTGAATGTCGACTTGCAAAATATTGGCGATATTACGCCTGGCGACGCCATGCCCGAGCAGAATTTCCGCTTGATCCATGACGGGGCTTCCTTTCTCTGGCTTTCGGAGCGGGACGGATGGGCCCATCTGTATCTATACGATGTAGCTTCTGGTGCCCTGCAACGACAAATCACATCCGGTCCATGGGTCGTGCGTCACCTCAAAGCTGTGGATGAGCAGAACGGCTGGGTCTATTTTACGGCAGGCGGGCGCGAGGAAGGGCGGGACCCGTATTATCAGCACCTGTACCGGATTCGCCTGGATGGGTCGGAATTGACCCTGCTGACTCCCGAGGATGCCGAGCATCTCGTGACGCTTTCGCCGGGTCTTGACTATTTTGTCGATACGTATTCACGCGTAGATCTGCCGCCGGTTACCGTCCTGCGGGCAGCCGATGGACAGTTGATCCGCGAGCTGGAACAAGCCGACATCGAACACCTGCTGGCAGAAGGCTATCAGCTTCCCGAGCGGTTTTGCGTCAAGGCTGCGGACGGTGTGACGGACCTGTACGGAGTGCTGATTCGCCCGGCGCAGCTTGAGCCGTCTCGCACGTACCCCGTGCTTGATTACATTTACGGCGGGGTGCAGCGTTTCCACACGCCCAAGCGGTTTACGTGGACGGGACAGAAGGCGGATCCGATGGGGGGAGCGCAGGCGTTTGCCCAGCTCGGCTTCGCGGTCGTCATCATGGACGGACGAGGCACGCCGGGCCGGGGAAAAGCATTCCATGACTTCTCTTACGGCAGAGTTGAGGAGGCAGGCTGTCTTGCCGATCACGTCTGCGCTACCAGGCAATTGGCTCAGCGCTATCCGTTTATCGATTTAGACAGGGTGGGCATCTACGGAGAATCCGGCGGCGGCTATGCTTCCACCAGAGCGATGCTGACGTACCCGGATTTTTACAAAGCAGCCGTATCCGGTTGCGGCAACCACGACCAGCGTCTGTACATTTCGGGATGGGGCGAACGCTACCACGGACCGTACGACGCAGAGCTGTACCGCAATCAGGACAACGCCAGTCTGGCGGCCCATTTGCAGGGCAAGCTGCTGCTCGTCACGGGAGAGCTGGACGACAACGTGCATCCGGCCAATACGATCAGAATGGTGGACAGCTTCATCAAAGCGAACAAGGATGTCGATTTGCTGATCATGCCAAACCGTGCCCATTCTTTTTCAATGGATCCGTATTTTATCCGCAGGCGCTGGGATTATTTCGTTACTCACCTGCTTGGAGCTGTGCCACCCAAGGAATTTCCGCTCGGTCAGGCAAGAAGTGCTGTGCCAGCGGGGAACATGTAGAAAGGAGCAGATTGTATGAAGATTTTGCTGGCTGATCGGGCAATCGTCGGCGACGGCGAGCGCGTAATCGAACAGGCAGGCATGTGCGTGGATCAGCGCGGCAGCATCGTCGCTGTAGGGACAGCGGCGGAAATGCAGGAGCGCTTTCCAAACGTTGAGCCGACTCGATACGATGGCTGTACCATCCTCCCCGGATTAATCGATTTGCATGTACACATCGGCTACTGGTGGAACAAGCCGGATGCCTCACAGTACAACGATTATCTCGTAGCGCTGCTGGCAGCGAAAAACCTTAAGGAGGCCCTGTCGCTCGGGGTAACGACGATCCGCGATGTTGCGGCATCAGACGGGTTGTGCGGCGCGCTGAAAACAGCGCTGCGGCAGAAAATGATTGCAGGACCGCGGATTTTCGAAGTAAATCAGGGGATTATCATGACCGGCGGACACGGCTGGCAGCTGAAAGGCGCGCTGCGTGAGGCCAATGGCCCGTGGGACGTGCGGGCGGCTGTCCGTGAACAGGTGCGAGCCGGGGCTGACTGGATCAAACTGATGAGCAGCCATCGTACACCGACCCCGGAGTTTACCCAGGAGGAGCTGGATGCGGCCGTCGACGAGGCCCATCGCCTAGGGCGGAAATGCTGTGTGCACGCATCGCTGCAGCCGGCGATACCGATGGCGATTCAGGCGGGATTCGATACGATTGAGCATGCAACGTTCATGACTGTCGACCAGGCGAAGCAAATGGCTGAAAAGGGACTCGTCTGGGTGCCGACGATGATCACCTTCTTCCAGATCGCCGAGCATTACCGCCAGGCGATGCAAGCTGAGGAGAGCGGCGGAGAGTTTTACGAGTATCTGCTCAAGTATGGCAGCTTCTTCATGGAATCTGAACAGGCATACAGAGAAAATTTTGCCAAGCTGATGGAGACAGGCGTCAAAATCGCCACAGGAACCGATATCGTGCTGGACAAATACCCGATTACACCGGTCGCCGACGAGATCGGATTGATGGTCGAGCTTGGCATGCCGCCAATCAAGGCAATTCAGGCCGCTACCCAGACAGCTGCTGACGTGCTTGACCAGGGAGACCGCTTCGGGTCGCTGGCAGAAGGCTTGCTCGCTGATGTGCTCGTCGTCAAAGGGAATCCGCTGGAGGACATCACCGCGCTCAAACAGGTGCAAGAGGTGTTGCTGGCTGGGGAGTCGCGTTATCTGGCTTCTCATCACAAGTAAATCCTTCAAGCTGTTCGATGCAAAGAACCAATTCCGTAACGGGGTTGGTTCTTTTTTTAGGGGCGGGCCATTTTTTCGAATGCCGGAAGATAGCTTGACTTTCTCGGAAAATAATTAGAAGATAATCTAATTAGATAAAAATATAATTAAAAACTCCTCAAATCGGTTCACTGGGGAAAAACAGCGAATGAAAGATAGGGAGGATGGTTCGTTTTGCTGAAAACGGTAGAAGTGATTGAAAAATGCGCGACCGATTCGGGTGAAATTCAATTGCAGCGGCGTGGCTTACACTATGAAATCATTAGCAATGGCACTTTTCTCATGGCGACGTATAACGGCGAATCAGAGCGTACGCTGGTCAGTGCTGCCCTGCGGGCTTGTGCACGACCGAACCATGTGCTGATAGGCGGATTGGGCGTCGGTTTTTCGCTGGCGGAAGCGTTGCTGGACGAGCGCGTCAAGCAAGTCTCGGTCGTGGAAATCGAGCCGAAAATCATCGAATGGAACAAAGGGTACCTCAATCATTTTTCCGGCAACGCGGTTGAAAATATGCGGACACGTGTGATCCAGTCCGACTTGCTCGCCTGGATGACGCAAACGGACGAGCGCTTTGACGCGATTTGTCTCGACATCGACAATGGTCCTGATTGGACGGTTACCGAGAGCAATCTGTCGCTCTACACCGATGCGGGGCTCGGCAGACTGAAGGATATGCTCACACCGGGTGGCGTGGTGTCTTTTTGGAGTGCAGCCCCTGCACCTGACTTTCAAGCGCGATTAACGCGCAATTTTTCCCGGGTCGACGAAATTCTCATCGAGCAGGAGCGCGGTGAACCGGATTGTGTGTATGTGGCCATTTGAAGCGCATGGCAACAATGACACTCGCCTTCCAAGCAGGAAGATGACCAGGGCGCAGCGAAAGTAAGCGATGGTGAAGAAATTTTGCGTGATAGGAAAAGGTGAAAACAAGTGAGCCTAAATCAGGAAAACACAGTAGTAGGATTTATCGGGGTCGGCGTGATGGGCAAAAGCATGGCCGGTCATATCCTGCGCGCCGGCTATCCGCTCGTCGTCTACAGCCGGACGAAATCCAAGGCCGACGAGCTGTTGCAAGCGGGAGCACAATGGCAGGACACACCGGCAGATGTCGCTGCGAAAGCGAATGTCATGATTACGATGGTCGGATACCCGAGTGACGTCGAAGAAGTGTATCTCGGGGAAAACGGGATTGTCAATCATGCCAAAGCAGGCAGCTATCTGATCGACATGACGACAAGCAAACCATCGCTGGCGGAGAAAATTTATCAGGAAGCAAAAGCAAAAGGGCTGTTTTCCCTCGATGCGCCAGTTTCCGGCGGAGATGTCGGTGCGCGGGAAGCAAAGCTGACGATTATGGTCGGCGGCGACGAAGCGGCCTTTGCCGAAGTGCAGCCGATTTTAGCCCTGATGGGCACGAATATTATCCTGCAAGGCAAGGCGGGGGCTGGACAGCACACAAAAATGAGCAACCAGATCGCGATTGCTTCTAACATGATCGGTGTCTGCGAGGCGATGGTGTACGCCAAGAAAGCGGGGCTAGATCCGGGCAACGTTCTCAACAGTATCGGAGCCGGTGCTGCGGGCAGCTGGTCGTTAAGCAATCTCGCCCCGCGGATGCTGGCCGGCAATTTTGCCCCGGGCTTTTACGTCAAGCACTTCATCAAGGACATGACGATCGCCCTGGAGTCGGCGAAAGAGATGGGCTTGCTTACTCCCGGGCTGGAGCTGGCCAAATCGCTTTATGACGAATTGGCCAGGATGGGTGAGGAAGAAAGTGGGACGCAAGCATTGTTTAAGCTGATGGATAAATAGGCGAGGCACTTTTTTCATCCATCTCATTCATCGTAAGGCCGATGTTCCTTTTCAGAAGGAATGTCGGTTTTTTTTACGGCTTATCGTCGCGATCATTCAGTTGTTTTCGCTGCTAGGCTAGCGCTTCACAGTGTCCAAACGGGTTTGCAGCCATTATTCGACCCGATCAATAAATAACTTTGTCACTGAGGTATAGTCGTTGTTGCGTATTTCTTCTTCTGTAGCATCAACCTCCAAATCGTCCAAATCCATACCGGGTGCAATGGTTGGCTCGTGGTGATGCGTGGTGTCGCGGTCGTGTTTGCGCTGGTCCATACTCTTGGCTCCTTTGCGATTTTGTATGGGTAGCATCTGCAATCCGAGCAAAAATATGCTTCTGTCAGGGCATTGGCGTAGGGGACAGAGATGCTTCGCCGGTTCCACACAAGCGAAGACAACAAGCTGTTCGCTACCATCCTTCGCCTGCAGCCGCGGGGCGGTAAGTTTTTTTCTTCCCATACACGCAAGCGGCACAACTGTAATATGTTGCAATAAGTTGTGTCCGGGAGCGATTCAGATGGAGAAAAGACAAAGTCTGCAGGAGTTATCGCAAATAAATAATGTAGATAAATACTCCGGCTACAATATTTAAAATATTTAAAATAACTTGACAACGATTAAAAAAGGTGGAATAATTCAAAATGTATTATTTTTCAGTTAATACATATCTAACTGGCCTGACCACCCTACCAATTTTTATTCAAGTTCAAACAAAAGAAAGCCTATGAGAAAGAGTAAAGGGCGCTATATTTTTGTGATTCTGGTCTGACCACCCTACCAGCTAAAATTCAAATCATTACGTTCAGCAAATAAAAGAGGAGGAAGTGTGTTTGAATTTTTCTACGATTAAAAAACCACGTGTTTATCAAATAATCATTAAGCAAATCCAGGAATCTGTTAGACGGGGAGAGTTGAAACCGGGAGATAAATTACCTTCAGAAAGAGACCTGGCAGAACAACTGTCAGTTTCGCGAAGCGCAGTGCGGGAAGCATTTAGCGTACTGGAAGCTTCCGGATTGGTAGATACATTACCCGGTGTCGGCATCTTTTTAAAGAAAGACAGCAACGAAGAGCTGATCGATGGGCTAAATAACATCATTCAGCAAAAAGGCAACAAAATTAATATTCTTGAACTCCTTGAAGTAAGGGAAGGAATAGAAGTGCAGGCTGCCTGTCTGGCCTCACAGCGGCGCACGAGTTCTGACCTGCTCAATATTAAACAGGCCTATGAAAGCTTGGAGCGAGCTGTGTTCGAGCAAAGGCTCGGTGCTGTTGAAGACCTCAATTTTCACGTAGCGATTGTAAAAGCAAGCCATAACAAGATGTTGTTGCAAATCGTCAAGCTATTCTCCAAAAAGTTCTTGCAGGGAATTGAGGAGTGGAGGATGGAGGACATGAAGATACCGATGGAGCAGAAAATAAGTTATGACCATGAGCACTTCAAAATCTACCAAGCCATAGCTGAGAGCGACTCCCAAGGAGCCAAGGAAGCTATGCAGGTTCATTTTGAAAATACAAAGTTAAGTTATATTAAATTATTTAATAAATCATAACGAATGTCCCCTTTTGAAGGGAGGTGATACTTGCACTACTTCCGCTCTAAATAATTTCAGATAACGAAAAGGAGAAGCATAGCCGTGAACAAAACCGAAAAACTGATAGATCTTGACAAGCGTCATCATCTGCACCCTTCCAGCCCGGTCAAAGACAATTTCAATCAGGGACCAATGGTGTTATTGGAGCGAGGTGAAGGGATTTACCTTTATGACGTTGACGGAAAACGCTATATCGATGGTTTGGCCTCTTTGTGGAACGTAAATATTGGTCATGGGCGAAAGGAAATCGCGGAAGTGGCGAAAGCACAAATGGAAAAACTGGCTTTCAGCCATTCCTTTAACCGCTTTAGTCATGAGTCAGCAGTGCTTTTGGCAGAAAAAATTGCTTCGCTCGCACCTGGAGACCTCAATGCTGTTCAATTCACTTCAGGTGGTTCTGAATCAAATGATACGGCCTTCAAGCTGGTACGCCATTATTTCAAGCTAAAAGGTGAACCGGATCGGTTTAAGATCATTGCGCGATATCGTGCTTATCACGGTATTTCGATGGGAGCGACGAGTGCTACGGGTATTCCAATATTCCGCCAAATGGGTGGGCCGCTGGCGAGTGGTTTTATCCATGCCGCTGCTCCGCATTGTTATCGCTGTGAATCTTGTCAATCCGATTGTTCGGGAGCTTGTGCGGTTCAAAGTATTAAAGATTTGATTGAGAAAGAAGATCCGAAAACAATCGCAGCGATTATTCTCGAGCCAATCCAGGGTGCCGGGGGCGTCATTGTTCCACCGCCGGGATACATTAAGCAAGTGAGAGAGATTTGTGATCAACACGGGATATTAATGATCGCTGACGAGGTTATTACCGGTTTTGGCCGTACCGGAAGATGGTTCGGGATGGAACACGAAGGCGTCGCCCCGGATTTAATGACGTTTGCAAAAGGCGTGACGAGTGGTTATATTCCGCTTGGCGGCGTGGTCATCAGTGAACGAATCCATCAGGAGATCATTGAGCTTTCCAACCAAAATCAAGTGCTGCCACACGGATATACATACAGCGCTCACCCGACAGCATGTTCGGTAGCATTGAGAAATCTCGATATCATTTCAGATGAAAAGCTGGTAGAAAATGCTGAAGCTATGGGACAAGTCCTTAAGCAGGGACTGGCTGAACTGGCAAAAGAATTTGAGATTGTCGGTAATGTAATGTCAAGAGGTCTGATTGCCTCACTGGAATTTGTTCAAGACAGAGCGACGAAAAAAGCATTCCCTGCAACTGTACGGATGGCCAATCAAGTGTTTGACAAAGCGATGTCCAAAGGTTTGATTACAAGGGCAATTACCATTGACAATACCGATATTGTGGCGCTCTGCCCGCCTCTAATCATCACAAGAGAACAAATCGGTGAAATTCTGGAGATTTTGCGAGAAACATTGAAAGAGGTTGAAGCCAGTCTCTAATATTCTTTCACGACTGTTACGATTCAGAAATGAGGTGATACGGTGAATGAATTTACATTTCGCTATTCTTACGGCGGAGACGGATTTGTATTCGTCGAGCTTTCCGAAGAAATGAGGCTCGATGCAAACTTTCGTTCGTTAGCGATTGCAAACAAATTGAGGGAAAGAGACATCGAGGGCGTCATCGATATCTGTCCGGGGAATGGTTCTTGTCTCATTCAACTTGACCCGATGATCTTGCATCCAGACACACTGATTGAGGAACTGAAGGGAATTGAACAACATACAAAAGATTTGAGTGAAATTGAAATCGTTTCAAGAGTAGTCGACGTCCCTATTTTGTTTAATGATCCGTGGACACATGAAGTAGCGATGAGGTTCCGAGACCGACATCAGGAAAAAGAGATTGGCGATTTTGAGTACTCTGCCCAAGTCAATGGATTCACCAACCATGCCGATTTTATTGAGGCTTTGACCAGAGCCCCGTACTTGATTACAATGCTTGGATTTGTTCCAGGTTTGGGGACGAGTTTCCAACTCGTTCCCCGCGATCAGCAAATCCAGACTCCGAAATACTTGCGGCCCCGAACGTTTACCCTTGAACGAACGTTTGGATTCGGTGGAGCTTTTGCTTGCATATATCCTGTGCAAGGAGCAGGGGGATACCAGATGCTCGGTATGGCGCCAGCGCCTGTCTTTGATAAAACGCAGCGATTGGCCGATTTTACAGAATCAATGGTATTTCCGCGTCAAGGCGACATCTTTCGCTATCGCCCAATTGACCTGGACGAATTTGAGTCGATACGCAAAGAAGTGGAAGATGGCAGTTTCAAGTATCGCATGAAACGTATAACCTACACTCCTGATCAAGTAATTGGTAATCTAGCACGATTTACAGAGGATGTAATGAGGGGGTTGTACAATGATTAGGGTTCTAAAACCCGGTCTTGAGACGACAGTACAAGATCATGGGAGGTATGGATATTATTCCATTGCTTTTCCGCCTTCAGGCGCGATGGACTTCTACTCATACACTTTGGGGAATTTGCTCGTGGGAAACGCAAAAACAGCAGCGTCACTGGAAATAACCTACTTGGGTCCGGAACTCGAATTTCTGTGCGAGACGATCATTGCCATTACCGGTGCTGAATTACCTCCAAAGATAAACGGCGTACCGGTCCCCCAATGGGAAGCAATCCGAGTAAAAAACGGCGATTTACTGTCCTTCGACCATCTTAAGAGCGGTGCCAGAGCGTACGTGGCTGTAGCAGGCGGAATCGAAACACCGCCTGTCATGGGCTCCCGTTCCACGTACTCCCTGTCCGGAATTGGCGGCTATGAAGGAAGAAGCTTAAAGCAAGGAGATATGCTCCCAATCGGCAACATGAACAATAAGTCTGTCACTCCTGGCGTAACGATTCCCGCTCAATACACTCCTCACTTTCGCAAGACAAGTGAAATTCGCGTGTTGGTAGGACTGTGCAGCTATCGTTTTACAGAGGAGAGCAAATCATTGTTCTTTCAAACGGAGTGGCTGATCACTCCTGATGCCAATCGTGTCGGCTACCGCTTAAAAGGGGAACGATTGGCGTTTGTCCCCAGAGAGCAGCCGTTTGGGGCGGGCAGTAATCCTTCTAACGTAATTGACAACTTCTATCCAGTAGGATCGATTCAAATCCCCGATGGGATCGAGCCGATTGTGTTGCTAAGAGATGCTGTGACAGCAGGAGGGTTCGTAACGCTTGGATCTGTGATTACAGCCGATCTCAATATTATGGCGCAAGCGAAAACAAATGAAAAAATTCACTTTACTGCAGTCACGATCGAACAAGCCTTGGCAGCACAAAAAGAGATGATGGAAAAGATTAAGCAAGTCGAGGAACGAATCTGAGTTGTTTTGAACAGGCAAGCCATTACATACGGAGGGGTAATCATGCTACAGTCCATTTTTTCTCCTATACCTGGCGTATTCTATCGCAAACCGAGTCCGCAAGAAGAAGTGTTCGTCGTAGAAAACCAGCAAGTAAAAGTCGGTGACACCTTGGGCATTATCGAAGTGATGAAGAATTTCTATGAAATCAAGGCCGAATATGATGGCGTTCTTGTCGAATTCAAAGTACACAGCGAGGATGTCGTCGATGTCGGGCAAGAGATTGCGATTATCCGTGTCGAATCAGCAGACTAAAGGGGAAGTGTCAGATGGCTATGTTTAAAAAAGTGCTGATTGCCAATCGCGGGGAAATTGCCCGTCGAATTATCCGGACATGCCGTAACTTGGGCATTCAAACAGTTGCGATCTACGCTGACGCTGATGCCGGCGCTCCATTTGTCAAGGAAGCGGATGAATGCTATCCGCTTGGCGAATCGCAACCGCTGAAGAGCTACCTGAACGGCTCGAAAATTTTGTCAATTGCAAAGGCTTGTAATGCTGAGGCGATTCACCCTGGCTACGGATTTCTCTCGGAAAATGCGGCATTTGCCAAAAGCTGTGCAGAAGATGGGATTCGCTTTATTGGGCCAAAGCATGATGTCATTCAGTTAATGGGCGACAAAATAGAGGCGCGCAAACAAATGAGCAAGGCTGGCGTACCGATTGTACCTGGCTGTGACAAACCGCTTGAATCATTGGTCGAGGCAATAGAAGTCGCCAAAGCGCTAGGTTACCCTGTAATGCTTAAAGCAAGTGCTGGTGGAGGCGGAATTGGCATGCAGCTAATCGAGAGCGAGGATGAGCTGCAAGCGGCATATACGACAATAATCCAAAAATCCACTGCTTATTTTGGCAATGGAGCTGTATATCTGGAAAAATTCATCCGGAATCCACGGCATATTGAGGTACAAGTAGCCTGTGACGAATTTGGCAATGCCGTTCACCTCTTTGAGAGAGAGTGCTCCATCCAACGGAGAAATCAAAAAGTCATCGAAGAAGCACCATCTCCGTTTCTTGATCAAGCAATCCGCCAAACGCTTTGTGATACCGCGGTGTCCGGAGCACAGCAGATTGGCTATACCAATGTCGGAACAATGGAATTTATTTTTGATGAGAGCGGCAACTTCTACTTTCTCGAGATGAATACGCGTTTACAGGTGGAACATCCCGTAACCGAAATGATTACCGGACTTGATCTGGTCGAGTGGCAGCTGAAAATAGCCGCTGAAGAACCGCTGCCATTGGCACAGGCGGACATTCACCTGCTTGGCAGCGCCATCGAAGCGCGTGTCTATGCGGAAGATCCGGTTACCTATTTTCCCTCGCCTGGAACGATCACCAAGCTGGAATTGCCGCAGGGGAAAGCCAGATTTGACTTTGCAGTTGAGGAAGGCAGCCACGTATCTCATTTTTATGACCCGATGATTGGCAAAATCATCGCCTGGAGTTCCAGCAGAAGTGAAACGATTGGCCAACTCGATCAAGTTTTAAGGGAGACAAAAATCGAGGGAATCAAGTCAAATCTTCCTTTGTTAAAAGATATAGTTGAGCGCCAAGAATTTCTTAAAGGGCAATACACCACCAGGTTTTTAGACCAGTATCGTTTTCATCCATCAGGAGAGTGAGGAGTGGAAGATGAAAGTTGACATTAACTGTGATATGGGGGAAAGCTTCGGACTGTATCAGCTAGGCAATGACGAAGAGATGATGAAATATATCTCCTCTGTTAACATCGCTTGCGGGTTTCATGCGGGGGATCCGTCCGTTATGCGGAGAACGGTTCAATTAGCGAAGCAATATGGAGTAAGTGTTGGAGCTCACCCAGGATTTCCCGACTTGCTTGGATTTGGCCGAAGATACATGAATTGTACACCAGAAGAAATTCAGGACTATGTCATTTATCAAATAGGGGCATTACGAGAATTTGCCAACATCTACGGCGTTGAAATAAACCACTGCAAACCGCATGGTGCCTTGTACATAGCAGCGATGGAAGATGAAAAAATAGCCCGCCCTCTCTTGGAAGCGATTGCACAAATCAATGATCAGATGATTGTATATGCCTTAAACAATTCTGCTGTCGTAATGGTTGCGGATCAAATGGGGATCCCTGTCGCCAAGGAAGTATACTCTGATCGTGAGCACAAGAACAACGGCTTCAACGTTCTGACGCGTTTTGGACCAACCATTCAGGATTTTGAAGCCGCAGCAGCTCGTGTAGTACGTATGGTAAAAAATGGGAAAGTGATTACCAACACAGGTGAAGATATCGATATTCAGGCTGATACGGTATGTATCCACGGCGATACTCCTGGTGCCCCGCAACTGGCCCGGGCTATTTTCGCAGCGCTAGCGGAAAACGGGATTGAAATTGTTGCCAGATGATCGGCGATTGAATGGAATGCAGACATTTCTTGAAAAGTGGTGTTGACAGATGAAAAAACAGTTATATATCAATGGAGCCTGGGTAACTGGCAGTGAATATGTACCACATCATTCTCCGCATACTGGTGAAACAATTGCCGAGATCCCCGTGGCTACTCCCGAAGAGGTTGAACAAGCCATACAAGCAGCGTATGCGGCAAAAACAGTGATAGCCAAAATGCCCAGCCACAAACGGGCGGAGATTCTGGAGAAACTAGCTCATTCACTTGCAAAGAATGCTGATCGTGCGACAGAAATTCTTGCCTTGGAGGCTTCCAAGCCGATCGTCCACGCCCGTGCAGAAGTGCAGCGAACGATTCAGACGTATAAGTTTTCTGCTGAAGAAGCGAAGCGATTGCATGGAGAAACGATTCCGCTAGATGCAGCACCAGGTGGTGAAGGACGGGTTGCCTATACCGTGCGTGAGCCTGTTGGTGTCGTAGGAGCCATCACACCGTTCAATTTTCCGCTGAATCTGGTTGCCCACAAAGTTGGTCCCGCCATTGCCTCGGGAAATACGATTGTTTTAAAACCAGCCATGCAGACGCCATTGTCCGCATTGCTGATCGCTGAGCTGTTGGATGAAATTGGCTTGCCACCAGGAATTTTTAATGTGGTTACAGGCAGGGGCAGTGTTGTCGGTGACAAGATTGTAACAGATGAGCGAATTAACAAGATTACGTTTACCGGTAGCCCTTCCGTCGGTATCAGCATTCGCAACCGGGCGGGACTCAAACGTGTGACATTGGAGCTCGGCTCCAACTCAGCTGTGATTGTGGACAAAGGGGTCGATATCGATAAAATCATTTCTCGCTGTGTGACGGGAGCCTTTTCGTTCCAAGGCCAAGTGTGCATCTCTCTGCAGCGCGTATATGTGCATGAGGATCTCTACGTTTCGTTCGTTGAAAAGTTTATCGATAAAACCAAGCAGCTAACGATCGGAAATCCATTGGATGAAGCTACCGATATTGCCTCACTGATCTCTTCCCAGGACGTGAAACGGGCGCTTGACTGGATCGAGGAAGCAAGGCAGCAGGGAGCTAAGGTGGCAACTGGCGGCAAGGCAGAGGGAAATGTCCTGCACCCTACGGTCATCTTAGATGCGGCGCCTAGTCTGAAAGTATCGTGTCAGGAAGTATTCGCCCCGATAGTCGTGATTAATAAAGTGAGCTCGGTAGAAGAAGCGATCTCGCACGTAAATGATTCGCGCTTTGGACTGCAGGCCGGGATCTATACGAATGACGTCAATGTGGCGCTGACTGCGGCTGAACAACTGCATGTCGGTGGAGTCATGATAAATGATATCCCGACGTTCCGGGTTGATCATATGCCATATGGAGGCGTAAAAGAGAGCGGTATGGGGCGTGAAGGTGTAAAGTACGCGATAGAAGAAATGACCGAGTTGAAGCTCGTTGTATTCAATCGTAATTAAAGCACGAATGTTGGCGTGAACAGGAGGGGTATTGTGAGTGCATTGTTGGAGATCGCAGATGTAAGAAAACAATATGGAGCGACAATAGCCCTAAACAACGTATCTTTCAATGTCAAGCGAGGAGCAGTCCATGCCATTATCGGGGAGAACGGGGCGGGTAAATCAACATTGATTAAGATTCTAAGCGGACTGGTTCAGTGTGACGAGGGATCGATTCTATTAGATGGCCGTCCGTTCCATCCGAATACAATCGTGGAATCCAGGCATGCTGGGGTATCGACTGCTTTTCAAGAATTAAGCCTTTTAACGAATCTTACGGTGGCAGAGAATCTTGCTCTGCCCAATATGCGAAAAAAGGGCAATCTACTTATCTCGAAAAAGGAAAACAACGAGCACGCCCGACATGTTTTGCAGGAATTTGATCTCGGACATATTTCACCGACCCAGGAAGTCGGTACCTTAACCTTAGCGGAACGGCAAAAGCTGGAGATCACACGGGCCTTAAGCCACAAGCCAAAAATGCTCTTGCTTGATGAACCTACGGCGGCGCTGCCTGATCCGGAATGGCTGTTTGGCATCCTGGAGCGCTTTCAGACAGCAGATTTGACGATTCTCTATATTTCACATCGTTTGAATGAGATTCGCAGAGTATGCCAGCACGCTACGATTCTACGTAACGGTACGACAATTGAAACCGTAAGTTTAGAAGGGGTTTCGAACAGAGAAATTTTTCAAATGATGCTAGGCGATGCACAGGAGGTCTCAGTTTCAGCTAGGGGAGAAGACCTACTATTCGATCAACCTGGCATCGAAGTAAAAAATTTGCAAGGAGGAAAAGTTCAAAACGTCTCCTTCACGCTCAAAAAAGGAGAGATATTGGGAATTGCGGGTTTAGAAGGACAAGGACAGTCTGATCTGTTCAAGATGCTGACCGGAGTTGAGCAGGTGAGCGGCGGTACAATCAGTGTAAATGGCCAGGTTGCAAATATTACCAGTCCACTAAAAGCGTTGCGTTATGGAATTAGTTTTGTTCCAGAAGAAAGAAAAACAGAGGGAATACTGCCCGGTCATAAAACGCTTGCGAACATCACGCTGTCTTCACTATCAAAAGCAGCCCGCTATGGCCTCTTACGAAATAAGCTGGAACGGCAAACTGCGGAGCCACATGCAAAGAAAGTACAGATGAACCCAAAATTCATTGAGATGAATATCGAATCGCTCTCTGGCGGAAATCAGCAAAAAGCGATTGTGGCACGTGCCCTGATGACAGGATCAAAGTATTTATTACTGTATGATCCTGCAAGAGGAGTAGATGTGGGAACCAAGCAAGTGTTTTACGAGGTGATCAGGTCTTTTTGCGATGAAGGGGGCTCTGTCCTCTGGTATTCCACGGAGTTGTCCGAACTGTTGAATGTATGCGATCGATGTCTGGTGTTTTATAAAGGGAGTATCGTTTCAGATGTACCAAAGGAGCAAGCCACTCTGGAAACACTCTTATCAGCGGCTACCGGTCATTAAATGGCGTAGGAGGTACAGCATCAATGCCTACAAGTTTACTCGTAAGGAAAGGTCTCTCTAACGGTTCTGTTGTTTCAGCGATCCTTTTTGTGATGATCTTCGCGATCTATGCATCCACGGGAGAAAATGTTTTTACAGCTTTTTCTATGAATAATCTGATCGTCAATATGACAGCGCAGGCAATAGCGGCTACTGGCTTGACACTGATTATTTTGTCAGGAGGTTTTGATTTATCCGTCGGTGGCGTGGTTGTGCTGGCAAATGTCATTCTGGCAAGCTCGCATGCCGTAACGGCATCTGACGTCTTCGTATCGATTGGATTGGTATTGGCCGCCAGTATAGTGGTAGGGGTAATTAACGGCTTTTTTATCGCTTACGTAGGTGTTCAGTCAATCGCAGTCACGCTCGCAACGATGATTATGTGCCAGGGAATTGCGCTGGTCGTTATGCCAGCGCCGGGTGGAAACGTCTCTCCAATTATTACCTCCTTGACGAAGCCAGTCGGTGTGATTCCCGGTGCGGCAATCGTGTTGCTATTGCTTGTTGTGCTATGGCTCTTATACAGACGAACGTCTTACGGAGTGTATATTTATGCCATCGGCGAGGATGAAAAGGCTGCTTTCCAGGCGGGCATTCCCGTACGGCGTGTGAAGTTTTTTATCTACGTGAAGGCAAGTCTTATCTATGGGCTGGCGGGGGTGATGCTCAGTGCGCAAACGGCGAGCGGTGACCCTACAGGCAGTTCGCTTTTCTTATTGCTCGTATTCGCAGCAGTAGCAATCGGTGGTACGAAGTTTGGCGGGGGTAGAGGCAGTGTGATTGGCAGCATGATTGGCGCGGGAATTTTAGCCTTACTCCAAAAAACGCTGTTTGCCGTCGGGGTTGCGACGTTTTACACAAGCATTTTCCAGGGACTGGTGTTAATCGTGGCTGTCCTGATCGGTAGTCTCAGCATAAGACTGGCAAAGCGGGGAGAGGTGTAATGGTTTCTCAATTTGTTACTAAACTGTCTCGTGGAGAGAGTGCTTACATTATCGCCATCTATCTTCTGTCAACTTTGCTTATTCTGTTCTCACGATTCATTAGCCCTTCGTTCGGTTCATGGAGCCAGATTGAATCGATTCTCGTCATTTCTTTCTTGACGGTGCTTATCGGGTTTGGTCAAGGCTTGGTGATTCTGATTGGAGAACTGGACTTGTCAATCGGTTCGACGATTGCATTATCAGGCGTATTGACTACCGCCTGGTTGGGGATGGAACCTACGTGGACTTCGTTCCTGTCGATCGTCTTGATTTTGGTGATTATCGGCTGTGTGAACGGTTTAGGAGTGACTTTTTTACAAATTCCTTCGTTTATCATGACGCTCGCCACGCAAATGATCATTTTTGGAGTAGCGCTTGGCTACACAAAAGGGACGGTTCTAGGCGGTGCCCCGGCGGTTCTGGAGAAATTGATAGCCGGACGATGGGCTGGTATTCCGATTCCGATTTATTTGCTCGTCATCATTGCGATCGTAGGAACAGTTATTCAAAAGCAAACAAAATTCGGCAGAAGCCTGTATGCGATTGGAAGTAATCGAAGAACATCCTATCTAGCAGGATTGCCGGTAACTGCACTCATCATCTTGACGTATATTGTCAGTTCTGTATGTGCGGGAATAACGGGGATGATCATTGTCGGATATGCCGGTGGAGCGACTCTGGCCATGGGAGAAGCTTACCTGCTTCCTTCTATCGCGATGGTCGTTATAGGTGGAACGTCTATTTTGGGAGGAAGCGGGAACTACTTGGGAACAATTGGCGCTGCAATTCTTCTCACCACCATTTCTACATTAATTCAAGCACTCGGTATTAATCAAGGCTGGCAAACTTTCATATACGGATTCATGATTTTGGGAGTGCTTGGGTTGTTGCGGAAAGAACTATATGTCATCTTCTTCAAATTTCGAAAGGGGGTATCGATATCGACGAAAGCAAGTGAATCAGGAGTAAGCAACGAAGTCAAACAAACGTAGAGTGATTATCGAGGGGGTTAAGCCAGTGAAGGTTAGCAAAGGGTTGATTACGAAGAATGTTTTTCTCATGACTCTGGTATGTATTCTTTTATTTGTTGCAGCTTGCGGTTCGAGCGAATCAACGACTGGTACGAAAGAGACTGCTGGGGGCGCAACAGAAGCCAGTGGAGATTCAGCAAATGCTTCTGGAACGAATACGAAGAAGAAAAAATACAAGATATTCTTGAATTTAAGTTACAGTGGAAACTCCTGGTCAAATGAGGCAGCAAATATTATAGAATCATTAGCAAAAACGCCTCCATATGACGAGATGGTCGAATTCACAAAGATTATTTCCGGTGCGGATGCTCAGAAACAAATTTCCGACATTCAAAGCATGGTCGCAGCAGGAGCAGATGCCATCATTTCCTATCCGATCTCACCAAAGGCACTGAATGGGGTCGTTGAGCAAGCATGCTCCCAAGGGGTCAAGATGTTCTTCTACGATTCCGGAGTGACGCACAAGTGTGCGTACAATGTGAGCTATATTACAGCTGGACAAGGCCAAAACACGGCTCAGTACCTGGTTAACCTGCTCGGCGGCAAGGGTAAAATTTTTATGAACCGCGGTGTAGCTGGAACGGGTGTAGACATGATGCAGTACGAGGGTGCCATGTCAGTGTTTAAAAAATACCCTGGTATTGAAATTGTGTCAGAATATTACAGCAATTGGGATCAGGTACAATCCAAAACAAATACATTAAAGGCATTGGCTGCCCACCCAGACGTAGATGGTATTTGGTCACAGGATGGTGAGTATGGCGCCATACAAGCACTGCAACAAACAGGACATAAGATGATTCCTGTGGTCGGTGAAAACTCAAATGGATTCCGCAATGCTCTCTTAGAGTTAAAAGATCAAGGCTTGCAAGGTGTTTCTGGCGGATCCGCACCTGCTGTTGGTGGCTATGCGTTTAAGCTGGCGATGGAACTGTTGACAGGTTCCCTTAAAGAAAGCGAACTGCCGCATAATATTGAGTATCCACTGCCGTGGGTGCCTTCGGATAAAGTAAAGACATGTGATGGAAATGAATTTAAAGATGGCTGTAACTCTTTCCCTACGGGCAGGGTTCCGAGTTCATTCGTAACGGAAGTTTTTGATCCGGTGCTCGTTCCGGAAATCTCGTTGGTATCTGCGTTGAATGCGATACCTACAGGCGGCATGACAATTCAACCAATCCCGAAAGATGCGATCAAGGAAGCTCCATCTGTTCCCGACATCAATTGTGAAGATTGCCAATCGCCGGCTGACCTGTTTAAAGTCAATGAGGCTTTGGTCAAACCGATTCCCGTGCCGTAAACCTAATCTGTGAGGCGTGAGGCCGAAGGGAAACCTTCGGCTAGCCTGCTTGGCAAGCAATTATCTTTTGTTTATTCAGTGAGGAGGAACACAATTGGTCAAAACGCATCGAATAGCTGTAATTGCTGGTGATGGAATAGGTAAGGAGGTGATAGCAGAGGGAGTAAAGTTATTACAGAAAATAGCAGATTTGGACGGTCGATTTTCCTTTGCTTTTGAGTATTTTCCATGGGGCTGCGAGTACTATGTAAAGCATGGAAAAATGATGGACGATGATGGCATGGAAAAACTGAAGGAATTCGATGCCATATATTTGGGAGCAGTAGGATATCCCGGAGTTCCTGACCATATCTCCTTATGGGAGTTGCTCTTAAAGATTCGAAAAGGTTTCGACCAATACGTGAACATCCGGCCGATCAAACTGTTGGCGGGCGCGCCTTGTCCTTTGAAAGGAGTGAACCGAGACCAGATCGATATGCTTGTAATTCGGGAAAACAGCGAAGGAGAGTACGCAGGAGCAGGAGATTGGTTGTATCCTGGAAAACCAGAAGAAGTAGTATTACAGACGGGGGTCTTTTCGCGAAAGGGAACAGAGCGGATCATTCGCTATGCGTTTGAGACGGCACGTCAGCAGGGCAGGTCGTTGACGAGCATAAGCAAAGGGAATGCGCTGAATTACTCGATGGTTTTTTGGGACCAGATATTTTCGGAATTAGCCTTAGAATATCCGGATGTTCCAACTTATACATATCTTGTCGATGCAGCCAGTATGTTTTTTGTCAAACAGCCGGAGCGATTTGAAGTGGTGGTCACCTCCAACCTGTTTGGAGATATTCTCACTGATTTGGGGGCGGCTTTGGCAGGTGGTCTTGGCTTGGCTGCAGGAGCAAACATCAATCCCGAACGGAACTATCCATCTATGTTTGAGCCCATTCACGGTTCTGCACCTGATATTGCCGGTAAAGGGATCGCCAATCCATTGGCTGCTTTTTGGTCTGCCAGTCAAATGCTTGATTTCTTTGGGTACGAATCCTGGGGTAAACTCGTGCTGCAGTCGATTGAGCAAGTATTGATAAACCAGACAAAATTAACTCCTGATATGGGGGGACCAGCTACAACGCAAGAAACGAGTCAAGCGGTTATTAATGAGCTTCAGCGAGTAGCCAACTGTGAATCGTGATCATCATCGGCATAAACACAAGCTTTCGAAAACGGCATTGTCTCGTTACGGATTTATTTGATATAGTGAAAACAGTCTAACTACTCTACAGAAAGAGGCGAAGCCAGTGTAGTAACCCCGATAGCAGCAGAAAAACTAACTGATGGATTGATTTTTCAACCTATTCTGCTAACAAAGGGGTTATTTGCTGTGAACTCAAAAGACTTTCGCCTTCTCATCGTCGGCCAAACCATGGCCAACCTTGGAGATGTATTTTATATTGTCGCGTTGGTTACTTTTGTCTATACGTTAACGGGCTCGGCACTGTATACCGCGCTGTTTCCTGCCCTCCGCACAGGCGCGCAATTTGTCAGCGGGATTCTCGCTCCGCTGATGCTCGACCGGTTTCGGCTGCACGCGCTGCTGCTCTCATCTCAACTCAGTCAAACCATTCTGCTGTTCTTCTTGATCGTTTTTGCCAACACGTCCCTTCAAGTCAGCAACATGTACCTGTTATATGTGTTTATTTTGCTGCTCGCCTTTCTTGATGGCTGGACGACGCCGACGCGCAACGCGATGATCCCGCTTATCGTCAACAAGGACCAACTGCTTTCGGCAAACAGCCTGTTGTCGACCGTGGATCAAACCGTACAGATGGTCGGCTGGTCGTTAGGGGGAATCATTATCGCCTGGATCGGCGGTGAATCGGTTCTCTGGCTGACGTTTGGCTTGTTTGTCATCTCCACGATTTCGATCTTTTTTATCTCCCTGCGACACCGACAAGTCCAACAAACGAACAAGCCAAAAGGACTTAGGAATTCCCTGAAAGAAGGCTGGATGGCTGTTTGGCACAACAAAGCGCTGCGCGTCCTCACGTTTATGGATGTTCTCGAGGGTGTGGCCGGAGCCGTTTGGATGTCGGCGATACTGCTGGTCTACGTCGACGAGGTGCTGCACAAAGGCGAAGCGTGGTGGGGCTTCATCAACTCCAGTTACTTCATCGGAACCATTCTCGGCGGAGTGATTGTCATGGCGTTAGCCAAGCGATTGAATGACCGCCTGGTCCCGTCGATCATACTCGGAACGCTATTCGCAGGAGCGCTTACGGCAGCCTTTGCTTTTGTTGCTGTGCCTTTCTTGGCACTGCTGTTTTCTGCTGCGTTCGGACCCGTTTACCAACTGCAGACGATCGCCAAACAGACGATCTGCCAGCGGAGTGTAGGAGTGGAGCTGTTTCCGAAAGTTCTTTCCGCTCAAATGACCCTGTCGTATATCACGTTTGCAGCATCCGTGTTTGCAATGACCTTCCTCGCCGATCATTTCGGAGTGAAAACGGCTTACTACGCAGGAGGAGCGCTGATTTTGCTCGCCGGATTGATCGGATTGATCTGCAAAAACAGCTTGCGACCTAGCGGCGAAACGGAACCCGTGGAAATGAAAGCCTAACGCCAAGCCTGTCCGGATACTACCCGACCCCTTGGGGATTTCCCTAGGGGTTTTTTCGAATTTTTTCTGTCGAATTACGTCGACAAAACGCATAGTACCAACGGTTTGATCAACCATGCTAAAAGTAGGTGGAAAAAATCCGTTGTATTGCGCCAATCTACCTACATATAATGAAAGGAGCGGCAGGCAGTTCAAAACTTACCAAAAAGCCAGGTGAACCATGGGATACCAATGCTATTTTCTCGCCATCGTCCACAAAGCCAGCGAGCACGAGGTGCTATTTGATTTACATAACGTGTTAAAGCGACCGCATGTCGTCCAAAGCCGTGAATTGATCAAAGCTTCTGTTCAACTGCCGAGGCACTATTTTGATTTTCTCATTCACAGTGGTGTGATGGAAATGCAAGGATTGCCCGCGTACCAACCCGACCAGGTAGCGCCAGTGGCAATCGGGATGAATATCAAATCACTCGGAAACACCGTCCGGTTTGACATTTGCTTCTCGCCGCAGACGTATAAGCTTTGGCAAAATGCGGATGCATTCATCGAGGAAGTTTCCTTGCCCTCAGACCTGTTTGAAGAGTATGTCTATCGTTTGGGCGCATTAAGCCGTTTTCGCTATTTGGGAAAAATAGATGATCCGCTGACGGCCACGCAAATTGGCGAAAACGATATGATTGAATTCAAGCGGGATTTTCTCATGTCCAAGAGCGCCATTGTCAAAGCGGTCGTGGCTTTTGCCAACAGCAATAACGGCAACCTGTTTCTGGGCATTGCCGACGATGGACAGATTATCGGGGTAAATGAAGAACTGGCCCATTACGGTGACCCCGACAAGTATATCTTGGCGATCACACAATATATTCAAGATAAGACGACACCGTTGCTGGCTCCCTATCCAAAAATCACGCTGAAAAAAGTAGACGACAAGTACGTCGTGGCCATCTTCATCGAAGTTGGCTCGGAACTCATCTGTGGATTGGACAAGAACAATGAAAAATTCGTTGCGATTCGCACCAACAACCGCTCGGTTATCGTCAAGGATCCGCATCAAATCGGAGAAATTTACGTAAAACGCAAACTCGGCAGCGAAATTAGTAAACGGTTGGGGTTACTGTAGGACGGAGTACAAACGCACACAAGAAGGAGGGAGGCTTGATGAGAGCACGATTTCTCGCTTGTAAGTACGCATGCGCTCTCTTGATGTTCTCATTACTCACTGCTTGCTCCAATGTTTCCGATGTGCCCGCTTCAGAGGTGGAAACACAGCTTCACACAGAGCTTGATTCCATTGAAAAGGTCTCCGTGCTATCTACTGATGGACAAGAAGTTGTCATTGATGTCGCTGAGTTCATTAAGGACGTTTCCCATGAATCCAAGTCGTTCATCAAACCGTCCTTGCCGCCGCTTGACCGGGAAGACATCCGGTACACGCTTATCGTCAACCGCAAGAAAGGGGCGCCCTTTGTGCTGGAAGTGGGAAGCAACCAGCCGGAGATGGAGCGGCTGTATCACTGGATGCGCAAGATCACGGGAAATGCCCTGTTTAAGCAGCCCAATATTCGCACGCAGGAAATGAAAATGAAAGACTTGCACGCTTCCCTGCTGCCAGGCGAAGATGACACTGCTTTTATCACGAAGAAACTGCAGGAAGCGACGTTTGAAGATGTGGCTCAACCGCATCAGTACCCACTCTATCCGGCCTATCAGCTGACGATCGACATGGGCAACCGCGACCTGGAAGCGACTCTGCTGACGCCAAGCCTGATGGCGGTTGCCTTTGGCAAGGAGGAGCTGTATTACCGAATCGACACGCAGCTGTTTTCGCGCCTGGCCAGCTTGCTGCCTTTGCAAAACCCGGATCCGAACCAGCTCGATATGCTGTTTCGCGCTACGCAATTTCGCGTCTCTGCCGAAAAACAGGGAAAAATGCAGGAACAGCGCTACGAGATCGCCGAGTCCAGCGTGCTGAAAGGAACCGCTCAACAAGTAGTCCGTCTATTGAAAGAAAGTACGCCAATCCATTTGGAAAATGAAGGAAAAAAATCCGAACTCATTTTGCATTATACGGTTGATGATCAAGAAATAGACATTCCCTGCGTCGATGATACATTTATTTGGCAGGGGCTTTCCTTTCAGCACCCCGGGCTGACCGCCTCGATAAAGGCTCTCTTGAACGAATCGCAAAAATAAAGGCAAATCGGGCCTCATGAGAATCGCGGCAAATGCACACCCTAAAAGAGAATGAGACTTGTACTACCATATTTGCGAGATATGTCGTAATATAGTTATGTTGTACGATTTGGGCAGGGAAGCGCTTCTGGCAAAAGGCTCCAGCATTGCCAGATCGACACGAACTGCCGATCTTTATCTGCCATAGGAGGATGGAGAATGAACATTCATGAGTATCAAGGTAAAGAGATACTAAAACAGTACGGTGTAAAAGTACCTGAAGGGCGCGTCGCGTTCACGGTCGATGAAGCTGTCGAAGCAGCGAAGCAGCTCGGCACGCAGGTCGTGGTCGTCAAAGCGCAAATTCACGCCGGCGGTCGCGGTAAAGCGGGCGGTGTTAAGGTTGCCAAAAACCTTGATGAAGTCCGTACATATGCCCAAGAGATTCTCGGAAAAGTGCTGGTTACACACCAAACCGGCCCGGAAGGTAAAGAAGTAAAGCGGCTGTTGATTGAGCAAGGCTGCGACATCAAGAAAGAATACTACGTCGGTATCGTCGTTGACCGCGCGACCGGTCGCGTAACCATGATGGCTTCAGAAGAAGGCGGCACGGAAATTGAAGAAGTGGCTGAACATTCACCGGAAAAGATTTTCAAGGAAGCCATCGATCCGGTCGTTGGATTGACCCCGTTCCAAGCACGTCGTCTGGCGTTCTCCATCAACATTCCTAGCGAATTGGTAAACAAGGCTGCCAAGTTCATGACCGGCTTGTACCAAGCGTTTGTCGATAAAGATTGCTCGATCGCTGAAATCAATCCGCTCGTCGTCACAGGCGATGGCGAGGTCATGGCGCTTGATGCCAAGCTGAACTTTGACAGCAACGCATTGTTCCGCCATAAAGACATCGTGGCTCTGCGAGACCTGGACGAAGAAGATGCGAAGGAAATCGAAGCGTCCAAATACGATCTGTCTTATATCGCTCTCGACGGCAACATCGGCTGTATGGTAAACGGCGCAGGGTTGGCGATGGCGACGATGGACATCGTCAAGTTCTACGGCGGAGATCCGGCTAACTTCCTCGATGTAGGCGGCGGCGCTACGGAAGAGAAAGTAACCGAAGCATTTAAAATTATCTTGTCCGATGAGAAAGTAAAAGGCATTTTCGTCAACATCTTCGGCGGAATCATGAAGTGCGACATCATTGCCAATGGTGTAGTGGCCGCAGCGAAACAAGTAAAATTGGATCGTCCGCTGGTTGTACGTCTGGAAGGAACAAACGTAGACCTCGGCAAGAAAATTTTAAATGAATCGGGCTTGAACATTGTTGCGGCTGAATCGATGGCTGACGGCGCGGAGAAAATTGTAGCACTCGTGAAGTAAGAGATAACTTACGGAAGAAAAGGTGGGAACGATACGCGATGAGTATCTTAATTAATAAAAATACCAAAGTCATTACTCAAGGTATCACCGGGGCAACGGGTCTATTCCACACCCGGCAAGCTGTTGAATACGGAACCAAAATGGTAGGCGGCGTTACTCCAGGGAAAGGCGGCACGGAAGTCGACGGCATTCCGGTGTTTAATACCGTTGCGGACGCCGTAGCCCAAACAGGTGCGAACGCATCCGTGATTTACGTACCGCCGGCCTTTGCTGCTGACTCGATTATGGAAGCGGTTGACGCTGAGCTTGACCTCGTAATTTGTATCACAGAAGGGATTCCGGTTCTCGACATGGTAAAAGTAAAGCGCTACATGGAAGGCAAGAAAACCCGTCTGATCGGGCCAAACTGCCCAGGCGTGATCACTCCGGGCGAGTGCAAAATCGGCATCATGCCTGGATACATCCACACACCTGGTAAAGTGGGCATCGTATCCCGCTCCGGTACGTTGACGTACGAAGCGGTGCACCAGACAAGCACACGCAACATCGGGCAATCGACAGCAGTGGGGATTGGTGGAGACCCGGTTAACGGAACGAACTTCATCGATGTTCTGCGCTTGTTTAATGAAGATCCGGATACGGAAGCTGTGATCATGATCGGCGAAATCGGCGGAACGGCAGAAGAAGAAGCTGCCGAGTGGATTGCTGCCAACATGAAAAAACCGGTGGTCGGCTTCATCGGCGGTCAAACGGCTCCTCCAGGAAAGCGCATGGGCCACGCTGGCGCGATCATCTCCGGCGGCAAGGGCACGGCTGCCGAAAAAATTGCCAAACTCGAATCGTGTGGCGTACGCGTTGCGAAAACACCTGCGGTCATCGGTGAAACGCTCGTAGAGCTGCTGAAGGAAAAAGGCATGCTGGAAAAAGTACTGGTAAAATAATAACAGTTGCGAAAGAGGCTGGCGAAAGCATCGCTGGCTTCTTTTTTTTGCCCGCTGCTCTGTCTCTTCCTATAATAATAGAAAAAATAGAGGGCGGATGGATGCGAATGGGTAACGAACTGACCGAGCGGGATTGGCTCTACGCGCTAGTGCTGAGGAAGGGAGTGGGGCGGAAATCGATTTTCCGGATTTATGAACAGAATGACTCGCTGGCAAATGTAGACTGGAGCAGTTATCTTCCCGCTGTCGGCAGGGGAAATGGCTCGCCGTGTCTTACATATGCGCAAGTACTCGCCGACAAGCAGGCACGCGAGAGGCAAGGCGTAGAATTTATTTGTATTTTTGATGAACAGTTTCCCGCTGCCTTGAAGGAAATTCCCGATCCGCCGCTGCTGCTGTTCTATCGGGGAAATTTGTCGCTTTTGCAAAATCCGTTGATTGCTGTCGTCGGCGCGAGAAAGCCGTCGACTTATGGCATAATGGCCTGTCAATATTTGACTGAACAATTGTCGAATGCAGGCTTTGACATCGTTTCAGGCTTGGCCTATGGCATCGATGGGCAAGCGCACAGAAGCGCACTGGAGTCAGGCGGCGGCACGATTGGCGTGCTCGGGTGCGGCATCGACCAGATTTACCCGCGATCTCATGGCACTCTGTATAAAGAAGTCGAGGCAAGAGGGTTGCTGCTCAGCGAATATCCGCCAGGAGTCAAACCGGCGCCAGGCCTTTTCCCGGAGCGAAACCGATTAATCAGCGGTCTTTCCCTCGGTGTCCTGGTTGTGGAAGCAGCAGCCAAAAGTGGTTCATTAGTCACGGCTGACTGCGCCCTTGAGCAAGGGCGAGAAGTCTTTGCCGTACCGGGCTCGATTTTTTCCGAGGTCAGCGAAGGTCCGCACCAGCTGCTGAAACAAGGGGCCAAGCTGGTTACATCGGCAGCGGATATAATCGAGGAGCTGGCCTATCTGATCTCCTTGCCAGCACCTGTGAAAAATCGTCAGGTCGAGATTGTGCTGTCGGTCGACGAGCGTGATTTGCTCGCGCTCATCACAGATCAGCCAACACATTGGAACGAGCTCTACGCCAAGCTCGAATCTGGCAAACGACGCAATCTCGACCGGGATTTGCTGGCGCTGGAAGTGAAAAACGTCATCAAAAGCCTGCCCGGAGGCTACTATGTGCGAAGGCGAAAAGGGTGAGGGGTCTTCCAAATGTTTGACAAATGATAAAGCATATTCAATAATAGGGGAGATTCTAAACTGTAAGGGGGAGGAAGAAATTGGCAGATGCGCTAGTTATCGTCGAGTCCCCGGCGAAAGCGAAAACAATCGGCAAATACTTAGGTGGAAAATATATCGTAAAAGCCTCGATGGGCCATGTGAGAGATCTCCCCAAAAGCCAAATGGGTGTCGATGTAACAAAAGGTTTTGACCCGAAATACATCACCATTCGCGGAAAAGGCGATGTATTGAAAGTGTTGAAGGATGCTGCGAAAAAAGTCAAGAAAGTCTATCTCGCAGCCGACCCTGATCGCGAAGGGGAAGCAATCGCCTGGCATTTGGCGCATTATCTCGGCTTGGATCTGAATCAGCCGCTCCGCGTCGTTTTTAACGAAATCACCAAGGATGCCATTAAAGACGCATTCAAGCATCCTCGTCACATAAATATGGATTTGGTTAACGCCCAGCAAGCGCGGCGCATTCTCGACCGCCTCGTCGGCTATAACATAAGCCCGATTTTGTGGAAAAAAGTAAGAAAAGGGCTGAGCGCAGGGCGCGTGCAGTCCGTTACGGTCAAAATGATCATCGACCGCGAAAAAGAGATCAAGGAATTTATCCCGGAGGAATACTGGACGATCACAAACACATTGCTTCGTTCAGGCAAGGCATTTGAAGCCCGTTTCCACGGATTTGGCCCAGACAAGGTCGAATTGCACTCGGAAGAGGAAGTGCAAGATGTGCTCTCGCGGATCAAAGGGCAGACGTATACGGTCAAAAAAGTGACCAAAAAGGAACGCCGCCGCAATCCGGCGCCGCCGTTTATCACCAGCTCGTTGCAGCAGGAAGCCGCACGCAAGCTTAATTTCCGTACAGCCAAGACGATGATGGTCGCCCAGCAGCTGTATGAAGGAATCGATTTAGGCAAAGCTGGCACGGTGGGTCTTATTACCTATATGCGTACCGATTCGACGAGGATTTCAACCGTCGCTCAGGACGAAGCCAAAGAGTACATTACGAAGCATTACGGTGCAGACTACGCACTGGAAGAAGCGAGAGTACACGGCAAGAGCGAAGGGGCGCAAGACGCGCACGAAGCGATCCGGCCAACGTCTGTGCTGCGCAGCCCGGATGAGCTGAAGGAGTATTTAAGCAAGGATCAGCTCCGCTTGTACCGTTTGATTTGGGAGCGGTTTGTCGCGAGTCAGATGGCTTCGGCGGTACTTGATACGATGACGGTTGACATCGAAGTGAACGGCGTCTACTTCCGGGCGACAGGCTCAAAAGTCAAATTTCCCGGCTTCATGAGAGTCTACGTCGAGGGAAACGATGACGGCAGCAAGGAAGAAGACAGCTTTTTGCCTCCGATCGAAGAGGGCGACGTCTTGCAAGAAAAGGCGATCGAACCAAGCCAGCACTTTACGCAGCCGCCACCGCGTTATTCCGAGGCCCGTCTGGTCAAAACGCTGGAAGAAAATGGGATTGGTCGCCCGTCTACGTATGCGCCAACCCTGGAAACGATTCAAAAGCGCGGCTACGTCGCTCTGGAAGAAAAGCGCTTTGTGCCGACTGAGCTGGGCGAAATCGTCATCTCGCTGGTCGAAGAGTTCTTCCCGGAAATTCTCGACGTGGAGTTCACTTCGCAGATGGAGTCGGATCTTGACCACGTCGAAGAAGGCGTCGTCGATTGGGTCAAAGTGCTCGATCGCTTCTATGAGGATTTCGCCAAGCGTGTTGAAGTGGCCGAAGAACAGATGGAGCAAGTGGAGCTCAAGGACGAAGTGTCGGATGAGATTTGCGAGTTGTGCGGTCGCCATCTCGTATACAAGCTCGGCAGGTTCGGCAAGTTTTTGGCCTGCTCCGGCTTTCCGGAATGCCGCAATACGAAACCGATCGTCAAGGAAATCGGGGTTGCGTGCCCATCGTGCAAAATCGGCTCGATTATTGAGCGGAAGAGCAAGAAGCGGCGTGTTTTCTACGGCTGCAACCGCTATCCGGAGTGTGAATTCGTCTCCTGGGATAAGCCGATTGCCCGTCCGTGCCCGAAATGCCAGGGCTTGCTTGTCGAGAAGAAGAAAAAGAAACAGGGAGTCAGCATCGCTTGCACCCAGTGCGATTACCAGGAAGAGGCTGATTCGTAGATTTGGAGGAAGAGCAGCATGACAATACCGTATGTAACCGTAGTCGGAGCAGGCTTGGCAGGCAGTGAAGCCGCTTGGCAGATCGCCCAGGCAGGTGTTCGCGTGAAATTGTTCGAGATGCGTCCGAAAGTACAGACACCGGCGCATCATACGGACAAATTCGCCGAGCTGGTCTGCAGCAACTCCTTGCGGGCCAATTCCCTGACGAACGCGGTCGGCGTATTAAAAGAAGAAATGCGCCGCCTGGACTCCGTCATCATCGCGGCAGCCGACCGCTGCGCCGTTCCGGCCGGCGGGGCGCTTGCTGTCGACCGCCATGAATTCGCCGCTTACGTCACAGATACGATCCGAAACCATCCATTGATCGAAGTCATTTCCGAAGAGATTACCTCCATCCCGGATGGAATCGTCATTATCGCTACCGGTCCGCTTACGTCACCGCAGCTGTCGGAGCAGTTGCGCTCACTCACAGGCGAAGAATACCTGTACTTCTACGATGCGGCAGCGCCGATCATCGAAAAGGACTCCATCGACATGGAAAAGGTGTTTGTCGCCTCGCGCTACGACAAAGGAGAAGCCGCCTACCTGAATTGTCCGATGAGCGAAGAAGAGTTCCAGCGCTTTTACGACGCATTGATCGCAGCGGAAGCGGTGCCCTTGAAAGAATTTGAAAAAGAGATTTTCTTTGAAGGGTGCATGCCGATCGAAGTGATGGCAAGCCGCGGACGACAAACCATGCTGTTCGGACCGTTGAAGCCGGTCGGATTGACTGATCCGCGGACAGGTAAACAGCCCTATGCGGTGGTCCAGTTGAGACAGGACAACAGTGCCGCTACGCTGTACAACATCGTAGGCTTTCAGACACATCTGAAATGGCCCGAGCAGAAGCGCGTGTTTTCACTCATCCCCGGGCTGGAGAACTGTGAGATCATCCGTTACGGGGTCATGCATCGCAATACGTTTATCAATTCGCCCAAACTGCTGCGTCCAACGTATCAGTACCGTGAGCGCGACAGCCTGTTCTTTGCCGGCCAGATGACAGGTGTGGAGGGCTACGTCGAGTCAGCAGCTTCCGGGCTGCTCGCCGGGATCAATGCTGCCCGGATGGTCAGAGGAGATGAGCTCTGTGTCCTTCCGCAAGAGACGGTCATGGGCAGTATGGCGCATTACATCACGACTACTGACGCCAAGCATTTTCAACCGATGAACGCCAATTTTGGTTTGTTGCCTTCCCTGCCTGAGCGGATCCGCAACAAAAAAGAGAAAAATGAGCGCTTGGCTGAGCGGGCGTTGGATACTATTCAGAATTTTACACATAAAAGACACACTTTGGGTTGATAAACGAATTTTTGCTGTGTTACTATAGAAGTGCTTTTGAGGAGTGTTCCGACGATGGACAGTCAACTACATTTTTCCACTGAAATAAAAGCCTTTCACGACTATTTAAAAGTGGAAAAAAACGCCTCTGTTCATACTGTAAAACAATACGTGGCAGATATCAGTGAATTCGTTGCATTTATGGAACAGCACCAACTCAGATCATTGGCTGCTGTTTCTTATTTGCATGGGCGCTCTTTTCTCGCACATCTGGCGAAAAGAGGTCTGGCACGGAGAAGCATTTCTCGAAAGCTGTCCAGTTTGCGCAGCTTTTACAGGTTTCTTCTACGAGAGGGCTTTGTTCCGCAAAACCCATTCCAAACTGTCTCTACACCAAAAGTAGAAAAAAAACTGCCGTCCTTCATGTATCCGCAGGAGATACAGCACTTGCTTGACTCACCAGACACATCCACTCCGCTCGGACAGCGGGATGCAGTAATTTTTGAGCTGCTCTACGCCAGCGGAATCCGTGTCTCGGAATTGGTAACACTAAAGCTGAATGCCATAAATATCTCAATGGGTGTAGCCCTCGTTTTTGGGAAAGGGTCAAAAGAGCGGTACGTTCCGGTAGGAAGCTACGCATTGCAGGCCATCAGCCGCTATCTGCAAACAGGCAGAAGCGTATTGCTGGCGGGGAAAGCTGACCCTGGCAATCTGTTGCTGAACTATCGGGGCGAACCTCTTTCAGATCGCAGTGTACGCCGAATCGTTGATAAATACATGGATGAGACTGCCTTACATCTGAATGTTTCGCCGCATACTTTTCGCCACACGTTCGCTACTCATATGTTGAATGCGGGAGCAGATCTACGGACAGTTCAGGAATTGTTAGGACACGTGAATATCTCGACTACGCAAATCTACACGCACGTGACCAAAGAACGGTTGCGCCAAGTGTACGATTCTGCACATCCACGGGCAGAAAAACACGGGAGGTGATGCGCGATGGAACAGTTCCACGCGACGACGATCTTTGCCATTCACCATCAGGGTAAAGCTGCAATGGCAGGCGATGGTCAAGTGACTTTTGGGAACAGTATGGTGATGAAGCACGGTGCCAAGAAAGTGAGGCGTCTCTACCGTGGCGAGGTCCTTGCCGGTTTTGCCGGGTCTGTCGCAGATGCCATCACCTTGTTTGAAAAGTTTGAAGCGAAACTTGAGGAATACCATGGCAATTTGCAGCGTGCAGCAGTAGAGTTGGCAAAGGAATGGCGAGCTGATAAAATTCTTCGCCGCCTGGAAGCAATGCTGATCGTGATGAACGAGACACACCTGTTGCTGGTATCGGGTAACGGTGAAATCATCGAGCCCGATGACGGCATTTTGGCAATCGGTTCAGGCGGCAGCTTTGCCCTGTCAGCAGGGCGGGCCTTGAAGAAGTTTGCTCCTCAGCTCAGCGCGAAAGAAATAGCCGAAGCGGCGCTTTTGACCGCAGCGGAAATCTGCGTCTTTACGAACGCCAATCTGGTTGTCGAAGAGTTATGAGATTAAACGCAGGGGAGGCTTTCAATTGCCAACACTCGAACAATTAACTCCTAGAAAAATCGTGGAGCATCTCGATAAATACATCGTTGGGCAAGCTCAGGCCAAGAAGGCAATAGCTGTTGCACTGCGCAATCGATTTCGTCGCAGCCGACTTTCAGAAGCAATGAAAGAAGATGTGGTACCCAAAAATATTTTAATGATTGGTCCGACAGGTGTAGGGAAGACAGAAATTGCTCGTAGAATCGCAAAATTGACTGGTGCCCCTTTTATTAAGGTCGAGGCTACCAAGTTCACTGAAGTTGGATATGTCGGGAGAGATGTTGAATCGATGGTTCGCGACCTGACCGAAACCGCTATCCGCATCGTCAAGAGTGAGAAGATGGAGGCCGTGAAGGACAAGGCTGAAAAAATGGCCAACGAGTTGATCGTGGAGCTCCTAGTGCCATCCCGCAAACAGCAGAGCGGTTTTAAAAATCCGCTGGAGATGCTGTTCGGCGGTCAGCAGCAAACCAACACATCAACCCATGACCACGAAGATGCGAATGTGGAACAGCAGCGGCGACAAGTGGCATTCCAGCTTGCTTCCGGCCAGCTGGAAGACCAGGTGATTGAAATCGAAGTGGAAGACCAGTCGCCTTCGATGTTTGACATGTTTCAAATGCCTGGCGGAGAACAGATGGGAATGCAGATGCAGGATATGTTAGGTAGCCTGATTCCCAAGAAAATGAAGAAAAGAAAATTGCGAATTAAGGAAGCCCGAAAGGTATTAATTCAGCAAGAAGCGCAAAAACTGGTTGATATGGATGAAGTTATTCAAGAGTCTGTCGAGCGCGTTGAGCAGCAAGGGATCATTTTTATCGACGAGATCGATAAGATTGCTGGCAAGGATGGGCGCGGCCCGGACGTTTCGCGCGAAGGCGTACAGCGGGACATTCTGCCGATCGTCGAAGGGTCGACGGTTATGACGAAATACGGTCCGGTTAAAACGGACTATATGCTGTTTATTTCGGCTGGTGCGTTCCACACTGCCAAACCGTCTGATCTGATTCCAGAGCTGCAAGGGCGTTTTCCGATTCGCGTAGAGCTGACAAGTTTGAAAGTGGAAGATTTCGTCCGGATTTTGACTGAGCCCAAGAACGCATTGATCAAACAATACATCGCGCTGCTGGAGACAGAAGGAGTACGCGTTGAATTTTCCGATGAAGCGATCAAGGAGATTGCGACGCTGGCCGCAGAAGTGAATCAGTCAACCGACAACATCGGGGCCAGACGGTTGCATACGATTCTTGAGAAAATGTTGGAGGATTTGTCGTTTGAGGCGCCGGATATCCATTTGGAGGTCGTCCGGATTACACCGGAATACGTGACCGAAAAGCTCGCCAGCATTGTCAAAAACCGCGATTTAAGTCAGTACATTTTATAAAAATTAACATGACAAGAGAATATGATCAGGAGGATTTCAACAATGGATTTACTTTCAAAGACGAGAAGAATTAACCGCATGCTCCAAAAATCTGCCGGCCATGCCGTGAACTTTAACGAGATGGCGCAAATTCTGCGTGATGTCATCGAAGCCAATACGTATGTGCTGAGCCGCAAAGGAAAAGTGCTGGGCTTTGCCATCGCTCAGGAAATCGAAAATGATCGCATCAGCAAAATGTTGGATGATCGCCGCTTCCCTGAACAGTACAGCGCAGATTTGTTAAAAGTAGAGGAAACGTCAGCAAACCTCGACGTGGAAAGCCCGTACACGGCTTTTCCGGTAGAGATGAAAGAAGTCTTCCGCTCAGGCTGGACAACGGTTGTTCCGATTATGGGCGGTGGCGATCGACTCGGTACGCTCATCCTTGCCCGTTTGAACAATCAATTTGTTGAAGACGATTTGATTTTGGCAGAGGTTGGCGCGACCGTGGTCGGAATGGAAATTTTGCGCGAGCGCTCGGAAGCGATTGAAGAAGAAGCCCGCAGCAAAGCAGTCGTTCAAATGGCAATCGGCTCCTTGTCGTACAGCGAGCTGGAAGCTGTTGAGCATATCTTTGAAGAGCTTGAAGGAAAAGAAGGGCTGCTCGTGGCTTCCAAAATTGCCGACCGTGTCGGGATTACCCGTTCGGTTATCGTCAACGCATTGCGCAAGCTGGAGAGCGCAGGCGTGATCGAGTCCCGCTCATTAGGGATGAAAGGGACGTTTATCAAAATCTTGAACGAAAAGCTCCTGCCAGAGTTGGAAAAATTGAAAACCTCCTAACAGACCTGATGGGAAAATAATCCCATTCCTGTAAGCTGTGTTAAGCATAAGGTAGCAGGGTGAAAAAAAGAAAGTGTAGCCGTTCATACAAAAGCTGCACTTTCTTTTTTTTGTCGATTATATCGACATAAGTGCAGCGAAGGCGCGCTTGGCGCAGCCGAGTTTTCTCATCCGAATGGAAAAGCGAGTGGAAAAATACGATTCCGGCAATTGGCAGCGATTCCGTAAATGGATTTTGGATGCAAGCGAGGGTACTGAAGTAATAAAGCTGGGAAGAATATTTTACCTCAGCTTACTGTTGCGGCAGCTTATCATGAAATATAATGGATAAAAACATACTCGGCTGAATTTTACAAATAGTATAGTTCAATTGAATCAATTATACCATTCGACAAAGATAGGGCTTTTTATAAAAAATCGATTTTGTTATGATTTATTCGTGTCAAATTGTCGAATCAGCAGGAAATATAGTTTCTGCTGAAGAAGAATACTACGAAATTCTAACGGAGGCGGATTACGTTGTTTTCTACCAATTCATTGGGAATGCTGGAACGTTCCTTGGACGCAGCAACTCTGCGAAACCGCACGATTTTGAATAACCTTGCAAACCAAGATACCCCGCAATTCAAAAGCAAACAGGTCGTCTTCGAGGATCTCCTCCGAGAGGAGCTGAACGGTTCGACAAAAGGGCTGGAAGCTTACCGCACCAATCCGAAACATATCCCGTTCGGAAAAGGAAACGGCATACCTCTACCACAAATTACCTCGAATGCAGGTTTCATTATGCAAAATAACGGGAACAACGTGGATGTAGAGTATGAAGGAAATCAATTGGCAAAAAATCAAATCTGGTACAACGGCTTGGTTACAATGACCAACGAGTATTTTGCCAAATTGCATAATGTAATTGAAGGCGGGAGGTAATGCAAGTTGAGTTTGTTTCAAGGTATGGATACCAGTGCATCCGCGCTAACGGCTAACCGTCTTCGCTTGGACACGATTGCTGCAAATATCGCCAATGCGGGATCGACACGAGCAAACATGGTGAACGGAGTTTGGCAGCCTTATCGACGCAAAGTTGTCGATCTCGCGCCGAAAACGAATCAATCGTTCGACAATGTTCTCCAAGCAGCGATCGGCTATGTTTCTCCACAGCCGGAACAAGGGGTACGGGTTACCGCTATTCGCGAAGACAACACTCCTTTTAAACGGGTTTACAATCCGGATCACCCGGATGCGGATGCAGACGGATACGTTCTGATGTCGAATGTTGACATGATGAAAGAGATGGTAGATATGATATCTGCTTCTCGCGCATATGAAGCCAATATTACTGCCTTAAATGCTACGAAAAGTATGATGATGAAAGCTTTCGAAATAAATGGTAGATAAGGAGTAAGCATTCATGGAGGTAAATGGTATTGGAAATGTGGGGTTAACCCAGCTTAAACCGACGAATGGACCGTCAACTGCCGAAGTAGCGAAATCATTTTCCAATTTTTTGAATGAAGCGATGGATGAAGTGAACCAGGCCCAGTTTGCTTCGGAGAAATTAACGAATCAATTCGTTGCGGGTACGATTGAGGATGTTCATCAGGTGACGATCGCCAGCCAGAAATCATCCGTCCTATTACAATTAACGATGCAGGTGCGCAACAAAGCCATTGAATCATATCAAGAGATCATGCGCATGTCGCTGTAATAGGTGCTGAGAAATCCTGGTGAGGTGAATCATGAAAGAGCGTCTGCTAATTTATCGCAACCAACTTGTAGATAAATGGAATAGTTTGAGCAACAAGCAAAAATGGTTGCTTTCCTCAATTACTCTGTTTCTGCTTATATCACTTGGTCTATACATATATATTGCTTCCAGACCGGTTTATGTATCCCTTTATAATCAGAGGCTAAGTGAGCAAGAGATTGGAACAATCAAACAAGAGCTTGATTCGAGAAAAGTTGATTACCATATCATTAACAATGGTACGGGAATCGAGGTTCCTGAGAAAAACGCCCAGGACGTAATCGTTGATCTAGCGGCGAAAGGGATTCCGAGCGAAGCGGGGATCAGCACACAAATTTTTACAGGCAGCAGTACATTCGGGATTACAGACAAGCAATTTCAAGTCCTGAAAAAAGATGCGCTGCAGCTTGAATTGAAAAAAATGCTTGAGCGTGTAAAGAATGTCAAAAGCGCCCAGGTCATGCTCTCGCTTGCAAATGAAGAAAAGTGGATCACAGATACGAAGGATCAGGCAACTGCGTCGGTCATCATCGAAGTGGAGCCTGGCACGAAACTGACAGAAGATCAGAAACGGGCATTATACTATATTGTTTCTCGCAGTGTAGAAAAGCTGCCGATCGAGAATATTACGATCACCGATCAATTTTCCAACATGCTCAAATTAAACGATACCGATGAAGACTCAGGTTCGCTGACAGTATATCAGCAGCAAGAGAGAATCAAGGCAGATGTTGAAGAGAAGCTGCAAAAAGATTTGTTCAATTTTTTCGGCACGATTATGGACAGGAACAAGGTCATTGTGCAAACAGCTGTCAAGATTGACTTCTCCAAAGAAAATCGCGTTGAAAATCTGGTGACAGCACCTGATCAAGCGAATAATGAAGGATTGGCGATCAGTACCCAGAAAAGCACGAAGACGTTCACCGGTCAAGGAACGCCTCCAGGCGGGACAGCAGGGACCGGAACGAATGACGTACCAAGCTTTCCGGGAGCTGCTCAGCAGGGTACCAACAGTCAATACGAAGAACTGAGCGATACCGTCAATCGGGAAGTAAACCGGATTACGAGAAACATTACGGAAAGTCCGTACAAGGTAAAAGATTTGACGATAAACGTCGGAGTGGAGCCACCGGAAGGCGGGCAAATCGACGATCAAACGATTGAAAGCATTAAACAAGTGTTGCGCAACGTAGTTCGGGTTACTTTGAGTGACAGCAATCCGGGGATTACCCAGGCACAGCTGGACGATCGCATCTCTGTATTCCCGCGGACATTCTCAGGTAAAGTCGTCATCGAAAATCCGTCAAGCTTGAGTCCTGCCCTACTCTATGGTGCTGGAGCAGTAGCTCTCCTCGCTCTTGGTGCGGTTGCCTTTCTTGTATACCGTCGACGCCAAACAAAAGCAGCAGAAGAAGAGTTGCCTGATATTCCTCAACCACAGCCATTTGAAGTACCGGATATCGCTTACAACGAAGATAGCGACGAAGTAGTAGTGCGCAAACAACTGGAAAAACTGGCGCGTAGCAGGCCTGACGAATTTGTTGTCTTGCTCCGCACATGGTTAGCTGAAGATTAGGGAGTGAGAGAAATGGCTCGCGGTGCCAAAGAATTGACAGGCCGACAGAAGGCTGCAATTCTTCTCATCTCGCTTGGACCGGAAGTATCAGCCCAAGTGTTCAAACATTTGCGAGAAGACGAGATTGAGCAGTTGACGTTAGAAATTGCTAATGTAAGACGGGTGGATAACGAAGAGAAGGATCGTATTCTCTCCGAATTCCACCAGATCGCAGTAGCGAAGGATGTAATTTCACAAGGCGGTATCACCTATGCGAAAGAGATTTTGCAAAAAGCACTGGGTGAAACCAAAGCAATGGATATTATCAATCGATTGACTGCTAACCTGCAGGTTAGACCTTTCGATTTTGCCCGCAAGGCAGACCCGAATCAAATCTTGAACTTCCTGCAAAATGAGCACTCGCAAACAATTGCGCTAGTTCTTGCCTATTTGGATCCGACGCAGTCTGCGCTCATCCTGTCGGCACTGCCACAGGAGCGCCAGGCCGATGTTGCGAAGCGTATCGCTCTGATGGACAGCACGTCTCCGGAGGTTATCGCTCAGGTAGAGCAGGTGCTCGAGCAAAAGCTGTCGGCGACGGTCACGCAGGATTACTCGCAAGCGGGTGGTATCGAAGCCATCGTCAATGTATTAAACGGTGTAGACCGGAGCACAGAACGGACGATCCTGGATGCATTGGAAATCCAAGACCCGGAGCTTGCCGAAGAAATCAAGAAGCGGATGTTCGTGTTCGAGGACATTGCCAGCCTCGACAACCGCTCTATCCAACGCGTCATTCGCGACGTCGAAAACGCCGATTTGCAGCTTGCGCTTAAAGTGGCAAGCGAGGAAGTTCGCGAAGTTATCTTTAAAAATATGTCCAAACGCATGGCTGAGACATTTAAAGAAGAGATGGAGTTCATGGGCCCCGTTCGCCTTCGCGATGTCGAAGAAGCACAGTCTCGCATTGTTGCTACAATCCGTCGCCTAGAAGAAGCGGGTGAAATCATCATCGCTCGCGGCGGAGGGGATGATATTATTGTCTAGGATTTTCAAAGCTTCGAGCTATTCAGAATCAGAAGAAAAGATAATCCTCGCTGTTAAAGCATCTTCGCAACATAAGACGGAAGAAACAGATCAAAGGTTGCAAGAGAATGAAAAATTTTTAAGAGATGCTGAAGCGGAAGCCCGGATCATCATTCGCGACGCTGAAGAGATGGCACAAAAGATTTTGCAGGAAGCAGCGCAACATGCGGAGCAGCTGAAGCAAGCAGCGGCAAGCGAGCTTGAAAGCTGGAT
Source organism: uncultured Brevibacillus sp. (assembly GCA_946402065.1). GTDB lineage: Bacteria > Bacillota > Bacilli > Brevibacillales > Brevibacillaceae > Brevibacillus_D. Next base: position 33,279 of record CAMIVR010000002.1, on the reverse strand, counting down.
AGAGGAGAAGCGCCAGGAAGCACAGCGAGCGATGGAAGAAGAACGACAGCAGGTAATGGAACAAGGCTACCATGCCGGCTTTCAGCAAGGAATGCAGCAAGTGATCAGTGAAGAACAGCAGCGAGTCCAGACCGCGCGTGAAGTGCTGGAGCAGGCGTACGTCGAAAAAGAAAAAATTCTTGCCGAAGCCGAGCCGTTCCTCATTGAGCTGAGTACGGAAATCGCCAAGAAAATTATCGGTGAGGAGCTGGCTCTTTCACCAGAGAAAAAATTGAACATGCTGAGCCGTGTGCTCCGCCGCTCGCGGGTTCACGGCGAAATCACCATCTGTGTCAACCATCATCAGTTCGAATTCATTCAGGAGCACCGCAAACAGCTTTTGGAACTGCTGGATGGACAGGCTGAGCTTACGATTTATCCGGACTACACGGTTCAGGATGAAGGCTGCGTCATTCGGACACCGCTGGGCAGTATCGATGCGCGGATTGATTTGCAATTGAGTGAGATCAAGCAGGTACTGTTGGAGTTAGCACGAGGAAGTGAAGTAGATGAGCTCACTTGATATCACCAAGTATGTGCAGGCAATTGAACAGCTTGATCCCGTCAAGGTAAACGGCAAAGTGACGCAAGTCGTAGGGTTGACGATTGAATCACAGGGGCCGGAAGCAAAGCTGGGGGAGGTTTGTCTGATTTATTCGCAGTTGAACCAAGAGCCGATCATGGCGGAAGTTGTCGGGTTTCGTGACAATAAAGTGCTGATGATGCCACTCGGTGAACTGACGTCGATTGGACCTGGCTGCGACGTGGTTGCAACCGGCAAACCGCTCAGCGTCAAAGTCGGACCGGAAATTCTCGGCACGATTCTGGATGGCCTGGGCAGACCGCTTACTGGCGGAACCCAGCCGTTTGGATTAACCAATTTTCCTACCAACAATCAACCGCCGAACCCGCTGCTCCGCCCGCGGATTATCGAACCGTTGAGCGTCGGAGTCAGAGCGATTGACGGCTTGATGACGGTCGGCAAAGGGCAGCGGGTGGGGATTTTCGCGGGTTCCGGGGTAGGGAAAAGCACGTTGCTCGGAATGATCGCCCGAAATACGACAGCGGATATTAACGTCATCGGGCTGATCGGCGAGCGCGGCCGCGAAGTAATGGAGTTCATCGAACGAGATTTGGGTGAAGATGGCTTGAAGCGCTCTGTGCTGGTTGTGGCGACATCTGACCAGCCGGCCATGATCCGGATCAAGGGCGCGATGATCGCCACATCGATTGCAGAATACTTCCGCGATCGCGGGCTCAATGTGATGCTGATGATGGATTCCGTGACGCGCTTTGCCATGGCTCAACGGGAAGTCGGCCTGGCGATTGGCGAACCGCCGGCGACTCGCGGGTATACGCCTTCTGTTTTTGCCCTTCTGCCGAAGCTGTTGGAACGGGCAGGTACTGCCAACAAAGGAAGCATTACCGGGTTCTACACCGTATTGGTTGACTCGGACGATATGAACGATCCGATTGCCGACGCCGTGCGCGGGATTTTGGACGGGCATATCGTGCTTGATCGAAAAATTGCCCAAAAAGGCCAATTTCCCGCGATCGATGTGCTCGCCAGTGTAAGCCGGGTAATGAACGGAATCTGCTCGGATGCTCATCTCGATGCGGCCCAACGGCTGAAACGGCTGCTTGCCACGCATAAAGAGGCGGAGGACTTGATCAATATCGGAGCCTACAAAATGGGAACCAATCGAGAAATCGATGCGGCGATCAGGGCAAAAGATGCGATCCGCGAATTTACAGCGCAGGGTACGCACGAGCCGTCCAATCTTGAACAGACGATAAAAGCACTCATTGCTCACTTTGGGGGAATGAACGGATGAAAAAGTTCAGCTATCATCTGCAAAAGATTCTCGACTTGAAGGAAAAGGAAAAAGAGCAGGCAGAATGGGCCTTTGGCAAGTCAGTCCAGAAGAAGACGGAAGAAGAAGCGAAGCTGGAGCGCCTGAATGATCGGCGGGAGGCCTTGACCGTCTCTATGTACGCGATTCAGGACCGCGCCTGCACAGCGGCTCAACTCATCGAGATGACGCGTTATCGGGATGCCATCGATAAAGCGATTGTCACCCAGCAAAACACGCTCTACGGCTGCGAACAGGAAATGGAGCTTTGCCAGCGGAAGCTGACGTTTAAAATGCAGGAAACGAGACTCTGGGAACAGCTGAAAGCAAAAGAACGGGAAAAGTTCGAGGACGAATACAAGCAGCGCGAACAAAAAGAATTGGATGAAATCGGACTGAATCAATACATGCGCAGATAAGTGGGGAAGGAGCTTCAGTATGGAAGAGCTCAAAGAACAAGAAGAGAAGTCATATAGCAAATGGGAATGGTTTTTCTATATGATTTTAATTCCGGCATTGTTTGCGAGTCTCTTAGGTGGTGTACTGCTTAGCCTCCTAGGTGTGAACGTCATCGGAAAAGTGCTAACGTTTGCGAATTCGATTCCTTACGTAGAAAAGATTATCCCGGATCCTCCTGCCGAGCCTGATTCGGAAAAGGCGATCGCGGACAAAACGACAAAACAGCTGGAGACGACAAAAAGCGACCTGAACAAAAGTAAAGAGACGCTGACGACGCTTCAGGCGGAGGTCGCGAAAAAGGACAGCACCATCCAGGCGCTGCAAAAGCAAGTCCAGGATTTGCAGAAGATGATGGAAGACAAACGCGCTACAGACGAAGAGCGGCAAAAACAATTTCAGGATTTAGCCAAAATATATTCAACAATGTCTGCAAGGAATGCAGCTTCCATTGTAGAAAACCTTTCGGTAGAGGAAGCGGTAACGGCCTTGACCAAAATGAAGCCGGAACAGCGGGCAGATATTTTAGCCAAGATGGATCCGAAAAAGGCTGCGGACATTTCTATTCTGTTGAAAGACACAGTGGTTAGCAAAGATGACGATATCGCAGCGCTGCAGCAGCGGATACAGGTGCTCACCAAGGCTTTGAGCGAAACGAGACAAGATTCGACCAGCATGGATTCCTTGATTAACACGTTTTCGCAAATGCCAGCACAGACTGCATCGACTATCCTAATCACGTTAATGGATACAAATCACAAACGAGCCATGTCGATTCTCGCCGGAATGGCCAACGACAAACGGGCACAGGTATTAACGGAGATTTCCAAGCTCGATAGTGCCATGGCTGCCCGAATTACAAGCGAGTTGCTCCGATAAGCGATTATCTCGCTATCGTTTTCATAAGCAACTAATTAAATTGAGGAGGTGAGTACATGAATGTAGCGAATCTGATTCCAAATCTTGGAGGAGGTCCAGGCCTTGCGACGTTGGGGGGCGATCAGGGAGCGGCGAATGCTTCCGGAATTTTCGGGGCAATGCTGGCATCCGAGCTGACGAACGCCATGGGCGGTCAAGAGCAGTCGACGATTATGCAAATGCTCCCCGCAGATATCGATAAACAGCCGGAGGAATTGACCAACTTGCTGGCGATGCTGGAACAAATGCTGGCGAACATGCAACAGCCGCCGCTGCCGTTCCAGCTTCCGACGGACAATCAGACGCAGCAACAGGTTGCAGTGGTTGACGCGCAGGTAAGTCAAATGATGAAAGACGTATCGACAGCGGACATGAACAGCAGCATGGCAAGTTTGCCGATCATGGCTGCGGTGGCGGGGCAGAAGCAAACAGCTGTCGACCCTTTCCTGCAGCAGTTGGCAAATGTTCTGCAAAACCCTGACGAGGACAAGCTCGTTCAAGCGAAACAAGGTTTGGCCACTACGTTCATGCAGCAAGGCATGTCTCAGGATGAGGCAAGCCAAATGGTTCAATTGCTTTCTTCACTGGGGCAGACGGGAAAAGAAACCGAGCTGCCGGAAGTGACTCAAGCGAGGCAGCAAGTCACACAGCTTCTGGAGAGCATGGGGATCGACCTGAACAAAGCGGAAAAAACAAACACGGGCAAGCAAACAGCAAACATCGTCTTCAACGCCAAAAATCCATTGGCGGGTCAGCGCGGCTTTCAAGTCAATCACCTGAACAGCCAGGGTCTGCGTCAACAGCCGACGGCCCATCAAGTAAATGCTGCCCTGGCCACATATCAGTTAAAGCCAGTAGCGCAAATGGCCAGTCTCGACACTACCGTTGACAAACACCTGCTCAATGGGCAACAGCCAATTGCAGGTGAAGCGTTAACGGACACAGCGGAGCCTGTTACGGTCGCGACGATCGCTCCTGCGGTTTCTACCAGTCAGAATCAATCCGCTGCTCTGGGACAGTCAGCGGCGCCAGCAGGCTCGCAGTATGTCGTGCGTGAGCAGCATGTTGCGACAGATGTGAGCAATATGTTTGTCAAGCAACTGAAAATGACAAATGTAAATGGTGTTTCGGAAGCAAGATTGATCCTTCATCCGCAATCGCTTGGACAGGTGAATGTCAAGATCATTTCCAGCAGCCAAGGAATTACCGCGCATTTCGCTGCGGATACCGTAAATGGCAAAGAGCTGCTTGACAACCAACTCCCGCAACTGCGTGCAGCCTTGACTCAAATGGGACTCCAGGTCGATCGCTTGGAGGTGTCGCAACAGCAACAGACACAGCAGCCGCAGTTTGGCTTCCAGCAACAGCGCGAGCAAAATCGCGGACAACAGGAGAATCAGCAGCAGCGAAATCGTGGAGACGAGGAGCAAGCAGAATTTTCGCTTGAAGCCTTAACCGATGAGAGCAGCACAAACGTGGCGAGCTGGCTGCGGGCAAGCAAGGCGAATGTCGAATACTCCGCATAAGTACGAGGGGGACTAACCACCATGAATCATCCATTTCGTGTTGGCCAGACGTACTTTCCTCCGACACCGCGGGGAGTCGCACACCAGCCAGCCCCGGCGGAAGTTCAAAAGCCTTTTCAGCAATGGCTGAACGAATCGCTGCAAACGGAGAAAACGGCCCCCAAGCCAAAATCGCTGTCGTTTAGTCAGCACGCGATCAGCCGTTTGCAGGAACGAGGCATTGAGCTGGCAGAATCGGATATAGCCCGATTGGAAGGCGCCGTACAGAAGGCAGCCGGCAAAGGTTCGAAAGAGTCATTGATAGTAATGGATAAGGTCGCTTACGTCGTCAGCGTAGCCAATCGCAAAGTGATTACGGCAGTAGACGAGGGACATATGAAAGACAATGTCTTCACCAACATCGACAGTGCAATTTTATTGTAGAACAACGGGCCGGCCCTCGCAGAGGAAGCCCAGTAGATTACCGACCGATTGAGGTAATCTTTAGCAAAACAATTGAAAGGGGACTACTCATGCTTAGATCAATGTACTCCGGTGTTTCCGGTATGCGCGGGTTTCAAACAAAACTGGATGTCATCGGCAACAACATCGCCAACGTCAACACCGTAGGCTTCAAGAAAAGCCGCGTCATGTTTCAAGATATTCTCAGTCAGAATATTTCAGGAGCAACTCAAGCTGGTACTAGCGGTGGTTTGAATCCACGTCAAATCGGACTTGGATCAAACACTGCCTCCATTGACACCGTTCATTCTCCTGGTAGTCCGATGACGACGAATCTCACCTCAGATCTGGCTATTGAGGGAGATGGATTTTTTGTCGTCAGTCCCGACGGCGGAGAAACCAAATATTTGACGCGAGCCGGTAACTTTACCCGCGATGGCGATGGTAACTTGGTTAACGCACAAGGAATGTTTGTGCTGAGTAGTGGCGGAGCTATCATTAACATACCACGCGATCAATACGTGTCCTACTCGATCGGCAAAGACGGCTCCGTTATTGGCACGGATGCTGCAGGAAATACCCAACAAGTGGCTGACGGAATTATAGGGATGTTCTCCGTGAGCAATCCCTCTGGATTAAAGAAGATTGGAAGCTCATTGTATGAAATGACGACAAACGCCAATCCGGATGGGGACACGGACATTAACCTTGGTACACCGACTGCTTTTAACTCCACAATCATCTCTGGCGCTCTGGAAATGTCCAACGTCGACTTGTCCGAAGAGTTCACCGAGATGATCGTCGCCCAACGCGGATTCCAGGCGAATTCACGGATCATTACTACTTCCGATACGGTTTTGGAAGAGTTGATTAATCTCAAGCGTTAATCGTGGTATAAAGTAAGGGAAGCGGAGCGGGCGGCATAACGCTGCTCCCTCCGCCCACTCCAAAAGGGGTTGAGGCTTTTGATCGAGCTAACGCGTTTGAACGGAACTACATTTTTTCTCAACATAACCCATATCGAAGTCGTAGAAGCAACACCTGATACAGTGATTACTTTGATAAACGGCAAAAAGCACCTTGTGAAAGAGCCTGCACATGTTATAGCAGAGCGTGTTACTTCCTTTTATCAAGCAGCCCATACGGCTACCGTGATTCCGCGTCAAGAAGACGACTTATTAGAATAGCGGGAGGCTTACAATGTTTCAAAACAAACTGTTTAATATGGCCCTGATCATTATTATTGCAATTGCTTTACTCGGCGGCGTTTCTTTCGTGCTGTTTAAAGTGTACTTTTCTCCCGTGAACGGGTCACCGACGGATGACACGTCGGCAGTGGCGAAACCGCTCAGTGCCGATGAGATGGTTCAGTATACGGTGGACACCGGCGAAATCACGACGAATATGGCTACAGACAACTACATCGTCATCCGTTTCAGCATCACCGCTGACGGGAAAAAAGGACAGGAAGAGCTGTCCAAGCGTTTGCCACAGGTAAACCAGATCATTATCAAGACAATGGCAGGCCTCAGCCCGGAAGATATTAAAGGAACAGAAGGGCTCAACAAGCTGGAAGCAAAAATTATGAACGAAGTGAGTGCCATCATGCAAGAAGGCAAAATCCTTCAAGTCATCACAACAAAACGAGTATTATCGTAACGAGCAGGTCACAATACGTCAGGCCCATCGCGGTCGACGATTCAATACATATAGGTAGGGAGGTGACCACAGATGGCCGAGGTTCTCTCACAGAGTGAGATAGATGCTTTATTGGCCGCACTCTCCTCAGGGGAGATGGATGCAAACGAGCTGAAAAAAGAAGAGACCGAGAAAAAAGTCAAAGTGTACGACTTCAAACGGGCACTTCGCTTCTCCAAAGATCAAATCCGCGGCTTGACCCGCATTCACGAAAACTATGCCAGACTTTTAACTACATACTTTTCGGCTCAGCTTCGAACCTTTGTGCAGATTAGTGTCGCCTCAGTCGATCAGTTGCCATATGATGAATTCATTCGTTCCATCCCAAAGATGACGATTCTCAATATCTTTGAAGCACCGCCTCTCGAAGGGCGAATGGTGATGGAGGTAAACCCGAATATAGCGTACACGATGCTCGATCGATTGCTCGGTGGGCAAGGCGGCATCCCGGATAAAATGGGAGCCTTGACGGAAATCGAGACCACTGTAATGGAGCGGGTATTCAGCAAGGCGCTCGACAGTTTTCATGAAGCATGGAAGCAAATCATTGAAATAGATCCTTATTTGGAAGTACTCGAGATGAATCCGCAGTTTATGCAAATCGTCTCGCCAAACGAAATCGTAGCGGTTATATCGCTCAGTACCAAGATCGGTGATACCACCGGGATGATTAACATCTGTTTGCCGCATGTCGTACTTGAACCAATCATGCCCAAGCTTTCTGGTCAGTACTGGTTTGCTACACAACGCAGAACGAGAGACTCAAGCGAGCAGCTGCTCTTGCAAGAGAGAGTCAAGACGGCAAAATTGCCGATTATCGCCGAGTTGGGTACGGCTACCATAACGGTTGGTGACTTTCTGCATTTATCCGCTGGCGACGTCATTCAGCTTGATCAATTGATCGATAACAAGTTGAGTATCAAAGTAGGCGAACGCGTAAAGTTTAAAGGTCAACCAGGAACGGCAAAAGGGCGGATTGCCGTACAGATCGACGAAGTCCTCGAAGAAGGGGAGGAGACGTATGAGTAGAGATATGTTATCACAGGACGAGATTGATGCCCTGCTTAGAGCAAACAACTTGACAGGTGACGATGAACAGGCAGAGGATGAGCTGGATGTCAGTCATTTCCTTTCACCTTTTGAGCAGGACGCTTTGGGCGAGATTGGCAATATCTCATTCGGAAGCGCTGCGACTGCGCTGTCAACCTTGCTCAATCAAAAAGTGGATATCACGACGCCGACCGTTTCCATGATCAAGCGCGATGAGCTGGAAGAGGAATTCCCTCGACCGCACGTCGCGATTCACGTGGAGTATACGGATGGTTTTCAAGGAATCAATTTGCTGGTCATACGGATGGATGATGCCGCCGTAATCGCTGATTTGATGATGGGAGGCGACGGCAGACCACAATCGACAGAGCTGTCTGAAATGCACATCAGTGCGGTTCAGGAAGCGATGAACCAGATGATGGGCTCAGCAGCGACATCCATGTCCACCATTTTCAATAAATTGGTCAATATTTCCCCGCCGGGAATAGACATCATGGATTTGTCGCAAGGAAAAGGCGGACAAAACATTCCGGATGTCGATTATTTGATCAAAATCTCATTCCAGCTGTCAGTCGGTGAGCATGGAGAATTGATTGATTCGTCTATCATGCAATTGCTCCCGATTTCGTTTGCCAAACAGATGATTGACATGCTCATTGGCGGCTCGGAAGAACCGGTTCCGCCTAGTCAGGAAATGTCAGCACCTGTTCAAGAACAGCCGGCACATTCATCGGCAGGAGCGCAAATGCAGCAGACACCTGCGAGTCCGCAAACAAATCAGCCGCCAGCTCCACCGGCAGGGCAACCGATGATGCAACAGCCATATGCAAACCCGATGGATCCATACGCTCAGCAAGGATATCCGATGCAGCCGCCGCCGGGATACCAGCCTTACCCGTATCCATATCCGGCTTACGGCTATCCGCCGCAGTATCAGCAGCCGCCTGAGCCACCAGCTCCACAGACGTTTGGCGGGCTAGGTGCAAGCGGGCAGGCGCCAGCAAATGTGAAACCGGCCCAATTTTCGGCGTTCACAGCAGGGGGCTTCAGCGCACCGGATGATCAAAATCTCAATCTGCTGCTCGATATCCCGTTGCAAGTTACGGTTGAGCTTGGCCGGACGAAAAAACTCATTAAAGAGATACTCGAGCTGTCAGCTGGATCGATTATTCAACTGGATAAACTGGCCGGCGAACCCGTAGACATTCTCGTCAACAACAAATTGATTGCCAAAGGCGAAGTGGTCGTCATCGACGAGAATTTCGGCGTGCGGGTAACCGATATCATCAGCCAGTTGGACAGGGTCCAAAAACTACAGTAAATCTACACACAATAAAGGAGGAACGAATCAATGTCAAATAAAGTATTGATCGTAGACGACGCAGCATTTATGAGGATGATGATCAAGGAAATCCTGACGAAAAACGGGTACACGGTAGTAGGCGAAGCAAGCGACGGTGCCCAGGCTGTGGAGAAGTACAAAGAGCTTGGCCCGGACCTGGTCACAATGGACATCACCATGCCTGAAATGGATGGCATTACCGCTCTGAAAGAAATCAAAAAGCTCGACTCGAACGCCCGTGTCATCATGTGTTCCGCGATGGGGCAACAAGCGATGGTTATCGATGCGATTCAGGCGGGAGCAAAAGACTTTATCGTGAAGCCATTCCAAGCAGATCGCGTTATTGAGGCGATCAAGAAAACGTTGGGATAACAATGAGATTTCACCATGCAGTGGCTAAACTGGTCATCATATGCAGCGTCTTGATGCTTGCCATCGGACTATCCGCTGTCCATGTGCAGGCTGAGGCGGGCAAGGATGGCGGGTCGGCAAACGATTGGATCAAGCAGCAGTCATCTACCGACAAAACACCTGGGGCGACTGACACGCAGCCATTACAATCGGATCCGAATGAATTGCAGGTAAACACGCCGGGCAGCGGATGGACATTTTTGTTACAGGTCGTTTTTGCTCTTGGACTCGTGATCGTCCTGATTTATCTGGTGCTGCGTTTTCTCGCAAGTCGACAACTTGGCGGAGCGAGCCAGACAGGAGCAATCAAAGTCGTCGGCGCAATCCCTGTGGGGAATGGGAAGTCCGTGCAAATCGCTATGATTGGCGATTCACTCTACGTTCTGGGTGTCGGCAACGAAATTACGCTACTCCGGCACATTCCTGCAGGCGATGAGATGGATGTCATTTTAGCAGAGGCCGAGATGAAATCAACACCGAGAAAGCTGGAAGACTGGATGGCACTGTTCAAGCGAAACAAACAGGCACATTATGTATCGGCTGGCGAACCGCAGGATTCGGTGAAGTCGTTCGACGAGGTGTTGGATCAGGAATGGAAAAGCGTCTCGACGGAAGCGAACCCGTCGCTATACGACAGTGAAGCTGCCCGCGACAAAGGAGAACGCTTATGAAAAAAGTCGTATTGATTGCGTTCATGCTTGCGGCGCTGCTGAGCTTTTCCCAAGCTGTAATGGCTGCACCTGCCGTACCGGGAACAGGGAACAACATCATTCCTACAGTTGATCTCCGAATCGGTGGAGATGCGAATACGCCTCAGGGTACGTCAACAACGCTGCAGATCCTGCTGATGCTGACAGTCTTGTCTGTTGCACCTGCCATTTTACTCTTGATGACGTGTTTTACGCGGATTGTCGTCGTGTTGTCGTTCGTCCGCAATGCGTTGGCGACACAGCAAATGCCGCCTAACCAGGTGTTGATCGGACTCGCGCTGTTTATGACGTTTTTCATCATGGCGCCGACGTTTTCGGCTGTAAATGAGCAAGCGCTGCAGCCATTCCTTGCCGGTCAATTGTCACAGCAGCAAGCATTGGAAAAAGCGTCCGTTCCGTTAAAGGATTTCATGGCAAAGCATACACGGGAAAAGGATTTGCGGCTGTTCCTTGAATACATGAAGGCAGAGAAGCCAAAGTCCATTCAAGAGATCCCGATGCTCGCCCTCGTCCCGGCATATGCGATCAGTGAGCTGAAAACGGCATTCCAGATCGGCTTTATGATTTTCATTCCGTTTCTCGTCATCGATATGGTCGTATCCAGCATTTTGATGGGGATGGGGATGATGATGCTGCCGCCTGTCATGATCTCATTGCCATTCAAAATCTTGCTGTTCATCATGGTGGATGGATGGTATTTGATTGTCAAATCACTGCTGACCAGTTTTTAAAGGAGGCCGACCATGACACCCGAGTTAATCATGAAGATAGCTCAAAGCTCCGTCTACACGATATTGCTGGTCACTGCCCCTGCCTTGGGAATTGGTTTGCTGGTTGGGTTGATCGTCAGTATTTTTCAAGCGACGACACAGATTCAAGAGCAGACTCTCGCTTTTATTCCGAAGATCGTATCCATTCTCATCGCGCTGATTATCTTTGGACCGTGGATGTTGCGGATACTCGTGCAATTTACGCTTGAGATATTCGAGAACTTACACCGGTATGTGGGGTAATATATGCTGATGTTCCAGCAGTTATTGCCCGTCTTCTTACTGGTCTTCGTCCGCTTGACAGCTTTTTTTGTCTCAGCGCCGATCTTTTCTGTTCGAGGGGTGCCCAACCAGTTCAAGATTGGCTTTGCTTTCCTGGTTGCGTTTATCAGCTTTTCGTACGTTACGGGAGAGAAGCCGATTCCACTCGATTTGATGTTCGTTTTTTACGTGTTGAAAGAAGTGCTTGTCGGTCTGCTGCTGGGGTTTGTCTGTCAATTATTCCTCTACGTTGTGCAAATCGCCGGCGGATTGATGGATATGCAGATGGGGTTGGCGATGGCGAACGTCATTGACCCCCGTACAGGTGCCTACGTCCCGTTAACAGGTCAGATTAAAAGTATTTTAGCTACATTATATTTTCTGACGATCAACGGGCATCATTTCCTTATTGCCGGGATTATCAAGAGCTATCAGATGGTGCCGATCGATACGTGGATCAAGGTTGGCAATGACGAGATTTTCTGGCTGATCATGAAGTTTTTCAGCTATATGTTTACGAGCGCATTCCTTATGGCTGGCCCGATCGTCGTCTCGTTGTTTCTCGTAGACCTCTCTCTTGGTATTATCGCCAAATCAGTGCCGCAATTTAATATTTTTGTCGTCGGTTTGCCAATAAAAATTATTGCCAGCTTTCTTATCCTGATCGTTGTAATGCCTGCCTTCTTTATCGTCGTAAGCAGCTTGTTCGAAAAAATGTTTAGCGCCATGGCAGACTTGATGACGCTTCTGGGGGGCTGACAATGATAACGGGCACCCTTTTGTTCCCGATTGACCTGCAATTTTTCAACGGGGAAAAAACAGAAAAAGCGACCCCGCGAAAAAAGCAGGACGCCCGAAAAAAAGGGCAGGTTGCCAAAAGTGCGGATCTCTCGCCGGCATTTGCCATCAGCGGCGTGTTTATGGTCTTGTTTCTTTTCGGTTCCTTCATGTTCGAAATTCTCATCAAAATGATGCGTGAGGCGTTTACAACGTACTCCACCTGGCAGGTAAATCAGGAGAATCTCGGCGTGATTGTAAACAGCTTGGTTATGGAAGCGGCAAAGATCCTCGCGCCGGTGTTTGCGATGGTTTTGCTGGTAGCACTGGCGGTTAATTACATGCAGGTCGGCGTTCTGTTCACGACGGAGCCGCTGATGATGAAGCTGGAAAAGCTGAACCCGATCGCAGGGGCGAAACGCATTTTTTCGATGAGAACCATCGTCGAATTGTTCAAGTCCGTTTTAAAAATTTCATCAGGCATTTTTGTCGCCTACACGATTCTCTGGAACGCCAAAGACACATTGGTCCTGCTGTCAATGACATCGATTCAGACATTGCTCACGTTTACTGCCGGACAAGCAGTCAAGCTCGGGCTGTTCATCGGACTACTCTTGCTGATTCTCGCGTTAAGTGATTACCTCTATCAGCGGTTTGAATATGAAAAAAGCTTGCGAATGTCAAAGCAGGACATCAAAGACGAGTACAAAAAAATGGAAGGTGACCCGCTGATCAAAAGCAAGATCAAAGAGCGCCAGCGCCAAATGGCGATGCAGCGGATGATGCAGGAATTGCCGAAAGCAGACGTGGTCATCACCAACCCTACGCATTTCTCGGTGGCGATCAAATACGAGGCGGGAAGCATGACCGCCCCGACGGTAATAGCCAAAGGTCAGGATTTTATCGCCTTAAAGATCAGGGAAATCGCCAAGCAGCACCGCATTGTAATTATGGAAAATAAGCCTTTGGCAAGGGCTCTCTATAGCCAGGTGGAGATAGGCCAGCAAATCCCGGAAGAACTGTTCAAAGCGGTTGCGGAGGTTCTCGCCTATGTCTACAAATTGCAGGGGAAAGTGAAATGACGAGAGGAGGAGTCACTGTGGGGATGAAAGAACTCGGAGCCATATTTTTTGTCATCAGCATTGTCGTCATGATGGTAATCCCCTTGCCGCCTGCTCTCCTTGACATGCTGCTGATTCTGAACATTTCATTGGCACTGACGATTCTGCTCGTTTCGATGAAGACAAAAGAAGCGCTGCAATTCTCGATATTCCCGACATTGCTGCTCTTGACGACGTTATTTCGCCTCGCGCTCAACGTATCCACGACCCGAAACATCTTGTCGAGTGGTCAAGGCGGGAAGGTTATCGAAGCTTTCGGCAGCTTTGTCGTCGGGGGCAACGAAGTAGTCGGCTTTATCGTCTTCCTCATCTTGATTATCATTCAGTTCATCGTAATTACCAAGGGTTCCGAGCGCGTCGCAGAGGTAGCTGCCCGCTTTACGCTGGATGCGATGCCAGGTAAGCAAATGAGTATTGACGCCGACCTCAACGCGGGGATGATTACCGATATCGAAGCGCGCAACCGCCGCCAGAAAATCGAGCGGGAAGCAGATTTTTACGGGGCGATGGACGGGGCGAGCAAGTTCGTCAAAGGAGATGCGATCGCAGGTATTATCATTTTTATCATCAACGTAATCGGCGGTTTTATCATCGGCGTCTCTATCCTGGGTATGGACTTTGCCGAAGCGGCTTCGACCTTTACGAACCTCTCCGTGGGGGATGCGCTCGTCAGCCAAATCCCGGCGCTCTTGATCTCTACAGCAACCGGTATCATCGTTACGCGGGCCAATTCGGAAGGCGGTCTCGGTGAAGACATTGCCGGGCAAGTATTCAGCGCACCGCGCCTGCTCTATATTGTAGCCGGCTTGATGACGTTTCTCGGCTTGCTTACACCGATCGGACTGCTGCCGACTTTGCCGATCGCACTCTTGCTGTCAATCGGGGCTTTTCAGATGAATCGCAAACAGAAGACGAAAACCGTGGAGACAGCCCAGCAAGCGGAGGAGAAGCAAATGGACGAAGTGCGAAGCCCGGAGAGTGTCGTCAATCTGCTGCAGGTTGATCCGATCGAGTTTGAGTTTGGCTACGGTTTGATTCCGCTTGCCGATACGAAGCAGGGCGGCGATTTGCTCGATCGGGTCATCATGATTCGTCGGCAATGCGCACTCGAACTGGGCATCGTCGTCCCGGTCATTCGCATCCGCGACAACATTCAGCTGAGACCAAACGAATACGTCATCAAGATCAAAGGAAACCAGGTAGCGAAAGGTGAAATCCTGCTTGATCACTACCTCGCCATGAGTCCCGGCTTTGACGATGATGCGGTCGTGGGGATTCCTACGCAAGAACCTGCGTTTGGATTACCGGCATTATGGGTAACAGAAGAGAATAAGGAGGTTGCTGAGCTTTCCGGGTACACCGTCGTCGATCCGCCTTCTGTCGTAGCGACGCATCTGACGGAAATCATCAAGCGTCATGCGCACGAGCTGCTTGGCAGACAGGAGACAAGAGCACTGATTGACAACGTGAAAGAAACGACACCGGTATTGGTAGACGAACTAATTCCAGGCATGCTGTCCATCGGCGATGTGCAAAAGGTTTTGCAAAAACTGCTCAAGGAAAAAATTTCAGTGCGCAACCTGACGGTCATTTTGGAAGCTTTGGCGGATCATGCGCTTTACACCAAAGATCC
Organism: uncultured Brevibacillus sp.; assembly: GCA_946402065.1. Taxonomy (GTDB): domain Bacteria; phylum Bacillota; class Bacilli; order Brevibacillales; family Brevibacillaceae; genus Brevibacillus_D. The sequence continues at coordinate 18,273 of CAMIVR010000002.1, read as the reverse complement.
GGATGTATTGACGGAGTATGTGCGGCAAGGGCTCTCGCGGCAAATTACCTTGCAGTATACGGAGCCTGGCCAGCCGCTGCGGGTCATTACGGCCGGACCCGCACTGGAAAAAGCCATTTCAGAGCGCATTGAACAATCCGAACAAGGCAGCTACTTGGCAATGGATCCGGAAACGTCGCAGCGGATTTATCAGAGCATGACAGAGCAAGTCAGCAAAATGGCTGCTTCCGGCCAACAACCAATCATTTTGTCTTCTCCTGCAATCCGGATGTACCTGCGTCAGTTGATGGAGCGGATGATGCCGGACATCCCGGTCATTTCATACAATGAACTGGAGCCGCATGTTGAAGTGCAAAGTGTAGGGATGGTGAATGTGTAATGAGGGTTAAGCGGTATGTAGTAGACTCGATGCCAGATGCACTGGAAAAAATCCGCGTTGATCTTGGGAGTGACGCCATCATCCTCAATACAAAGCAGGTAAAAACGGGTGGTATCCTTGGATTTTTTGCCAAACAACAGATTGAAGTGATCGCGGCAATTGATCCAAAAGCGGCTGCCGAAAAAGCCGAGCAGTCCAAGCAGCCAGAACGCATGTCAGCGGGCAGCAATTCATTCGCAGCAAAGCAAGCATACCAGCGCACGACAGCCAAACCAGTCGATTTGCCCGAGAAAAAGCCAAACGCAGCTATGCCTGTCAGTCCCAACAGTCGGGGGGAGGCAAAACCGAACTTGGCAGGAGCGGTTAGTCACAGCAATCAGGAGACGGCCCATGCGGCAGTGGCACAAGCCGAAACGGTTCGGAAGCAGCAGGAAGCGGAGCTCACCGGTGAAATTGCCAAAGAGCTGCGCGGTATGCGTGAGGTATTTCAGAAAGTGCTCGTGCAGGCTGAAGCAAACGCGAATTTGCCGGCTTGCGTCTTGGCCGTGCGCGACCGACTGGTAAAACAGGAAGTAGAAGAACCGCTGATCGCCCAGATCATCACAGAGCTTCTCAAAGCGCTGCCGAACCCGCTCGGCACAAGCGAGCAGCAAGCGTTCGAAAAAACGGGTGAAATTATTCAGCACATGCTCAGCGAAGCGACGAAGGGTTCACTCAAGCTTGGGCACACGACCAAATTCGCTTTTTTCTTTGGCCCGACGGGAGTGGGCAAGACGACGACAATCGCCAAACTCGCCGCGGAAGCCATGCTGAAAGACAAGCGAAAAGTCGGATTCATCACGACGGATACATTCCGCATTGGCGCTGTAGAGCAATTAAAAACGTATGCAAACATACTGAACGTACCAGTGGAAGTCGTTTTTTCCCCGAAGGAATTAGCGCAAGCGATGGAGCGGTTGGAGCATTGCGACTTGATTTTCATCGATACTGCAGGCCGCAACTACCGCAATGACGAATTCGTTCAGGGTATCAAAACATTTCTTTTGCACGGCGAGACGAGTCAAAATTACCTGGTGCTCAGCTTGTCATCCAAATACATCGACATGAAACCGATCATCAGTAATTTCCACGATGTTATTGCCCGGGTGATTTTTACAAAGGCGGATGAGACGCAGGCATACGGAGCCATCTTAAATGTAACCAAAAATTTCGCACTGCCACTCTCGTACATAACAGTCGGACAAAACGTACCGGATGATATCGTCATCGCCTCTTCGGACATCGTAACGAAAATGATCGTAGGAGACGTGGCGTATGCGTGATCAGGCGGAACAACTACGAGAGCGACTGCAGCGAAGAGCAGAAGGTCGACCAACCAGGTTGATCACCGTTACGAGTGGCAAGGGGGGAGTAGGGAAATCGAATTTTACGCTCAATTTTGCTCTAGGACTCGTGGAGCAAGGGCAAAAGGTCGTGATTTTTGACGCCGATCTGGGCTTTGCCAACCTTGACGTACTGATGGGGGTTTCGCCGAAGAAAAACCTGCTCCATTTGCTCGAGCCCGATACGTCGATTTGGGACATCGTCGAGAAGGGACCGAATGGACTGGAGTTTATCGCTGGTGGCACAGGGTTTACGCAAATCATGCAGTTTGACGATGAAAAGCTCAATCGGCTGTTCAACCAGTTGGAATTCCTGCACGGTTATGCCGACACAGTGCTATTCGATACGGGTGCTGGCATCTCCAATGAATCGATGCGTTGTATCCTCTCTGCCGACGAAGTCGTGCTTGTCACCACGCCAGAGCCGACTTCCATTACAGACGCCTACGCCGTAATCAAAATGATCCACTCCAAGAATCCGCAAACCAGCATTCGATTGATTGTAAACCGGGCAAGCTCGGTACGCGAAGGAAAATTTACGGCGGATAAGCTAACACTTGTAGCCAAGCGCTTTCTTAATCTTGAATTGACCACATTGGGGTTTGTTCCTGACGATTCATATGTTTCCAAGGCTGTGAAGCAGCAAAAGCCATTTTTCCTTTCTTATCCTAACTCCTTGGCAGCCAAAGGAATTCGTGATCTGGTAAAAACGTACATAGCTAATGCGGCGGAAGTGTCGCCAAGCCAGGAAACAGGCGGATTAAGAGGGTTTCTTGCCAAAATGAAGCAGTTGATTCGCTAAAGCTGATCAAAACACAATGGAAGGGAGCAGAGAAAATATGAGAAAAATCCGAGTGCTCGTCGTGGATGATTCAGCATTTATGCGCAAAGTCATATCTGATATTTTAGTCAGCGATCCTTCTATAGAAGTGATTGATCGTGCGAAGAACGGGCAAGAGTGTATCGAAAAAGTCAAAGCACTTCAACCTGATGTCGTTACCCTTGATATTGAAATGCCGATAATGAACGGACTGGAAGCACTGGAAAGACTGATGGACGAGCATCCGCTGCCAATCGTCATGCTGAGCAGTTTGACGAGAGAGGGAGCCGATGCGACGATCCGCGCTCTTGAACTGGGGGCGATTGATTTTGTCACCAAGCCTTCCGGTCCGATCTCATTAGACATACAGAAAGAAGCACACAACATCGTGGAAAGGGTCAAAGACGCTGCCTCGAGCACGGTAAGACACCGAAGATCAAGCACCCCTCAAAGACAAAAGCCGTCATTTTCGGCAGCGGTGCCACAGTCACTGAAGCCTCCTGAACCCGCAACGCCATCTGTCATCAAACCGACTGCAACCACGGCGGGGCGGGTCAGCAAAATTGTAGCCATCGGCACTTCGACGGGCGGCCCGAAAGCCTTGCAAACACTGCTGACGGAAATTCCCGCTTCATTCGGTCCTGCGATAGTCGTCGTCCAGCACATGCCAGCCGGCTTTACCCGTTCGTTGGCACAACGGCTGGATACCTTGTGCCACCTCAAAGTGATGGAAGCGGAAAATGGGCAACTATTGGAAGGCGGCACCGTCTACATTGCACCGGGCGGATATCATTTTGAAGTGATTGAGCAGGCGGGACAGTTGAAAGCCTTGCTGCACCAGGCTGAGCCGCGTAATGGACATCGTCCGTCCGTTGACGTATTATTCGAATCTGTGAGCAAATTGACAAATGTTAGCAAATGGGCGATTATCATGACAGGCATGGGCAGTGACGGCACTAAAGGCTTGCAGCAGATGAAGGCCGCTGGACCTGTTACGAGTATTGTGGAAGATGAATCGAGTTGTGTCGTCTTTGGAATGCCGCGTGTTGCCATTCAAGCAGGCTTGGCAGACAAAGTGGTTCCTTTAGAAAAAATAGCTGAGACCCTAGTACGGCTCGTTAACTGATCGGGAGGTGGATCAAACAGATGGATATGAATCAATATTTAGACATGTTTATCGAGGAATCAAAGGAACATCTGCAAGCGATTAATGCGAACTTGCTGCTGTTGGAAAATGATCCGGAGAATATTCAGATTGTCAATGAAATTTTTCGTTCCGCCCATACGCTGAAAGGAATGGCAGCGACGATGGGGTTTGAAGATATGGCGAGCTTGACCCACGAAGCGGAAAATGTGCTCGACTTGATTCGCAATCACAAGTTGCGTACGAACAGCGACATTATGGATGTCATTTTCCAGAGTGTCGATTTGATGGAAGGCATGGTTTACAACATTATTGAAGGCGGAAACGGGTCTGCTGACGTTTCCGGTCCAGTCGGCAAGCTCCGCTCAATCGTCGCTGGTGATATTCCATCAGCTTCAAGCCAGCAAGGAACGGCGACAGAAGCGCCAATAGCGGAATCGCCTGCAAGTGGGTCAGCTGCCCCTGACGCCGCTCAGACTGCGGGCAGAGACTATGAGCTTGACGAGTACGCCCTGACGGTAATGAAACAGTCAAAAGAAGCAGGGAGCAATCCGTTCTGGATTAAAGTTACGCTGCGCAGTGATTGCCTGCTGAAAGCGGCTCGGGCCTATATGGTGTTTGATTCGCTCGAATCAGCCGGGGAAGTAATCAAATCCAAGCCAAGCGTGGAGGACATTGAGAATGAGCGCTTCGACAATTCGTTTGAAGTCGTCTATATCTCTAACAACACGGCTGACAAAATCCACAAGCTAATTGCGAATATTTCCGAAATTGACGAAGTCATCGTGGAACCGGTGCAAATGCAGAGCACACAGCCTGAGCCATCGAATGGAAATCAGGTAGCGGCTGCTCAGGCAGTCGTTGCGGAGAATAAAAAGCAAGTGGATGCCACTCAGGCAGCGAATGCCAAAAAAGTCTCTACCGGGAAGACGATCCGCGTCGATATTGAGCGTCTGGATATTCTGATGAACCTGTTCAGCGAATTGGTTATCGATCGCGGACGACTGGAGCAGCTCGCCCGTGAGCTGGGCAAGAGCGAGCTGCAGGAAACAGTCGAGCATATGAGCCGGATCAGCGGCGATTTGCAGAACATCATCCTGACGATGCGGATGGTTCCAGTCGAGCAAGTATTCAATCGCTTCCCGCGGATGCTGCGCGATTTGGCCAAAGAGCTGAACAAAAAAGTGAATTTGGAAATATATGGTGCGGAAACGGAATTGGACCGTACGGTAATCGATGAGATCGGCGATCCGCTCGTCCATCTGCTGCGCAATTCCATCGACCACGGCATCGAGTCCACCGAAGAGCGGAAAAAAGCCGGTAAACCGCTTGAGGGAACGGTTCACTTGAAGGCATACCATAGCGGAAACCACGTATTTATTGAAGTTCGTGATGACGGTGCCGGCATCAATAAAGACAAAGTGTTGAAAAAAGCGCTGGAACGCGGAATCGTCAATCCGGCTCTGGCTGAAACTTTGACGGACAGACAAATTTTCGAGCTGCTCTTCGCATCCGGATTTAGTACGGCTGATGTCGTATCGGACATCTCCGGCCGCGGAGTCGGGCTGGATGTCGTGAAGACGAAGATCGAATCGCTCGGCGGCTCTGTCGGTGTCGATTCGGTCAGAGGCCAGGGGACGACATTCCTGATTCAGTTGCCGCTGACACTTTCCATCATCTCTGCGATGCTCGTACAGGTGGAGGATGAGAAATTTGCCGTACCGCTCAGTTCGATTATTGAGACAGCTGTGTTCCGCAAGGACGAAATCATGATGGCACACCGTCAAAAAGTCATCGATTTCCGCGGAAAAGTCGTTCCTTTGGTCTCGCTGAAGGATATTTTCCAAATTCCGGACAATGGTTCTGCCAAGGATGATGAAGTGGCAGTCGTCATCGTTCGCAAAGGAGAGAAAATGGCAGGCCTGGTAGTCGATTCGTTCATCGGGCAACAAGAGATTGTCTTAAAATCACTCGGAAAGTACCTGGTCAACGTCTTCTCCATCTCCGGAGCGACGATCCTCGGAGACGGACAGGTAGCCCTGATCATCGACTGCAACGCGCTCATTAAGTAAAGGAGGGAATCACATGATCGAACAAAAAGAGATCGTAAGTGAAGTAAAAGTTATCGTGTTTCGCTTGAAGGACGAGGAGTACGGCGTAGAAGTAAACCAGGTAAAATCCATTGAAAAGCTTGAACATATCACCCGTGTACCGCGCACGCCGAAATTCGTCAAGGGCGTTATCAACCTGCGCGGCGTCGTTACGCCGATCATCGATTTGCGCAGCCGCTTCGGACTGGAAGAAGCTGCTTACACCGAATCAACGCGGATTATTATCGTGGCTGTAGGCGAGCTGGAGGTTGGGCTGATCGTCGATGCAGCCAACGACGTAATCGACATCTCCGTTAATGCCATTGAGCCGCCGCCGGAAGTGGTTGGAGGCGTTGAGGCTGCTTACTTGCGCGGTGTTGCCAAGCTGGAAAAACGACTGCTGATTCTGCTCAATCTGGACAAAGTCTTAAACACGGAAGAGATGAAACAACTAGATTCCTTTGAGGTTTGATCTATGACAAATTTTAACAAGTTTGGCGACTTTCAATTTGACGTGTTGCGAGAGGTCGGCAATATCGGGGCGGGGCATGCTGCTACTGCCCTGTCCAAGCTGATCCAAAAAGAAGTCGACATGAAAGTTCCGCAAGTCAATATCATAACGTTTGACGAAATTGCCGACTTTGTTGGTGGTGCAGAGTCAGTTGTCGTCGCCGTGTTTCTGCGAGTGGAGGGCGATTGTCCGGGGAACATGTTTTTTATCGTCGATCTGGACTCTGCCCGCAACCTGCTGCATCAAATGCTGGGAATGGTAGAGGGAGGCTCCGGAGAGCTGAGCGAAATGGAAATGTCGGCTCTGCATGAAATCGGCAATATTTTAACGGGTTCCTATTTATCGTCGCTCGCAGACTTTACGCATCTGAGCATGCACCCTTCAGTTCCTGCCCTGGCGATTGACATGGCAGGGGCGATCTTGAGCTACGGCTTGATCGAACTGGGGCAAGCGGGTGACTATGCCCTGACGATCAACACGGCGTTTTTTGAAGGAAACGAAGAGGTCAAAGGACATTTCTTCTTAATTCCCGATCCTGACTCTCTGGAAAAACTATTTTTATCATTAGGGGTCCCACTCGATGGAAATTATTAAGATAGGAATGGCTGATTTAGGCGTCGCAAAACCACCAAATCGACTTCGTACGACAGGGTTGGGTTCCTGCGTAGGCGTAGTACTGTATGACGAAATCAAAAAAATAGCTGGGATGGCTCATGTCATGCTGCCTGATTCAGCTCTTGGCAGATCGTCAGAAATAAATATCGGGAAATATGCAGACACTGCAATTCCCAAACTGATCAAGGATATGGAGTCAGAAGGGGCACTGTGCCGAAATATGAAAGCAAAGCTAGCGGGAGGGGCTCAAATGTTTTCATTCCTATCAGGCAATGATACGATGAGAATTGGACCGCGCAATGTGGAAGCCTGCAAGGAAATGCTTGCTCAGGCGAAAATCAGAATTGTGGCGGAAGAGACGGGCGGGAATTGCGGAAGAACGATTGAAATGGATGCAGCCACGGGAATTTTACAAATTCGCACTGTAAATCAAGGGATCAAGGAAGTCTGAGTGATGGCTGGAACTATACGGGTAAATATTTTCGCCGGAGTCATCGCCTTTATCGTCATCTTTCTGACGGCACTTTCCGAAAACGTCTGGCTCGTTTCCCTCGAACGCGGACTGGTTGCCTTTCTCTTGTTTTTTCTCATCGCCTACATTTTTCGCTGGCTTGTCAGAATGCTGTTTCCGCCGACAGAAGAGAACGCAGTTGGTAATCATATCGACCTTGTTACGCCATCGGAATCAGCGATCGATTTGCCAAAAGCATCAGAGAATGAACCGCCTGATACGTTTACACCACTTGTAACGGACAAAATCCAACGAAACGCAGACGTACATACTCCAGATAACATCGCAAACGTAATTAGACGGTTAACTGATGAATAAAGGTTGGTGGTTATGAGGTGGCTCGCTTAAACAACCAGGATAAAGCAAAAGAATTTGATAAGTGGATCATGTGGAAGGACGAGGGCAGCAAAGAAGCCGAAGTGGACCTTGTCGTACAATACTTGCCCCTGGTTTCAAAAGTTGCGGCTCGTCTGGCCATTGGGCTGCCGAACAATGTTGACCGGGACGACCTGATCAGCTACGGTCGCATGGGCCTGCTCGATGCGCTGTCGAAGTTTGATCACACGCGGGGGTTGCAGTTTGAAACGTATGCCATGTGGCGGATTCGCGGAGCCATGATTGACGGCTTGCGGGAAAACGACTGGATACCTCGTACGGTAAGGGACAAAGCGAAGAAAATCGACGAAGCGTATACATATTTGGAGCAACTGAATTTGCGGACGCCGACGGAACAAGAATTGTGCGCGCATCTGGGCATGTCGGAAAGAGAGATTCAGCAAGTATTCTACGACACGTCGCTCGCTGCAATGGTTTCCATTGATGAGGTAGTAGGGGACGAGGACGAGCAAAAAACGGCCCGGCACTCGTACATTGTCGACGAAGTGACGGAGCGGCCGGAGAGCGTAGCGGAAAAGAACAACCTAAAAGAAGTGTTGAGTCTGACTATTGACAAGCTGCCGGAAAAGGAGCGTCTCGTCGTCTCGCTGTTTTATTTCGAAGAGCTGACATTATCGGAAATCGCAGAAGTGTTGAACTTATCACCTTCGAGAATTTCACAATTGCACTCGAAAGCGATTTTTCGCCTGCGCTCGGCACTCAATCGGTGGAAGAGCCAGCTTATGTAGGCCTGACTCGTATAACCAAGCACGAGAGTGTGAAAATCGCCAAAGGGGGGAGTTACCGTTGCAAGACGAGAAGAATTATTCATTTGAGCTCATCGTTACGACAGACAAAATGCAAGCAGATCTCATGCTGCACACTGAAGAAAATGACGTTCGCATAACAGAAGAGGAATTGCGGGAATATCTGAAAAAGAATAATATTGTGTACGGCCTGATGGATCAGGCAATACAGCACTTCTGTGAAAATCCGGTAAAGTATAGAGATAACCCTTTGGCAGTAGCATACGGATTGCCGCCGGTTGCCGGAGCGAACGGGAGAATTGAATACACGTTCCAATCCAATCTGAGCGATGAGAAGAAGCCGAAAGAGCTGGAGGACGGGCGAGTCGACTTTTACTCGATTGTACAGATTCCAAACGTTTCGCGCGGGCAATTGTTGGCGAAAAAAGTGCCGGCTGGCGCAGGGGAAGCAGGGATGACAGTAACCGGTGAACAGGTGGCTCCGCAAAAAGGCAAAGAAGCTGTAATCAAGCTGGGCAAAAATGTCGTCATGAACGAAGAGAAAACCTTGGTGTATGCAGCCATTGACGGTCAGGTGTCCTTTTCTGACAGCGATAAAATCAACGTTTTCCCCGTATATGAAGTCATTGGCGATGTCGACTTTGGCGTCGGCAATATCGATTTCGTCGGGACCGTGGTCGTTCGCGGAAGCGTACCGACCGGCTTTCGCATAAAAGCTTCGGGAGACATTCGTATCCTTGGCAGCGTCGAAGGTGCGGAGTTGGAGGCAGGCGGTTCTGTCGAGATCAGAAGCGGCATCGTCGCACAGGACAAAGGGTCTGTCGTAGCCGGCAATGACGTGCGCACGTCATTTATCCAGAATGGCCGGGTTACGGCTGGCAACGATGTAATCGTCTCGCAAAGCATCATGTTCTCCAATGTCAGGGCCGGAAGAAACATTACCTGTAATGGGCCAAAAGGAATTATTATCGGCGGAGTTCTGCAAGCCGGCAACCGAATTACTGCACGCGTTATCGGTAACTCCAGCTCTACGCCAACGGTATTGGAGGTCGGTGCCAAGCCACAGCTGCGCAACGAATTGACACAGCTCATCCGCGAATTGCAAAATGTGTACGAGAACATGCGCAAGACAGATCAAGGCTTGCATGTACTCGATCAAATGGCGGTGAGCGGCAGCTTGCCCCCCGATAAAAAAGCGATGCAGATCAAGCTGAGAAATACGCGGATTATTCTCGAAAAAGAAATCAAGAAGATGGAAGCAAGGAAAAAGGAAGTAGAGGAGCTGATCGAAGGCGAGTCTCCAGCCGCGGTGGAAGTCCAATCGATCATGTATCCGGGAATCAAGCTCGTCTTTGGACGGCGAGTCCGGTTCATCAAAAAAGAATTCTCACATACACGCTTTGTTGTACTTGACGGAGAAATCACTACTTCAACGCTCATTTAAAAGGAGATGAAGGGTTATGAGCTTGAAAGCCGCAGAATTACAAGTGGCCTTGCCTCGCACCCAAGAAATCAGCCGGATGCAGGACCAGTTGCATCAACGCAACGTTCATGAGCAGCAGTCGATGATTGCCGACCGAAATCACCTGGATGAGGCAATGCGTCATCGCGCCAATGAAGTAGATGAATCGTCAAAGGGTTATATAAAAGAGAAAGAAGAGCGTCAGCGCAAGAAAGAGCAGGACACTCTTTCACTGAGCGGCATAGAAACTACAGTAGATGAAGATTTCGCCCATAACCAAATACCGATGAGGGACCCTATTCGCGGACGCCATGTGGACATCTCTCTGTAACTAGCGAAAGAGGTGAAACGGATGGATCAGCCAGTTTATCTGATCGCCGGAGCGGGAATCATTATCATGATCATCGCTCTATTTCTGAAAAAGCCAACCGGGTCCAAAGCCTTCGATGCGCAGACGATGCTTGTTCAAAAGCAGCTCGATCGAGCGGAAATGGAGAAGACGCTGCAGCGGTTCGTGCAGCAAGTAAAAAGTGAAAATGAGGCGGTAGTTGCCAACGTTCGCAACACAAAGGCAGCTCTCCATGATGACATAGACGTACTGCGCGAGCGACTGTACACGCTGGAGGAAAAACTGGAGGAAATGTCGCAACAAATCAGCCTCTCCCGGCAACAAACTACGCTGGCGGACGAATTGCATGCACAGGGAGGCGATCCTCGGACGGAAGACTCTCTGCTGTTGCGTGAGCGCTTTCGCCGTGCTTTCGAACTGAGACAGGAAGGCTTGCACATTGATGAAATTGCAAAACGCCTGGGTGCGGGACGCGGCGAAATCGAATTGATCTTCTCCCTGTCAGCCCAGGGCGAGATGAGGTTCGACACATGAGTTATCGAAACTTTTTATTTGGAGTAGGGGTCGGGCTCTTTTTTGCGGCGGGTTTTTTTTCGGTGTATCCCCCGGCAGGCAATCAGTCGCAAGCGTTGACGAAGGATGAATTGAAAACACTTGCTGACGCCCAGCAAATGGCTGTGATCCCGAAAGCGGAGTATGAGCAATTGAAAAAGTCAGCGAAGCAAGATGATGAGAAGCCCGTGTCAGCCGGGATCAAATCCGTGGATCCGCCTAAACCTCCTGTGAAACCGGACGTTCAAGCACCTGCAACGTCCACTGTCAACCAACCGGCTGCCCCTGCTGCCACACCTCCAGCAGAGCCGGCTCCTACACCGCCGCCACCGGTTTCCTTTACCATTACACCAGGAATGGACGGCGGTCGTGTCGCCGGCCTCTTGGCCGACGTTGGCTTGGTGGGGGATAAGGACGATTTTGTCGCGGCGCTGCGGAAGGAGAAAAAGCTTGCCAGAATTCGCACAGGGAAGTATCAGGCCCAAAAGGGAACCAGTATCGATGACCTGATCGACATGATCACGCGCCCGCCCCAGCGATGAGGCGGGAATATTTTTGGGGCTGTTATTGCATTTGGTTTTTCCATATGTTATAGTTTTTAACGGTGTTCAATACGCACGTCTGCCAATTTTGACAAGGGTGCTCCGCTGCAGCTCGCAAAGCGACTGGGAGTTTTGTTCAAAAGATGCGGCGGACGGAGGGTGACACACAAAAACCATTGAATGAGGAGGTGTGATGATATGGCGGTAATCTCTATGAAACAGCTGCTTGAGGCTGGTGTTCACTTCGGTCACCAAACTCGTCGCTGGAATCCGAAAATGGATCGCTATATTTTCACCGAACGTAACGGGATCTACATTATTGACTTGCAAAAAACTGTGAAGAAAGTTGAAGAAGCGTACAACTTTGTTCGCGAAGTAGCTGCAAACGGCGGTAAAATGCTGTTTGTCGGTACGAAAAAGCAAGCGCAAGAATCCGTAAAAGAAGAAGCTGAACGCACAGGACACTACTACATCAACCAACGCTGGTTGGGTGGTACGCTGACCAACTTCGCTACAATCAAAAAACGCACAGGCCGCTTGGCAGAACTGAAACGCATGGAAAACGACGGTACGTTCGACGTGCTGCCGAAAAAAGAAGTTATCGTTCTGCGCAAAGAGATGGAACGTCTGGAAAAATTCCTCGGCGGTATTTCCCACATGGAAGAATTGCCGGATGCCCTGTTCATTATCGATCCGAGAAAAGAGCGCATTGCGGTAGCAGAAGCCCGCAAGCTCGGCATTCCGATCGTTGCGATCGTCGACACGAACTGCGACCCGGATGAGATCGATTACGTTATTCCAGGTAACGATGATGCGATTCGTGCAGTTAAGCTCTTGACTAATAAAATGGCTGATGCCTTGCAAGAAGGAAGCCAAGGCGGAGAACAAACCACAGCGTAAGTTAAACGAGGGTGGACTGAGGGTTTCAGATCCTAGTCCGCCCTTTTCTGTGAGGGTTCCGTTCGTTCCGTTTTAAACGGACTGCGTTTTCCTGCTATTCATCAATGAAAGCTGATTAAGAAAGATCAAGGAGGTCTATTCTATGGCAATTAGTGCACAAACTGTAAAAGAGCTGCGTGAAAGAACAGGCGCAGGGATGATGGATTGCAAAAAGGCTTTGGAAGAAACTGGCGGTGACATGGAAAAAGCAATCGACTTGCTGCGTGAACGCGGCATCGCCAAAGCTGCGAAAAAAGCAGGTCGCGTAGCGGCTGAAGGCTTGACTGCTGTTGCGATTAACGGCAATGTTGGGGCAATCGTTGAAGTGAACTGTGAAACAGACTTCGTAGCGAAAAACCCTGAATTCCAAACACTGGTGAAGGACATCGCAGAACACGTTGTCGCACTGAAACCGGCTTCTGTGGAAGCCGCTTTGGAACAACCGTTCAAAGGTCAAGGCGAATCGCTTGGCCACGTAATCAATGAAAAAATCTCCACGATCGGCGAAAACATCTCCTTCCGTCGTTTCTCTGTACTTGAGAAATCGGATAACGGCGTATTCGGCGGCTACCTGCACATGGGCGGCAAGATTGGTGTTCTGACCGCTCTCGAAGGTACGTCGAACGAAACCCTGGCAAAAGACATCGCCATGCACGCTGCTGCAGCGAACCCGCGTTTTGCTGTTCGCGAAGAAGTATCTGCAGAAGAAATCGAGCGTGAGCGCGAAGTATTGAAAAACCAGGCACTGCAAGAAGGCAAGCCGGCGAACATCGTAGAAAAAATGGTCGAAGGCCGCCTGTCCAAGTTCTTCGAGGAGTATTGCCTGGTTGAACAGCCATTCGTAAAAGACCCTGACAAAAAAGTATCGACATTGCTGAAAGAAGCAAACGCTACGCTGAAAGGGTTTGCCCGCTTCCAGGTAGGGGAAGGAATCGAGAAGAAGCAAGAGGATTTTGCGGCAGAAGTTATGGCGCAAGTTAATAAGCAATAAGGGAGAATAGGGAACACCTGCGTGTTCCCTATTTTTAAAACCTTACCGCTTCGGGAAGGAAATTAGTCGGATACAGAGAATGTACAAGAATGGAGGCCGCTAAGAATGCCACTTCCTGCATATAAACGTGTTGTGTTAAAGTTGAGTGGGGAAGCTCTGGCCGGAGAAGTAGGGTACGGTATTGACCCAAAAGTGATCTTTTCCATTGCCAATCAAGTAAAAGAAATCGTCGAACTCGGAGTGCAAGTAGCGATTGTCGTAGGTGGGGGCAATATTTGGCGTGGCCTGTCCGGAAGCTCCAAAGGAATGGATCGTGCTACTGCCGACTATATGGGAATGCTGGCGACCATTATGAACTCGTTAGCGCTGCAGGACGGGCTCGAGAAAGTAAACGTGCCGACGCGTGTGCAGACATCGATTGAAATGCGTCAGGTAGCGGAACCATACATAAGAAGGCGGGCGATACGTCACCTTGAAAAAAACCGCGTTGTGATTTTTGCGGCAGGTACAGGAAACCCGTACTTTTCAACGGATACGACTGCAGCACTGAGAGCGGCCGAGATCGAGGCTGAGGTCATTTTGATGGCGAAGAATAAAGTGGATGGCGTCTATACTGCTGATCCGAGTATCGACCCGCAAGCAACCAAGTTTGAACATCTGACGTTCTTAGACGTGCTGAATAAAGGGTTAGGTGTAATGGACTCGACTGCATCCAGTCTGTGCATGGATAACAATATCAACCTAATTGTCTTCTCGATCACGGAAGAAGGAAATATTCGTCGCGCAGTCATGGGAGAAAAAATTGGAACAATCGTAAAGGGGGATGCCTAATGCCACAATCAGTTTTAAAAGAGATGGAAGATCGGATGACAAAAGCGATTGCTTCCTTGAAAAGGGATTTGTCGACTCTGCGGGCAGGGCGGGCCAATCCGGCGATGCTTGATCGTGTCGTCGTCGATTACTACGGCACACCGACGCCACTTAATCAACTCGCAAATATCAATGCGCCTGAACCGCGTATGCTCCAGATTCAGCCGTGGGATAAATCAGCCCTGAAAGATATTGACAAAGCGATTCAACAAGCCGATCTGGGCTTGACGCCGACCAATGACGGGGTCATCATTCGCATTGCGGTTCCTCCGCTTACAGAAGAACGGCGCAAAGAGCTGGTGAAGACGGCTCATAAAAGCGCAGAAGAAACAAAAGTGGCTATCCGCAACATTCGTCGCGATGCCAATGATGAATTGAAAAAGCTTGAAAAAGCTGGTACGATTTCTGAGGACGAGTCTCGTCGCCACCAGGAAACTGTGCAAAAGACAACGGATAAATACATCGCCGAAACAGACAAGATTGTGAAGGACAAGGAAAAAGACATAATGGAAGTGTAGACACTCTGTATTCTCCCCCTCGGCTGAGGGGGAATTATGTCTATATCTCTCTTTTTGGGGGAAAACTTAATGTTAGATCGAATCTCTCAGATGTTTGCACGCAAGGATAAACAGGCGGGACATGAGGAAGAATTTGATGAGAGCGGCGTCATCCCGGCACACATCGCGGTGATTATGGACGGTAATGGCAGATGGGCCAAAAACCGCAATTTGCCGCGCATCGCAGGACATCGTGCAGGCATGAATCGAGTAAAGGAAATCGTCCGCGCAGCAGATGGCATCGGCGTAAACATTTTGACGTTGTACGCTTTTTCGACGGAGAACTGGAAGCGGCCAAGAGATGAAGTCGACTTTCTCATGAGACTGCCCCAAGAGTATTTGTCGACAGAATTGGAAGAATTGGTTGAACGAAATGTTCGCTTGCGTATGGTGGGCAGCAAGCAGGAACTCCCTGGGCACACATTGGAAGCGTTGGAAGCTGCTGAGGAGAGGACGAGTAGCAATACAGGGCTGCAATTAAACTTCGCGCTCAATTACGGAGGGCGCAAAGAAATTATCCAGGCCTTTACCGAAATCGCCCGATTGGTGCAGAACGGTGACCTGTGCCCGGATGCGATCGACGAAAACGTGATTGCGCAGCACTTGTACACAGGTGAAATTCCTGACCCAGACCTGCTTATACGGACGAGTGGGGAAATTCGCATCAGCAATTTTATGCTTTGGCAGTTGGCCTATACCGAGATGTGGTTTACGGATATCCTCTGGCCTGACTTCACCAAAGAGCATCTTTTCCAAGCTATCGCCGATTATCAGGGGCGGGCACGTCGTTACGGGGCGGTTTAACTCAGGAGAGGTGGAAGTCATTGAAGCAGCGGATCGTCACAGGAATTATCGGAGGAGTTTTCTTTTTATTTATGGTTTATTTGGGGGGTATTTGGTACTCCTTGCTCATTTTATTATTGGCATTGATTGGTTTGTTTGAGTTTTTCCGTATGGCCGGGCTCAATCCCATCGGCTTCGCCAGCTTGATCGGATATGTGGCAATGCTTAGCATTTTATGGTCGTCCTTGAGCTTTTCTGACTACTTGCACGCTATGGATAGCGGCTTGCTGCTTCCTGCGCTGTTCGTCTTGCTCTTCTACACCGTATTGCGCAGAAACCAGTTTCACATTGAACACGTCGCCCTGACGATTATCGGGGCGTTATACATAGGATTCGGTTTTGCTTATTTGGCGGCAACGAGAATCGTTTCTGCAGATGGATTTTACTTGACGATCCTCGTGCTGCTCGGTATTTGGTCCACCGATTCGGGCGCGTACTTCACCGGTAAATTCATGGGGAAAAGGAAGCTGTGGCCGGCAATCAGCCCGAATAAAACGATCGAGGGGTCTTTGGGAGGATTGCTCGCCTCGCTTATTGTGGTCGTCGCGATCGACTCAATCGTTGGAGTGCTGCCCCTGATGCAAGCGGCGGCAGTCGGGATAGTTATCGGTATTACGGCACAGGTCGGGGATTTGGTGGAATCGGCGATCAAACGGCACTTTGATGTGAAGGATTCCGGCCATATTCTGCCGGGGCATGGTGGCGTGCTGGATCGGGTGGACAGCTGGTTGGTTGTTTTCCCTCTTTTGCATGTGCTTCATTTGCTGTAAGAGATATAACTATCTGGGTAGAGGTGGATCAATTGAAAAAGATTGCATTGCTCGGTTCAACAGGATCAGTCGGTACGAGTACACTAGAAGTAGTCGCCATGCATCCGGAGCTGTTTCAGGTCGTGGCGATGGCAGCAGGGTCCAACGTGAAGCTGTTGGCAGAACAAGTTAAAAGCTTTCGACCGGAGTTGGTATCTGTCTCCTCAGAGGAATTGGGCAAAGAGCTGAAAGCGCTGCTTGGCAGCGACGTTCGGCCGGATATCGTATGTGGCGAAGCGGGCTTGGTGGAAGTCGCTGCACATTCCAGCGCCGATTTTGTCATGACGGCAATCGTTGGCAGCATAGGCGTTACGCCGACGCTTGCTGCCATCAAGGCGGGCAAGACGATCGGCCTGGCCAACAAAGAAACGCTCGTCAGCGCCGGGCAGATCGTGATGAAGGCGGCGCGGGAGCACAACGTTACCATTATTCCGGTGGACAGCGAGCACTCCGCTATTTTTCAATCCTTGAATGGAGAGCGTCACGAAGACGTATCCAAAATCATTCTGACGGCCTCAGGTGGTTCGTTCCGCAACAAAACCCGCGCGGAATTGCAGGAGGTAACCGTCGCGGATGCACTCAAACATCCCAATTGGAGCATGGGAGCAAAAATTACCATCGATTCGGCGACGATGATGAATAAAGGCTTTGAGGTCATTGAAGCGCATTGGCTGTTTGACCTGCCGTATGAGCAGATCGAATGTGTGCTGCATTCTGAAAGTATTATTCATTCTATGGTAGAATATAGGGACAGAGCGGTGATTGCCCAACTGGGAACCCCTGATATGAAGGTGCCGATCCAGTACGCGCTGAGCTATCCGAAGCGAGTCGCACTGCGTACGGAAACACTGGATCTGACCAAACTGGGCTGCCTCCATTTTGCCAAAATGGACTATGAACGGTACCCTTTGTTGCAATTGGCTTTTGATTGCGGTAGAGTCGGAGGGACACTGCCTGCTGTCCTGAATGCTGCCAACGAAATTGCCGTTGCCCAGTTCCTACGGGGTGAGATTAAATTTCTTGCGATTGAATACATTGTAGAGAAAGTATGCGATGCTCACATACCAGTAGAAAATCCGCGCTTGGAAGATATCTTCGCAGCAGATGCATGGGCACGACAGCAGGCGATGAAGGTTCTTCTTTGAAAAAAAGACTTACGCAACGAAAGGTGGTAACCCCCCTTGCCTCTGCCAAATCTTGATTCATTTGAATCGATCCTAGCGATTGTCGTCGTCTTCGGTCTGCTTGTGTTCGTGCATGAATTCGGCCATTTTCTGCTTGCGAAGCGGGCAGGTATTCTCTGCCGCGAATTCGCCCTCGGAATGGGCCCGAAAATTTTTCGCTTCAAGCACGGCGAGACGGAATATACCATTCGGCTGCTGCCCATCGGCGGGCTTGTTCGGATGGCGGGAGAAGATCCGGAGCTGGAGGTTCTGAAGCCGCATATGGAGGTTGGGATCGAGCTTGACCCATTGGGCAAGATCAAACGCTTTCTGGTCAACCCTGCCGATCTGGGCAAATGGTCCAATCTGCTGTATGGAACGATTCAGGACTTCGATCTGGAAAACAAGCTGACGGCTACCCTGGATATTGACGGTGAGGTGCGCTCGTTCTCCGTTCATCCGCAGGCGATGATTGCAAGCGATGGGCAAGAAGTCCAGATCGCACCGCTCAATCGCCAATTTAAAGGCAAGACGGTGTCGCAACGCTTCTGGGCAATATTCGCGGGTCCTGCCGCGAACTTCATTCTCGCGTTTGTCGTGCT
>CAMIVR010000001.1 GCA_946402065.1 uncultured Brevibacillus sp. | reverse complement strand
AAAAGGTGAAAAACTACGTAAGAGGAAGATCAAGCACGATTAACGGTGAAGAGCTTGATCAGTTTAAATTTGGTACTATTAGGTAAAAGGGAGTGGGGGTCATGATTGAGCTAGGGAAAGTAAGCTTGGAATGGGGTACGATGATGATTCAGCTTGTCATTCTGCTATTTATCGTTGCTGTGATTGTTCTTCCAATCGTAATACTCATAAAGTGGAACCGACATTCAAAAATCAACGAGCTGGAACGGCGAATCGAGGCACTTGAAAGGGAACGATTAAAATAATTGCTTCATTTGCGTGTGGTGTGGGTGAATAAGAAAAAATAGCAACAAAGGCAATACCCGATATGGTAGACTGACGCTTGAAGTTGACCTATTTTGATTTGCTCTATTGTTTAATTGATATGTCTTGGCCTAACCTGAAGAACCGTATGCTTATCAAGGTATACATGTGGGTTCATGCTGGTGAAATGTGGATTTCTCAAGTTCAACGCACCAGCGAACGAATGCCACATCGCATATCCCAGTACGAAGTCAGACAAATTTCAGGTATAATACCTTTGGTGCATGTATCCACGCAACAGACGGAAAACATTTTTGTAATCGGCATGCTGTGTCTTACTTTTACAACATTGCAGAATATATTAAAAGGGGTAGCCAATATGTCATTAGGCCAGCATATCGGAAAAGGAAATACGGCAGATATTTACATGTGGGAAACCGGAGTGATTATCAAGCTGTTTGACGCTAAATTGCCTGATTTTTTAATCGAGCAAGAGCTGTTGGCGAATCAAGAGGCGGAACAACTATCATTGCCTGTTCCGAAAACGTATGGAGCCAAAAGCATCGAGGGAAGACAGGGAATCCTGTATGAAAAAATTGACGGGCAAAGCCTGACCAACCTGCTGTTTCAAGATCCCCCGAGCGTCGATCAAAAGGCTCGGGAGTTTGCTTCCCTGCATCAATTGATCCATCAAGCGAAATCGGATCGCCTCCCGTCCCTCAAGGAAATCTTGAAGCGGAACATTCAGCATGCAGTCAGTCTGACAGAGGACGAGAAAGCTAACATTACCGAATACGTCTACCAGCTTCCGGATGGCGAACAGGTTTGTCACATGGACTTTCACCCGGACAACATTCTCTATTCTGCTAGCGGGCCGAAGATCATCGATTGGATGACGGCTGTCCGGGGGAACTCCTTTGCAGACGTTGCAAGAACCATGGTGATCCTTACCTACGCTTCACTGCCACCCAGTCTCCCAGAGGATGTCAGACAGGCGATCGTGAAGATTCGAAACCAATTTGCAAGTCATTATGTCCAGGCCTACTTCCAACAGGTAGAAGGAAGTATGGAGCATGTAGAGCAATGGTATTTGCCGATTATGGCTGCCCGGCTTGTTGAAGGCGTTCCTGCGGAAGAAAAGAAAGTATTGCTAAAAGAAATTCGACATCGGTTAGCAAACTTGTAGAGCACTAGTCAGCAGCAACCGAATTTCCGTAAAAGACATCGTCTTGAACAATCGAAAGGGCGGCGGAAACTTTTCCTGTTGAACTGGCTTGACAGAAACACAACCAGCTTCTAGCTACTTCGTCAACACCGGAATATCCCCGGTGTTTTTTTAAAATTTGAACGACAAAAGGGCTGAATGTTCACAGAAACGCAGTTCAGATACGCCAACAGTTCGTTAATGATTTCCACAAGATAATCACAGGAAATCCACAGGTTCTTGTGGATAACTGTCTAAATTTCCAGATAAATTATAACCCGATCCTCACCATTTATTTCTCAGGAATCTTATAGAAGCTTGCATCTAAGCGAAACCAGACGATTCCCGCCGTGAGAAAAGTAAGTCACTTTCATGACTTTTCCAGCTTCAATTTGGTAGTATAGGGAGAAAAAGGAGTGGAAAGCGGATGGATATGGGAGCAGTCAGTCTGGAATGGGGGACGCTGATTTTTCAGCTCGTCATCCTGCTATTTATCGCTGCGGTAATTATATTGCCCGTCGTTTTTCTCATAAAATGGAATCGACGTTCAAAAATCAGGGAGCTGGAACGACGAATCGAAGCGTTGGAAAAGGAGCGATCACAGTAATGGCCTGTTAGAAACGCAGGCCGGAGCGTGTTGCGATTTACATTTTTACGAGAGAAAAGAAAACGGAAACGATTTGATTGATTAAATCGTTTTTCCCCAGCAACTCTTCATTTACTCACAACCTGCCAACATCTTATCCACAGTTTACCCACAGAGTTGTGGATAAGATGTTAGACTATTCGAATTGCTCTGGATATCTTGAAGTTGTCGTATCGCTTCTACTTTACCGTTACTGAAATCGTTTTTGTCCTTCCTGCACTACCTTTCCCGGGATACATAGCAAAGCGCATGCCGCCATCGACATGCGCTTCTTAAAACGTTTTTTATGCTTCTTTCGCACTTTCTGCGTATTTTTTGAAATTGTCTAAGATCGCTTGCCATCCGGCTTGCTGCATCTCGATGGCATGAGTCTCTTCCGCTTCGAACGATTCGATGACTTTCGTGTCGTTGCCTTGGCGAATAAAATCGATCTTCACTTTTCTCCCGTCGCCGATCGTATAGGAGATGTGCTCGTTAATCCTCACCTCGTCGTACACTCCGCCGAAATCAAATCCAAAGCTGCCGTCTTTGGCTTCCATTCTCGAGATGAATTTACCGCCGACCCTCAGATCATTCTCGGCGTACGGCGTGTGCCAGTCATCGGAAGCGTTATTCCATTGTGTAATATGCTTTGGTTCCGTCCAATACTTCCACACGCTTTCGACGGGAGAATGCACGATCGTTTCTACTGTTATCGTTACCGGATTACCTGTACCCATTCCAAAACCTCCAATATGAGTATATTTTTCTTGCACAATTCCCTGGTTCTATGATAGCAAGGATGGCGCCGCAAGATTTCTTTTCAATTGCTATTTTTACAAGTCTGCCCGCAAACAATTTTCCCAAACCGCCAAACAAACAGTTGAAATTACAACAATCTCGTATATAATAATCTAGTACAACCAAATCAAGAAGAACTCTTATCGAGAGTGGTGGAGGGTCTGGCCCGTTGAAGCCCGGCAACCCCTTGAAAGACGGTAACTCTTTCAGGAAGGTGCCAATTCCTGCAGGTAATCGATACCTGAGAGATAAGGGAGAGGAACGTTTGCTTACATTCACAAGGCCTCTTCCTTATGGGAGAGGCTTTTTTAAGTAGACAGCCTGGACTCAGCCAGTTCGTACAGCTGGGCAAAAGGCTCGAACCTTTCCTGTACCGGGAAGACGGACGCGGCGTTAATCTCCCTCTCCACACCTGCCAGAGTTTTCTTAGTGACAAAGATCGTTACGGGGGAGAGAAGAACCATGAAAAAAGCATTCCTGACGTTATCTGTATTCGCGCTTTTGGCCGCAGGCTGCGGAAGCGAAAAGCCGGCAGCGACCGGAGACAGCGCGACTCCAGCGCTTGCCGCTGAACAGAAGCCGACAAAACGAGTAGCCGTCGTCCTGCCGGAGAAAATCGGCGTCAATCCATATTTTATGTTAATGGATGAAGGCGCGAAAAAGGCTGCCAAAGACTTCAACATCGAGGAAAAAACGATCGAATCGACTGACCATAGCGCCATTGAGGAAAACCTCCGCGTCGCTGTAGCGGAAAACTACGACCTGATCATCACGGCGGCTTTCGAATCGGAGGATGCCCTGAAGAAAATCGCGACCGAGAATCCGGACAAGCAGTTCGCCATCGTCGACTCGGTGGTTGATCTCCCGAATGTTCGCAATGTTGTGTTCCGCGAACAGGAGGCCGCTTATCTCGTCGGCGCCGCTGCCGGTCTGGCGACGAAAACGAATACCGTCGGGATCGTCGTCGCGATGGATGCGCCACTCTTGAAAAAATGGACAGTCGGCTATGAAGAAGGCGTCAAAGCGACCAACCCGAATGCCAAAGTGCTGGTCAACTACGTCGGCAGCTTTACCGACCCGGCCAAGGCAAAAGAGATGGCTCTGCTGCAAGCATCGCAAGGAGCTGACTTCATCAACGGAGCATCGGCTGTAGGCGATTTGGGTGTCTTCGAAGCTGCGAAAGAAAAAGGCTTCTACACCTCCGGCCAGGACGTCGACCGCACAGAGCTCGATCCGGAACACATCGTGCTTTCGCAAATCAAAGGGGCAGACGCTGTAACGTATGACACGATCAAGCAATTTGCCGAAGGAACGTTTAAAGCGGGCGTCTTCGATTACGGCTTGAAGGAAAATGGCGTGGGCGTAACCTTTGTAACGCACGAGAGCAAATCCAAGCTCAGTCCGTTCATCGGTCAGGAAGTCGTAGACAAAGTGAAAGCGATCCGCGATGAAATCGTGGCCGGTACGCGCAAAGTAACCGATCCGCTCAAGCAGTAATCGTCAAGGGAAACCGGCTACGCTGAATGTAGTCGGTTTTTCGTTAGCAGGAAACACGTTTCCAACATCCTCTTGAGAAAGGGTGAAAGAGATGACCGCCTTACTCCAAATGGAGCAGATTACGAAAAAATACGGGAGCTTTGCTGCAAATCAGGCGGTCAATTTTTCGCTGCATGCGGGGGAAATTCACGCCATCGTCGGCGAAAACGGCGCGGGCAAAACGACGCTGATGCGCATGCTCTACGGCATGGAGCAGCCGACGGCGGGCCGGATCGTGCTGCGCGGCGAGGAAAAGCACTTCGCCAGTCCGGCCGATGCGATCAAGAGCGGCATCGGGATGGTGCATCAGCACTTCATGCTGTTCCCCAGCTGCACAGTGGCGGAAAACATCGTCATCGGCAACGAGCCGACCAAAGGCCTCTGGTTCGACCGCAAGCAGGCTGTCGAACGGGTGCGCCAATTGTCCGAGACGTACCGGATGACTGTCGACCCCCTGCAAACAGTCGGCCATTGTCCACTCGGAACGCAGCAGCGCGTGGAAATTCTCAAAGTGCTCTACAACGGCGCTGGCATCATCATCCTCGATGAGCCGACTGCCGTGCTGACGCCGCTCGAAGTGAAAGAACTGCTCGTCACCTTGAAGGGCCTCGCCGAACAGGGGAAGAGTATCATCCTGATCACGCACAAGCTGCACGAGGTGATGGAAGTGGCCGACCGCATTACCGTGCTGCGCAACGGCGTCGTCACGGGAACGCTGTCGACAAAGGAGACGTCCGTGGAAGAGATTTCCTGTTTGATGGTCGGACGCGATCTGGCTGGCATCTCACGCGTGGAACGGCAGAGCGGCGAAGTGATTTTGGACGTGAACGGCCTGTTCATCCAGGGCGATGGCGGCAAGCCCGTGCTCGACAATATTGACTTCACCGTGCGGGCGGGCGAGATCGTCGGAATCGCCGGCGTCTCCGGCAACGGCCAGTCCGAGCTGATCCAGGCGCTGTCCGGTCTGCTGCAGGTCGACCGCGGCAGCATCGCGCTGCAAGGCAAACAGATCGCCAACCAGCCTCCGCTCGCTGTTCGTGAAGCGGGCTTGGCCCATATTCCCGAGGACCGTTATCTCTGGGGGGCGGCGAAGGACGCGAGCGTCAAGGAAAATGCCATCATGGGCCACTACCGCAAGCCGACGGCACGGCGGTTCGGCTTCTTGCGGCACAAGCAGCTTGACGGTATCGTCCGCAACTGGGTCAGCCGGTTTGCCATCAAGACAGAGTCGATTCACGAAAAGGCGCAAAACCTGTCCGGCGGCAACCTGCAAAAAGTCATCGTCGCCAGGGAGATTGCCCATGGTACTCCGTTTTTGATCGCCGCTGAGCCGACGCGCGGCGTGGACATCGGAGCGATGGAGTTCATTCACCGCCAGCTCGTCGAAAAGCGCGACCAGGGGGAAGCGGTGCTCCTCGTCTCCTCTGAACTCACGGAGATCATGACGCTGTCTGACCGGGTGCTCGTCATGTACGAGGGATGCATCGTCGGTGAACTGTCCGGTGCAGACATCAGCGAGGAAGCGATCAGCTTATTGATGGCGGGAGGAGGACAACGATGAACAGCATACAGCAGATTGCCCGTTCGCTGCTCCACCCGCTCGTGGCGATCCTGATCGGCTTTGCCGCCGGAGCGGTGGCGATTGCCGTAACAGGCGCGCCGATTGGAGAAACGTACGCCCAGATGTGGAAGGGGGCGTTCGGCAGCTTTTACTTCTTTACCAGCACGTTAGCGCGGGCCACACCGATCATTTTCATCGGGCTCGGGATTGCTCTGGCGTTTCGCGCCGGATTTTTCAACCTTGGAGCAGAAGGCCAGATGGTGCTTGGCGCAGTCGCTGCTGCCTTGACGGCGATTTACTTGCCCGGCCCGGGTTGGCTCAAGCTGATTGCCGCCCTGATCGCCGGGATGGCTGCCGGGGGACTATGGTCGCTGTTCGCCGCAGTGTTGGATGCCCGCTTTAAAGTCGACCTGCTGATCTCGACGCTATTATTAAATTATATCGCTACGCTGTTTGCCGGTTATCTCGTGACCGAACCGTTTAAAGATACGACAGGCTCGGCGGCGATGGCGCAGACGATGATGATTGAAAAAAGCGCCTGGCTGCCCAAGCTGTTCCCCGGAATGAGCCTGCACGCCGGATTTGTCATCGCCATCGTGGCCGTCATTCTTTTGTACGTCGTCTTTCGCTTCAGCGTGTTCGGCTACGAAGTCAAAATGCTCGGGCAAAATCCGCTGTTTGCCGCTTATGGCGGCGTTCGCCGGACCAAAGTGATGCTTTACAGCATGCTGGCCAGCGGCGGTTTGGCCGGATTGGCCGGGACGGTGGAAGTACTGGGCACTCATTACCGGTTTATCGACGGGGCGCTGACTGCTCCGAACTTTGCCTGGACAGGCTTGATGGCGGCACTATTGGCCAATTCCCATCCGCTCGGTACGGCGTGTGCGGCCTTTTTGCTCGCAGCGCTGCAGACAGGGGCGATGGGGATGGAGCGCAACACCGATGTTCCACTCGAAATATCTGGTGTCATCCAGGCCGTCTTGATTTTATTCATATCTGCCAAGTTCAGTTACACCTGGTTCAAGCGGAGAAAGGAGAGAGTGCAGAATGGATCAGCTGTTTGATATCTCTCTTTTCAACTCGACACTGCGGATGGTGACGCCGATTCTGCTCGCTGCTCTCGGCGGGTCGCTCTGTGCGCGCGTCGGTCTGTTCAACGTCGCTCTGGAAGGCTTTATCCTGGTGGGCGCGTTTGGGGCCATTCTCGGCAATTACCTGACGGGAAATCTGTTTCTCGCCGTGCTGTTTGCCATCGGCAGCGTGCTCGTCTTCTCCGCGCTGTTCGGATATTTGAGCATCAATCTCAAGGCGAATGTGATCGTCGTCGGGGTG
This sequence comes from uncultured Brevibacillus sp., assembly GCA_946402065.1. Classification (GTDB taxonomy): domain Bacteria; phylum Bacillota; class Bacilli; order Brevibacillales; family Brevibacillaceae; genus Brevibacillus_D. The sequence continues at coordinate 89,366 of CAMIVR010000001.1, read as the reverse complement.
GCGCTCAACTTCCTCGCCATCGGGCTGACGACGTTTTTGCTGCGGACGATTTTCGATGTCAAAGGAGCGTATTACGACAAGGACATGTCCGGCCTGCCGCGCTGGGACATTCCGCTGATCAAAGAGATTCCGGTCGTAGGCGACATCCTGTCCGGGCACTCGCCGCTCGTCTTTCTCTCGTTCCTTTTGGTCATTCTGCTCTATCTCTTTTATAATAAAACCGTTAGCGGATTCCGCCTGCGGGCTATCGGGGAAAATCTGACGGCGGCCGGCAGCATCGGGATCAACGTAACGGCGATCCAGTACGGGGCGATTTTGCTCTGCGGCGTCTTCTGCGGACTGGCCGGCGCGCAGCTCTCACTCGGCCAGGTGACGATGTTTTCCGAAGGTATGACGGCAGGCCGCGGCTTTATCGCCCTCGTGGCGATGATGCTGGGTCAGTCCAATCCGCTGGGGATTTTTGCCGCCAGTCTGCTGTTTGGCTTTATGGATGCGGTCAGCATCCGTTTGCAGGGCTTGTCGATTCCGACGCACTTTACACTGATGCTGCCGTATGTGATGACGATTATCGCGATGTTTTTCTTTAAGGATAAAAATTATTTGAAAGCACGTGGTGGAGCGAACGGCAGTTCCAGATAAGGAGGGATTGGGTATGAGCAACAAGGCAGAGCGAATCAAACGAACGAAAATACCTGTGCAGGACCCTGCGTTGGCACATCGCTTGCCACCGGGACAAATCCTGACCGAGCGTTTCCCGATCTTGCACGAAGACGAAGTGCCGAGCTACGATTTGGCTGCGTGGACGTTGAGGGTATTCGGTGAAGTCGAGGAGGAGCGGGTCTTTACATTTGCCGATCTGATGGCTCTGCCGCAGACGAGGCTCACCTGCGACATCCACTGTGTCACGCGCTGGTCGCGCTTCGACAACGAGTGGGAAGGCGTGCGGGTTCGCGACCTGCTGCAGCTGATCAAACCGAAGAGCACAGCCAAGTACGCGATGATCCACGCTGATCACGACTATACAACGAATTTGCCGCTCGCTACGCTGCTTGGCGACGACATACTGCTCGCGCACAAGTGGGGCGGTGAACCATTGACCGACAAGCACGGCTGGCCGCTGCGCCTGGTCGTGCCCCAGCTGTACTTCTGGAAAAGCGCCAAGTGGATTCGCGGCATCGAATTGCTCAGCGAGGACCGTCCCGGCTTTTGGGAGCAGAATGGCTTCCACAACGAGGCCGACCCGTTTTTGGAGCAGCGCTTTTCCGGTGAAGAAATCCCCATTCCCGAAGACGAATGGGAAAAAAAGGAGTTTGATTAAGCATGTTTCTGCCCATTTTGCAAATCGAGTCGGAAGAGCTGCCAAAGCGCGCAATCGTCTGCGGCGACCCGCGCCGAGCCAAATACATTGCCGATCGACTGGACAATGCCCGCGAGTTAGCCTTTAGCCGCGAGTACCGCATCTTTGTCGGGGAAAAAGACGGTGTCGAGCTAGCCGTTGTCAGCCACGGCGTCGGATCGCCGGGAGCGGCTGTCTGCTTCGAGGAACTGATCAAAGGCGGCGTAACCGAGTTGATTCGCGTCGGTACAGCAGGCTCCCTGACGGCAGAACTGCCCACCGGCAGCCTCGTCGTCAGCATCGCTTCTGGCCGTGAAGAAGGACTGACCCGCCAGCTCGTGCCGATCGGCTATCCGGCTGTAGCGGACAGCGAGATCACCGACCTGCTCTACCGCTTCGCCAACGAGAGCGGAGCCAAGGTAGGCAAAGGCATTACGGTTTCGTTCGACGCTTTTTTCAGCGGTGTCGAAGAACTGCCGCACAAAAAGTATCAAAAAGCAGGTGTCATCGCAGTAGAGATGGAGATCGCCGCCCTGTTCGTCGTCGCTTCACTGCGCGGTGCCAGAGCAGGTGCAATTGTCGCCATCGATGGCTTCGCCGATGCCGACCTGGCCACGGAGTACAATCCACACAACGATACGGTCAGCCAAGCCGTTGACCGCGAAATTGACGCCGCGATTCAGGCGATGGTCGCCTTGGGGAGAAAAGCATAACCGCTTATCCTGTGAAGAATTACGAGCCAGTTCGTAATTCTTTTTTTCGTCCCCAACCACCACTTCCCCAAGTATTTATCTCGATTTACAGGACCTCCCGCTTGCGGCCACTAAACGCAGTAGGTTCCTCTTTTAAGACCTACGATTACAGATTTTGGATAAAAGCCAGTTTGGGGGTTCCCGGACAAGCAGCGGGACCCCCTTTGCATTCTTTCAGTCTTTCGTGATCGTTATCGCTTTCCTCCTCGACGAAATTGGCAATAAAAATAATAACAAGTGGCATGGCAGGGTAAGCATAGCGTTCAAAAGTAATGAAAGGTAAAAAAATCGGGAGTGCATTCATTTCTTTTCGCAACAGATTTGATCGAACCGAAAAAAATGCAACGACCATCAGTAGAAAGTGAAGGACCTTCATCACGGGAATCGGTACGCCAAATATCGGAATCCAATAGAATGGCTGAATCCAGAGCATGATGGTTTTACCGATTGTATACCAAAAAATATAGGTAAAAGGTGCATGGGTAAATCCGTAGATCATCATTTCATTACCCATTTTTCTTTGTTGCTGATCCCCCCCCAATCTCCGTAACACGCTTGTAATCGTTGTGGGTTTCGGCAAATCCTAGTGGAGATAAAGCCAAAGCAGTATTTTTGCCTGGGCAGGCAGGTAGACGAATTCGAAGCAGCTTTACATAGTATAATATATCGCAATCTCTCTAGTGAAGGAAATGAAGGTGAACGTACGGCTTCCGATTCGTTGGCGGAAAGTCAGGCGGGATTTATGGTTTCAAAAGGCTAAAACCCTTCTTATGATCATGTCCATCTCCTTGGGGGTAATTGGTGTTGGCATGATCGGTCAATCCCAGAATATCCTCCTTGAAGGCATGAAAGAAAGCTACAATGCTTCAAATCCCTCCCATTTATCGGTCTATTCTGAACCCTTTGATCGAGGAATCGTGCAGATCGTACGACAGATTCCCGGCGTAAAAGCAGTCGAAGCGAGAAGGCTGGTTGCTGTCAAGGCGAGAAAAGGAGGAGAAGTAACAAACATAGAAAACAAAACGGATTGGTAGGAGCTACAGTCTGAATACTTATGGAATCCATGTTTTTACGTTTGACATCCCTACGCATGGAAGACATCGGGCATATGATATTGTCCATTCGATGCGCTTATTCTGCAAGGCTTTGGGCTGTTAATCATCTTCGCGGGTTCAACCCTTATCATCAATACCGTATTTGCTACGCTTTTGGGTCAACTGCGGCAGATCGGGGTGATGAAAGTAGGTAAGTGGCAGTGCTCTTGGGAACGAAAAAATGCACGCCCAGGTTATACGAATCGACCCGATTGCCCACCAGCTTGGAAATAGTCAAGATAAGGCGGCGACCTTCACCGTTTATTTGAAACCAGCCTTCACAAAAAAGCTGATCCCGGGATTGAATCTCGATATTGATTTCATTGATTAGCGGGCGATTCAAGCATTCAAGTTCACTATGACCGTGTCTATGAAGATGCCAACGGAAATCATTATGTTTGGAAAGTAATCGATCAAAAGGCATAAAAAACGTGGTTCAAACCGGAATTAAAAACGAACACGTGATTGAAATTAAACAAGGATTACATAAAGGTGATACGGTTATTCTGACTCCGCCTGATGAGCTTAAAGAGAGTCAAACCGTTGTATTTCAATAGGCCAAACTAGTGAGTGCCATCACGAATCTTGAATGTCCCGTGGGAGCGGTACCACAACGGTCAGCTTTATTGTAGGAGCTTTGCCCGACAGGGTTATCAGCGTATTGCTAGGGCGGGATCGTGTTCCACATCATGCTCCATCGATTCCAGCGTGATCCGGTTCTCTCCAAATTGCTTCGGCTGCCATGAGCAAACCATGCAGATGCTTTCGCGCTTGGCTGAGCGATCAGCTCGCCGGTATTGCTCACGACGGCCAAATATCGCAAATCTCCAGCATGGTAGCGGGACACACGATAATCGATCAGGTTGTTGATGAAAGAATTCATCTTTTTCAGATCGATTTTGCGCTCCAGACCACGCCATCCATAGTTCGTCGGCTATTTGGAAACGACAGCCTTGACGCGGCGTTCAATGGCGCGATCTGGAGAACATGTTCTTCGCTGTAGGTGGTTCCTGACATCCCGATTCGGTTCGCATCGACTTCTGGGCGCTGGGAGACCCAGGATATGGAATTGCGATAGTAAGGAATATGCCACGTTATGTGATGCCCCCAACTTGGGCAATTACGCTAATCGATTGTTTTGATAATAAATAGAATCACGTGATTCGAAATTTCATCGATTTTTTCAGAATGTTCACAATAAAAATTGCTGATGCATGAGCGCTTTTTGCGATTTTCTGGTTTTTTGCCAATGTGGAACGGGAATTGCTATTTACCACAAACAAGAACAATGAGGAGGAGGCAACAAGTTTATCTCTGCGACGGAAAGCATGGTCAATGACGAGTACAAACAGATGCAGGTTTCCGGCGGAGAGGAGCAATGGAGCCAGTGTGAGAATTCCCCATCATCATCGAAAGGGTATAAAGACGGGAGGAAAAAATGAATCAATCCTATATTACGCAAGAGCATGAAATTTTTCGCCGTTCATTACGACGTTTTCTGGAGAAGGAAGCTGTTCCTTGCTTTGAGGAGTGGGAAACGGCAGGGCGGATTCCTCGACTATTTTGGAAGAAGATGGGTGAACAAGGCTATATTTGTCCATGGGCCGATGAGGAATACGGAGGAATTAACGCCGATTATGCCTACTCCGTCATCATTGCCGAAGAGCTGGATCGTGTCGGCACTGGCTTGGGAAGCATCGGCTTGCACAGTGATACGGTGATGCCCTATATCGATTCCTATGGTTCAGCCGAGCAGAAGCAGCGCTGGCTTCCCGGAGCGGTCAGCGGGGAACTGATTTCAGCGATTGCCATGACCGAGCCAGGCGCGGGCTCCGATTTGCAGGCGATCAAGACGACGGCAGTCCGGGATGGCGAGCATTATATCGTAAATGGAGCAAAAACATTCATCTCCAACGGCATTCAAGCCGATCTGGTTGTCGTGGTTTGCAAAACGGATACCAAGGCGGGGCATAAGGGAATCAGCCTTCTGGTGGTTGAAGACGGAACGCCGGGGTTCACCAAGGGCAAGCAGCTGAAAAAGGTGGGGCAGCATTCCAGCGATACAGCCGAGCTGTTGTTTCAGGATGCGCGCGTTCCGATCGGCAATCTGCTGGGCGAGGAAGGAAAAGGCTTTTATTATCTGATGGAAAAGCTGCAGCAGGAACGGATTCAGCTTGCCATCTGCATGCTCGCTTCCTGTGAACGGATGCTGGAGCTGACCGTTGACTATGTGAAGCAGCGCCAGGTATTCGGTCAGCCGCTCGCCAAATTCCAGCATACGCAGTTCAAACTGGCTGAACTATCGACAGAGATCAAAATTGGCCGTACGTTTGTCGACCAGTTGATTGTTAGCCACATGGAGAAGAAAAATGTGGTGCAGGAAGCGTCGATGGCGAAATGGTGGATTACCGATCTGGCCAAAAAGGTTGCCTCCGAGTGCATGCAGCTGCACGGCGGATATGGCTACATGGAGGAGTATGAAATTGCACGCAGGCTGCGTGATGTTCAGGTGGGCAGCATATATGCCGGCACGAATGAAATCATGAAGGTGATCATCGCCAAAAATATGGGTCTGTAAGGAGGAGCGGGCATGAATACTTCTGGATTGGCTGTTTCCCGTCAGCTTCTGGTCGGGGAGATTATCAGACGGGCGGCAAGGCGCGGTCCCAACGTGGAGGCATTTGTTGCGGACCAGCAGCGGGTAACGTACCGACAATTCGAGCAACGGATTACACAGATGGCTGGGTGGCTGCAGCAGTCCGGTGTCGGAACGAGCAAAAACGTCGGATTTATTCTGAAAAACGGATTGCCCTTTGTAGAGGTGTTTTTCGGGGTCAGCTTGACCAAGGCTGCCGGGGTACCGATTAATTTCCGCCTGACTGGCGAGGAGATTGTGTATATTGTCAATCATTCAGACAGCCATGTGCTGTTCATCGAAAAGGAGTTCGTCGAGACGATGCTGAACCTGCGACCGAAAATGCCGCAGGTTCAGCATGTGGTTGTGATTGGAGCCGAAACAGATATTCCCGGAATGATCCGCTATGAGACGATCGCCGGGCAAACGGTGCAATATGAAGCGGTCGAGCAAGCCTCGGATGAAGAGGCATGCATGCTGGTCTATACGTCTGGCACGACCGGCAGGCCAAAGGGAGCGGTTTTGACCCACAAAAATATCACGGCGAACGGCATGAACATGATATGGGAATTCGACTACGACTTCCGACATGTTCAGCTAGTAGCAGCACCGCTGTTTCACTCGGCGGCGATGTCGATGCTGATCTATGCCGGGATAACGATGAGCACCACGATCCTGCACCGTGAGTTTAACCCGGTCAAGGTGTTGCAAACGATTCAGGCCGAGCGAGTGCAAATTTTGCCGATGGTGCCGGCGATGTGGAATTTTTTGTTCCAGGTGCCCAGTCTAGGAGAGTATGATGTCAGTTCGTTGACCCACTGTATTACGGGCGGTGCGATCACTCCGGTGGAGCTGAAGAAGCGGATGATGAGCACCTTCCCGAATGCCGGGATATACGATGCCTTCGGCCAGTCGGAAATGAGCCCGGCGACCGCCTGCTTGCACCCCGAAGATACGCTGCGCAAGACGACAACGGTCGGACGTCCTGTCGTCAACGTCGAGATTCGAGTCGTGGATGAGCATGGCAACGATGTGGGCGAAAATGAAGTCGGGGAAATCATTTATCGCGGTCCCACGGTAATGAAGGAATATTACCGGGACCCGCAGGCTACGGCGGAAGCATTTGCCGATGGATGGTTCCATAGCGGCGATCTGGTGTGGGTGGATGAAGAAGGGTTCATTACAATTGTGGACCGGAAGAAGGACATGATCATTAGCGGCGGGGAAAATATTTATCCCGCCGAAATCGAAGAGGTGCTGTATCGCCATCCCGACCTGCTGGAGGCGGCGGTGATCGGCGTGCCGGACGGAGAATGGGGGGAAAAGGTGAAAGCCTTCCTCGTGCCGAAACCGGGAAAAGAGGTAACAGCCGAAGAGATTGTCACCCATTGCACCGCGTCGCTTGCTTCCTACAAAAAGCCGAAAGAAATCCAGTTCATCGAAGCATTGCCGCGAAATGCGGCGGGGAAAGTGTTGAAGCGGGCGCTGCGTGAGCTGTAGAATCGTTGTAAAAAGGAGTACCAATCCAAATCTCGAAAAAGTCAATCACGACCAAAACTTACGAACTGGGCCAAATCCATTTATAATGCATCCAAATTCGCATGGAATTGGCAAATAAGATGAAAGCAGCAGCAATCGATTCCAATATGAAAAGGAGATTGAAAAAGAACGATTTAACGGTTTTCCAACAAACTGGGGCTGACATACGGTTTGATTGGGGTTATGAAGGAGTAAGGGGACTGGCAGCGCTATCGGATACTATGGTGATTATTGACGTTCTTTCATTTACAACATGTGTAGATGTCGTCTTGGAACTGCCAGGGGCTACCAGAACGATGTAACGATTGTCTCTGAATTTGACGTGAACAAATTAGTCCCCATCCTTAATCAAAAGGGGCGTTTACACCATATCAAAAAGAAGAGATGAATCAGCATACTGTTTAAGCATAGCAGTTAGCTGCACTTGTCTATTTTCCCCGGTTCACGTCGCCAGCTTTGCCACATTGCAGCCGTACGTGACCGACTTCAAAATCGGCTTTACCAACGGCGAAAAGCTGGTCACACAGCCTGTTTACGACGATTTTAGCAAAGTGAAAAACTACCTGATCGTCACCAAAAACGGCAAGCAAGGCGTACTCGACGGAAAAACCGGCGTGGAGGTGATTTCCCCCGTCTGGGATACGGTCGAAATACCGGAGCAGGACAACATCGCGATTGTGCGCAAAGGTACGTCTGTTCAATACTACGAGCTGACCAAGCAGCAGCTGTCCAAGCTGACATTTACATCAGCGGAAAGCGTCGCCTTCTCCGCAGAGCGTCCGACTGTAATTTTGCTCAACGGACAACAATCGATGCTGATCGATACGAAGGGTGCCGTGTTGATTCAGCCGTTTGCCGGCACGCTCAACGTCGCAGACATCCTCGATAAAAACGGCGACCTCAAACGGTATCTCATTACCACCTCAAATAAGCTGTCCCTGCTCGATCCGGTAACGCTTACAGCGCGTTTTTCCGTCCCGGACGTCAAATTGCGCAACCAGACCAACTACAGCGTACCGTACCTGGAAGTAGTCCGTAGCGGCAAGGTCGGTTTGCTGAACACGGATGACGCGTTCGTCCTGGAACCCGTCTACCAATCTGTCGAAATGCTGAATAACGGCTTTGTCAAATTCCGCTCGGATAAAGGCGTCGGCTTGTGGAAAGACGGCAAGATCGTCGCGGAGCCGAGCTACCTCGATGTGGGACTGCTGGATGATCGATCGGAAAGCTTTTTTACGGTGGAAGCGGATTGGGTGACCTACCATACGCTCGGCAGCAACACTTCCTTTTCACTGGGGAAGGGGGCGGATTACCTCGGCGATGGCTGCGTTTTGGGAAAGGATATGGCTTCCGGCCTGTACGGGGTCAAAACATTGACGGGTGAGGTGCTCGTCCCGTTTGCCAATCGTGCAGCGGAGCGCGGCATGGGCATTGTCTTGACCAGAGAAGATGGCAAGCGAGGGATTCTCGAAAGAAAAGACAACAAGCTGGCGGAACCCGGGCAGTGGTTTGATGCCGTTGAATACCTGGCCGGCAGCAATGGTTTTTACCAGTTGAAGGACGGCAACAAGACAGGTCTTTTTTCCACGCAGGCCGGTTGTTCATCAAGATCAACGGAGGCTGGGACATCTATACAAGCGATTTGAAAAAGTTGACCACTAGGTTCTATCAGTCGTTGAAACAAGTCATCGACAGCGCCGGAAAACGGCTCATCGTCTATACCGATGCAAAAACCGGGCTGCTGGGAATTCTAAGCGAGACGCTGGAGGTGCGGACAGCTCCGAAATATCGCAGTATCCAGCCGATTCTCGAAGTCTTTCCAAAGGATTACTCGGACGGAAACATACCGGCTGGGTTCGTGTTTACGACTGACCAGGAATTTGGCTACATGAGCCAGACCGGTCCTGAATTGTTTCACACCAAGCTGCTGACCAAAAGTCCGGAAGTGAGCTATCTGCCGATGAAACTGGATTCGTTTGCAGCGTTTACCGAGTTGATGAGCTACGATACGCTGCAACTGGTTGACTTCGGCAAGCCGTACGAGAAAAAAGCGGCAGCGGACGCTGAAAAGCAGTTCTTTGCCAATCTGGCGCTAGCTTTCGACCTGCCAAAGGACAGCACAGAGAAGGAGGTCATGCGGCAGCTCATCGCCAAAAAGATCATCGCCGAGCGCGGGCAATCCCCCGACTTCACCTACGACGATTTTTTTGCGGTCGCCTACTATATTCAAACAGGGACAACCGCTCTGACCTTGTCGAAAGACCAACTATGGAGCTGGGGAAAGCAGAACAGTCTTTATTTCGAGCGCGGCCCGCACGATCAGGTTGGCGTCGACGATTTCAATTGGCTATTGCTAAGCAAGGCGCTGTTCAAGGCAAAAAACCCTACGTACAAAATGCGGCCGTTGCAAGCGGACCAGCTTACGGATGCCGAGCGCTCCATGCTTTTGTCGCTGCTCCAACCAAACGGGGTAAAAAGCGAAAACGTACGCCTTCCGTTGCCGGCGAGCATAGCCAGTGCCCATCTGCCAAAGCTCGTCAGCGACTACAACAAAGCTGCGCCGCAATTGTTGCAGGACTACTTGAAGCAGTAGGAAACAGACAGAGAAAGAAGCCGACAGAGCTGCCGGCTTCTTTTCCTTTTCTATGCAATCATTTCATGAAGCATGGAATGCGATCATCTTCGCTGGACTTGATATTTATGTGCAACAATATCTGGGAAAAACGAAGACATCCCCCAAAAAGGGGGACATGCTTGTTCATCCTGGATCGAATCGATGGGACATTACAGCTTTTCGTGTTTCAGTACTTTTCTCATGCCAGACATCGTCCCGAGATGCATCGCTTCATGACTGACGCCGAAATTGAACAGCTCGCCGGCGGTGGTGAAACGCAGCGGTCCCATTTCTAGCGGCGCTTTCAGCGGCTCCTCCAATGAGCCGGGAGTGATGCTGGAGAGGCTGTCAAGCTGGGCGGCCAGCAGGTTCACGAGCTCATCCTTCGTTGGCGGCGTTGTGCTCCAGTCAGCGGGCTTCGTTCCCGTGTTGAACATTCCGGCATAGCTGTCCGGAATCCTGGATTCTTGAGCAAAGATCAGCGATTGAATAAAGTCGAACCAATACACGATGTGCCCGACATTCCAGCGAATGGTATTGTTGAATGCTTGAGGTTGCACATCGAAGAGCGCTTCAGGAGTCGCTTGAATTTCGTGCAGGGCGATTTGGCGAACCGACATAGCAGTATGGATGATGTTTTGAGACATAACAATTCCTCCATTCGATTTATCTGATTGACTGCGCGCGCTTGCTGTCAACTTGAGTGTACCGCGCAGAAAAAAACGGAACAATCACCAGTTTCCGATTATAATGATTAGTAATAGTGATAATGGAAGCGGGGGAGACGGAGCAATGGAGCTAAGACAATTGGAGTACTTTATGGCCGTGTGTGAGGAGATGCACTTTTCACGGGCGTCTGAGAAGCTGTGTACGACTCAGTCCAATCTCAGCCAACAAATCAAGCTGCTGGAAAATGAAGTAGGGGTGCCGCTCTTTGACCGAATGGGCAAACGCATTGCCTTGACCGATGCAGGAAAAGTGCTGCTCGAACAAAGCCGGCACGTCTTTTCACACATTGCCTACGCACGCGATGCCATCGCTGACATGAAGAACTTTCAGGGAGGCTCGCTGACGATCGGCGTACTGCCGGGCGATGCCGATCTGCTGTTCAATGCCTTGCTGATTACATTCCATAAGACCTATCCGAAAATCACCTTATCCGTTTTGGAAACGACGAAAATCGTCGAGCAGGTCATGTCCGGCGCCATCGATATCGGGGTGACGACGACACCGCCGCCGGATGAACGCATGACGGTTCTGCCGCTGTTCCACGAGGAATTCGCCCTGGCGGTTCCCAAAGACCACCTGCTTGCCAAAAAGAAGTCGATCTCATTCGCCGAGCTGCAGCACGTGAAGCTGGTCATGTTTGCGCCCGATCATCAGATCAGACAGCTCATCAGCCGTTACTGCCAGGAGGAAGGCTTCCGCTTGCAGCCGCACATCGAGACTACGACCCTGTCTTCGCTCATTTCGCTGGTGGAGCAGGGCATCGGCGGATGTGTGCTGCCGCGGCTGCTGCTGGAAAATCTCAACGATAAGGACATCGCGCTCGTTTCGCTAGTCAATCCGACCCCCAGCCAGGATATTTGTATTGTCTACCGATCGGACAAGTATATGGGGTATGCTGCCCAAGCGTTTATCGATACGCTGAAGACGTACATCGAAGCTGCGATTGCTCGTACCGAACAGCCATCTGCCCATCGGGTAAGCATCTAGTCAGACAGCTTTTCTCCGATGTTGCATAAAGACAAGACAGAACCTCTGCCCGTTGCTGGTCAGAGGTTCTGGGTCGTTATTGATTGACGGCACTTTCGTTCATATAAATTACTTCCCACAGATGGCCGTCCAGATCCTGGAAGCTGGCTTGGTACATAAAGCCGTGGTCGATCGGGTCAATCGTCGCCGTTGCGCCGGCGTCGAGCGCTTTGTTGACAATTTCGTCAACCATGTCCCTGCTCTCGGCAGACAGTCCCACGATGACTTCTGTGGTTTTGGTGGCATCTGCGACGTCTTTTTTGACAAACGTCCGGAAAAACTCTTCCACCAGCAGCATGACATAAATCTTGTCGCTGACAACCATGCACGTTGCCTTTTCATCGGTAAATTGCAGGTTGAAGGCAAACCCGATGCGAGAAAAAAAGTCCATCGACTTTTTTAAATCTTTCACGGGCAGATTCACAAAAATCTTGTCGGCTGTTAATGCCATCCTCGATCACCTCAACATTTAATTTGTTTGCGTATGAGCTAATGTGCAGGATTCCACTCGAGCATAGCATGGGCAAAGGCGGGGGATTTCTTATCGATTGCGAATTTTTTGGGGGGAAAGGTACTCGTAAAGTCCACCTGAAGCCCGGTGTGGGCGTTCTTTCTGGGAGGAAACATATCCCCGCTATTTAGCAGCAACCGTAAACATCTGCTTGTCCATACTGTGGAACTCTCTGGCCGTGACGTGGTACATCACATAGTACGTGCCCGGTTCGGCAAATGCCTTGTCCAGCCTGTACAGCCCCGGACTCATGAGAGTCGGTTCAAGAAACAGGTGATCGTCTGAGCCTTGCTTCCAGACCTCCAATTTCACCTCGTCGGCGTCATCGACCATTTCCGTACCTTGCCTGACATCAACTGCAAACGATACCGGTTCCCCGGCAGTCGGCGTCGAGGGGGTCACCTGCAGCGTGACGGCCAGCGGAGTGGAGGCATCAAACGTCTGCACGTCAGCCGCAGCCTTTTGCGCTCCTTTCACGACCAGCTCCTCCAGGCTCGTCAACACTTCGTTGGCGTCGAGCCCGATACCCATGCCGAATGTTTTTTGCACCTGATTTTGCTGATCCAGCAGATAGGTTGTCGAGGAGTGGGAGAGCAGTCCGCTGTCCAGCGGCTCGGAGTAGAACTTGAACGCTTCGGTCAACTTCTTCGTCTCCGCTTCCGTTCCGCGCACAAACGTCCATCCTTTCGTGTCTGCCTTCAGGTTGTCCGCATAGGCACGCAGCAGCTCCGGCGTATCGTGCTGCGGGTCAATCGTAATGGTGACGAACTCGACTGGATTGCCGAACATGCCCTTCTGTTTGAGGATGTTTTGCAGCTCGACCATTTTCACCGTCGTCGTCGGACAAATGTCCGGACAGCGGGTATAGATGAATTCGACCAGCTTCACTTTTCCCTTCGTCTGGCTAAAGACGAACGGCTTCCCGTCTAACGTCTGCATGGCAACGTCAGGTATCCGGCTTGACGTGGCCAACCCGGCTTTGCTCCACCAAAACCAGGCGATCAGAGTGAGCGCGACGAGACATAGCAGAACGACGATCAGCAGGTCGGTCGTTTTGCGGGTCATTTTTCGTATCGGTTGATTGGTTGCCACGATGGGGCCCCCTTTCCACAAGCGCAAATCATTTTTACAGCATCGCCGGTTCCGTCATGGTCAACGATCTGTGGTTGTATCGGGTCCGTGAATCATGCGCGTTCGAGATCGGACGGATCGAAGCCGTCAGCGTCTTTTTCCCGGTTAAACCATTTTCGCAGGTTGTAGACGAGCACGGTTCCATAGGTAAACTCTTGCAGCAGCTTCATCAACACGCCGCCAAGCTGCTGATCCTCCAGCGTGGACAAGCCCGTAATCAGCTTGGGAATATCGGCCGTGGTTGAGAAAAAGGGCGTACAGAGCAGTGTCGGTCCATCGAGATAGGTGGCATAGACGGGCGCTCCGGCAAAGATAATCAGCGCACAGGCCGGGGTAAGCAAAACGCCGTTGGCGAACATGTAGCCGAGCTTGCGCAGCTCCGTCAGCTTGTCCAGCTCCGGCAGCGGACAGACGACAGGAAGCCACATGACAAAGGCTGCACCCAACAGCACAAGGTGGGACAAATTCACCAATGCCGCACTCTGCATCACTTCATCGAGGATGGCGGGCAGATGGTACAAGGAAAACAGGGAATTAAACAGCAAAAGTCCTAAAAACGGATTGGTGAACACGCGCATGAGCCGTTGCACCGGTTTTTTGCGAAAGACAGGCCGGAGCAGCCAATCCGGCGTGCCCAGCAGGAGCAGCGGAGGCATGATCAGGTAGAGAACGCACTGCTGGACCATGTGAACGCTAAACATGTAATGGCCAACGACGTTAAGCGGGCTGCCCAGACCAAAATAAAGCAGGACGAGTCCGGTTAAAAACAGCAGCTTCTTTCCCGGCGGGACAGGGGCAGCGTCGGCAAAGTGAATGCGAAAGCGGCCAACGGCCAACAAATACAAAACAGCCAGCAAAATGGTAAAGACGATCAACTCCGGACTCCAAACGACTTGAAAACCGTAAGCAAACAGCATGTAGTTCAACGTCATCAGGCTGAACCCTCTTTCTCATGTTTTTGACGCAGTTCAGGTGTCTCTCTGCTCATTATAGGAAAGTTCGCATCCGGGCTAATAGCTCTTCCGGGCTATTTCCAGCACTTATCGCTATTTGTTCACATAAATGCCGCACTTCCTTCACAGTTTTTCCAATTACTGATAGCTGCACTCGCAAAAGCGGGGAAAATATTGATCCAGCGCCGTGTTCAAGATGACAATGGCGCTTCTTTTTTTGGGAAAAGTACTTTTCTTTTTTCAATACTGTGCTATGATTTGGATATGAAGTAATTCCTGCAAAATTTAATCATTATGAAGAATAAGCTTCGTTTCAGAGAAGGTGGGCGATGACTTGACCTTTGAACAGTTGATCAAAGCAAAGTATGAAGACCTGTCACCAGGTCAGAAGAAGGTAGCGCAATTTCTCCTGGAGCGCATGGAGAACGCCGTTTTCCTCACCGCCGTACAGATTGGAAAGGAGGCGGATGTCAGCGAGACGACCGTCATTCGCTTGTCCTATGCGCTCGGGTTCAGCGGATTTTCGGAAATGCAGGCGAGCATTCAGAAGCAAGTGCTGTCCGCCAGCGGAGCGAATCAGCTCCATCGCGAGAGCAGTGCGGAAGAAGAGGAAGCGGGCAGCTTGTTCGTCAAGGCGATCGAGCGGGATATTTCCATCTTGCGCCAATTGCAAGCCAAGCTGAATCAGAGCGAGAATGACATCTGGACAGCCGTCAACTGGCTGATTGAGGCCGATCAGGTGTTGGTCGTCGGCTATCGCGGCTCTTACGGGCCCGCCCACTGGTTGTCGACGATTCTCAGCCAGTACCGGGACAACATTCAGCTGAGCAGCTTTAATGGCGACATCCACGAAAAAATCGTCAATTTGACTGAAGAGTCCGTCGCTTTTGTCATTTCCTATCCGCGGTACAGCAAGGAAGCGCTGCGGATCGCGGAGAGTGTCAAGCAGCAAGGGGCGAAAATCATTGCAGCGACAGACCGCCCGCTGTCACCTGTAGGCAGGCTGGCCGACCTCTGTTTCACCACAGAGGAGAACAACGTGTCGGGCTCCAACTCGTTTGCCGGGGGGATGAGCCTGCTCAATCTCATCCTGATGGGCATCGTCATGAAGGATCAGGTACGCGTGCAGCGGCGTTCGCAGCGCCTGGAGCAGCTATACGCGAACGACGAAGTGTTTGTAGAGTAACGCAGGTCGGAATTTTGCAAATTTCTCAGAAAAAAAATGATCAGGAAAGAGTGGCGAACGAAAATGAAAGCAGACAAAATTGTTTTGCGCAAAATGCAGATGAATCTGAAGGCGCCGTTCCAAACGAGCTTTGGCACGACGACCGTCAAGGAGTTTTACATCACCGAGCTGCACTGTGGCGATCACATCGGCTACGGCGAGTGCGTAGCGGATTGGGATCCCCTGTATAACGAGGAGACGATCAAAACCTGCCTGCACATCAGTGAGGATTTTCTCATCCCGATGCTGTTCGAGCATGGCGAATTCGCCCATCCGGACGAGATCAGCAAGCTGTTCAAGCCAATCCGCCGCAACAACATGGCCAAGTCTGCCCTGGAAGGCGCGTACTGGGATTTGTATGCGAAGCAGCAAGGCATCTCATTGGCGCAGGCGATTGGCGGCACCAAGGAGAAAATCGAGGTGGGGGTCAGCATCGGAATTCAGGAAAATCTGGATGACCTCTATCGCCTCGTCGAGAACTTCATCGCGCAAGGCTATCGCCGGATGAAAATCAAAATCAAACCGGGCAAGGATATCGACGTAATGCGCGGTCTGCGCCAACGCTTTGGCAATGTTCCGATGATGGCGGATGCCAACTCCGCCTATACGCTCGATGACATCGACATCTTCAGGCAAATGGATGAGCTGGACCTGCTGATGATCGAGCAGCCGCTGGCGCATGACGACATTCACGATCATGCCAAGCTGCAAGCTGAGCTGAAAACGCCGATCTGTCTGGACGAGAGCATCCATTCCTACGAAGATGCGCGCAAAGCGATCGAGATGGGCAGCACGCGTACGATCAACATTAAAATCGGTCGGGTCGGCGGCATTACCGAGTCGATTAAAATCCACAACCTCTGCCAGTCGCACGGAATTCCCGTCTGGTGCGGAGGAATGCTGGAGTCAGGGATCGGCCGCGCTCACAACATCGCGATCACCTCATTGCCGAACTTCAAAATCCCTGGCGATACGTCCGCCTCTTCGCGCTATTGGACGGAAGACATCATCAATCCGGAGGTCGTCGTTTCAGCGGACGGAACGATCACGGTGCCGACCGGAGCGGGGATCGGCTACGAGCCTGTACCGGCGCTGCTGGATAAGTATACGCTGGATAAGAAAGAATTCGTACGCTAGGATTCACGGTCGGTACGCTTAAGCGGTGGAGCTAGCCGTTAAGCGATTCACACGGCCTGGCATGTGAAAAAAGCAAGCAGTCAGAAAAAGAGAGGCAATCAGTCGATCGCCTCTCTTTTCTATGCCTGTCACTCTGAATGTATCCTTGCGTTTTCTTTATGAACAAACCCCCTGGCGATGTACAGAACCGGCGTCGTCGCCACCGAGATGACAAATTTGATCAGGTACGTCGTAATGAAGATGTCGAACCAGATGTTCCAGCTGTAGACGTTCGCAAAAGCGATCGTGCAAAAAATCAGCGTGTCCAATAGCTGACTGACGATCGTGCTGCCGTTGTTGCGAATCCAGAGCTGGTTCGGACGGGGAAAGATGCGTTTGAGAAACGAGTAAATCTTGACATCGGTAAACTGGCTGACCACATAGGCGGTCAGGCTGGCCAGCGCCAGGCGGGGCATCAAGCCGAAAAGCTGCTTCATCGGCTCTTGCGCGATATCGTCTGCTTGCGGCTGGAAGACGAGCACCATCTGCATGATCACCGTCGTCATGATCAACGTGAAAAAACCGAACCAGACGGCTTTTTTGGCTTCTTTTTCGCCGTACTTCTCATTGAGCAGGTCGCTCGTCAAGTAAATCGTTCCGTACATCGTATTGCCCAAGGTCATGACCAGCCCGAACAGCTCGATCGTTTTGACGACCTGAATGTTCGCAAGTACCGTGGCGACCCCGACCCAGGCGTACAGGCCCGTCTTGCCGAACCAGCGGTAGCAGGCGAGGAAAAAGAGAAAATTGACCAGGACAAACAAAATGCCGAACCAAAAATTGAACATACCGTACCCTCCTAGTTTTGATAACGCGGGAGTTTTCGAACCGCGATGCCCCCTTAGCGGGATGGCATTCCTTCATCATAAATTTTTTTCGGACAAATCACAAGATCGCAAATCGAGTCAATGTATCCCAATTTTCCTGCGTTTGGCGCAGATTGTGCAGCGATGAGCCTAAGCAGTATTTCCATTAACGGCATTCCGGTCTGCGGCTTTGACCCGACCGTCACAAGCGGATACACCGTCACCGTGCCGTGCAGCACCGTAAGGGCACAAGTCACATCAACACCAAGCGACCCGTCAGCACACGGGCACATCGCGTAAAAACAAAAACCCTCAGTTTCTCCAACCGGGAAACTGAGGGTTTTTGCAGTGGCAAAGGGAGCGCCTTTATCGGTACAGTACGTCCTCGCTCAATTTTTCATGTCCAGGCACGCGACCAGTGATAATCAGTGAAAATCGACATCGATGCTATTCTTTGCAGGCGCTTGCAATTTTGGCAGGTGAATTTCCAGCACGCCATTCTTGTAGGACGCCTTGACCCCTTCCTCGGAAACGCGGGCGGGCAGGGCGACAGATCGCTGGAACCGGCCAAAGACGCGTTCCTGGCGGTGCATCTGCTCGCTTTTGACTTCGTTTTTCCGATTGATGCTGCCGCTGATCGTCAACACGTTGTTGTCCAGATTGATATGGACGTCTTCCTTCTTTTCCAAGCCGGGGATATCGCAGGTGGCGACGATTTCGCTGTCGGTTTCTTGTATGTCGATGCGCGGCATGCCAAATCTGTGATCCATGTTGCCGAACGACGGCAAACCTGTCTCAAAAAAGTGATCAAGGTCTTTGCGCATACTTTCCAGAAAGCGAAAGGGTTCATAAGGAACGAGAGCCATGAAAATACCTCCTGATGGAAATTTTGACAGAAGTAGTATTCGCAGGGCGTTTGGCGATTATGCACTTCACCGTTTCCGGTAACCTGTGAAAAAGCCGGGCTTTTTTTGGTGCTTTCACGTCTGCGGACACGTTACCGTACAGGAAATACAGTCAATGACATGCGCCCTTTACACGTTTTTTACAGTGTATTCAAGTTTGCTTAACCCGTGCTACTTGGTGCCAAGTTAGATTAACAGTAGTTGTTCATTTTTATACCGGCGTTTTTTCAGGGATAACTGAAACGAGACCGCCTGCTGTCAGAGAAAAACGACATGACTGCTGGCGATACGTCGACTTGAGAACAAGGAAAACAAGGAGGCCTGCCCGTGAAAGTCGATTTGCATTGCCATACAAATATTTCCGACTGTTCCCTCAGCTTTGAAGCGGTGCTGGAGCTGGCGGTGGAGGCAGACGTCACGCATCTGGCCATTACCAATCACGATACGACGCTTGGCTTGACGGAGATGATCGACAAGGGAAGAACGCAAGGAGTCGAGATTATCCCGGGGATTGAAATATCCGCCTACGATTTTTTGCGCAAACGACGGGTGCATGTGCTCGGCTACTACATCGAACCGGGGCACGCAGCCATCGAGCGCATCTGTGCGCCGCTGATTGAACGGCGGCATCAGGCTTCTGCCCAGATGGTCAAATCGTTGATCGAAGCGGGCTACACGATTACGTGGGAGCAGGTCATGGATTACGCCAAAGGCGGTACGGGCGTATACAAACAACACATCATGCATGCACTGATCGATCATGGCTACACGACGACGATCTATGGCGATCTGTACAAAACGCTGTTTTCACGCGGGCAGAACGGAGAGAAGCCGGGGGTTGCCTACATTCCCCTGGAATACGTCGAAGCCAAAGCGGCGATTCAGGCCATCCGCCTGGCCGGTGGCGTGCCCGTTCTCGCCCATCCGGGACAGTACGGCAATTTTGAAGCGGTACCGGAGCTGGCGGAATTCGGGCTGGAAGGCATAGAAGTATGGCATCCGCTGCACGACACGGCTGATGAGGAACGCGCGAAGCGGTTAGCCGATGAGTACGACTTGGTCATGACAGGCGGGACGGACTTCCACGGCTTTTATGGAGAAAAAGCAGTCACGCTGGGCGAGAAAAATCCGGGAATCTCAGCGATTCACGCCCTGCAGGCGCGTAAAGAGACGATTCAGACCACGTCCCCGCCATAAGAATCGCGTAATGAGATGGTCCATGCGGTGGAAGCCGCGTAACGATACGACATGCTGTAGCCTATGACCTTTAAAAAGAGGTGTCTCGCAATGAAGCATATTCACCAAGTTCAGCAAACAGGGAAAAGCTCAGGCGAACCGTTCCTGCACCCGACGGCCCAGATCGTCGACAGCCGGGCGGGAGACTGGACGTGGATTGGCCCGACCAACAAAATCATCGAATCCAGCATCGACGATTACACCTACACGATGGATGACGTTACGATCAACTACGCCGAGATCGGCAAGTACTGCTCCATCGCTTCCCACGTCTGCATCAATCCGGTGAATCACCCGATGGAGCGGGTCACCCAGCACCATATGACCTACCGCAGGATCGATTACGGTTTTGCCCAGACGGACGACGACATGATTTTTGACTGGCGTCGTTCGAACCGGGTGACGATCGGCCACGATGTCTGGATTGGCCACGGAGCGATCGTGATGAAAGGCGTCACGATTGGAACCGGGGCGGTCATTGCCTCCGGCGCGGTCGTCACCAAGGACGTCGAGCCGTACCAAATCGTCGCAGGCGTTCCGGCCAAGCCGATCAAAATGCGCTTTCCGGAAGACGTCTGTACGAAGCTGCTGCAGATCGCCTGGTGGGAGTGGCCGCGGGCTGTGATGGAAGAGCGCTTTTACGAGCTAAATGACGTGCAGAGCTTTATAGAAAAATATGCAAACTCTTGATAATTACGTTGCTTTTGTAATGGTCACTAGAGAAACGGTATACATTGCTGAACGGTAAGTATGCCGTTTTCTTTTTGTACTTTCAGAAAGTTTACGTTCGCGGCTTTCGCTATTGGGCTGGGGGATAAGTCTGGTTTTTCTAATCGGGCTAGGTGAAACCATGATTGCAAATGACGAAAAGGAGGCGTTCGAAATGACAGAGGAACTGGCCATGGTAGACAAATTGATCGAGGAAATCCATACCGGCACGTACAAACCAAATGACAAGCTGCCCTCGGAAAATGTGCTTGCCGATATGTACAAAGTGCCGAGGATTACGGCCCGCAAAGCCTACAACCGGCTCCAAGAGCTCGGCTACATCTTTTCACGACAGGGCATGGGCAGCTACGTCAAGGACAGGCGGCAGCAAATTCCGCTCGTCCTCTCCGGCAACGTCAGCTTCAGCCAGAAAATGATCGAGCAGGGCTATGATTACAAATCGAAAAACATTTGCTGCGAACCGATCGACTACTGCGAGAAGATTTTTCAGGCGCTGGATGCGGCAGCCCACGAACGGGTGTTCAAGATTGGACGTCTGCGGATTGTCGATCGGCAGGCGATTGCTCTGCATATTTCGTACGTGCCCGAATCCGTGTTTGCCGACATCGCCACGGAGGGCAGTGAGATCACGTCAATGTGGGCTTATTACCAGACGAAAGGGTATCACGAGATTCATTCCAAGCAAAGCATTTTAAGCGTAAACGTCCCGACCAGATACGAGCGCGAGCTGCTCGATTGCACAGGAATGATTCCGCTCTTGTCCGTCGAGTCGGTCTGCACGGACAAAGACTCCGGGACGGTGCTGGAATACACGAAGATTTTGTACCGCAGCGATTGTTTTACGTATGTCATTACCAATTGAAGCGGGAGGCAGGGAATTACCGTGGCTGTCCCCATAACCATCTCGGTGGTACAACCGTGCCCATTTACAAAAGGTACACATAGTTAACAGAGTCTTTACCTCCGTCAACTTGGCAACAAGATAGATTGAAAGTGCAGGGTGATTACGAGATGAGGGAGGCAAAAGGATGAAGCGGAGACGCAGAACGGAAATCCTGGTCAATGGCGCGAAAGAGCTGGCTGCCCAGCTGGCAGAGGAAATTACCCGGCGATACGACGTGAAGACAATCGAAGCACCCAATCACGGTCTGGTGATGATCAAGGCGAGAGAAACCTCGAAGAAAAGCTTGTTCTATATAGGGGAAGTGTTTGTGACCGAGTGCAAGGTCCAGATTCACGATGCGATCGGGCTTGGCATCCTCAAGTCGGATGATCGCCAGCATGCGTATCACTTGGCCGTCATCGACGCAGCCTATCAGGCTGATTTGCCGGAAACAACCGGCTGGACAGATCGGCTGCTGGCAGCAGAAGCAGCGTGGCTGGACAGACGCTTGGCGGCTCAGCGCGGCGTGCTGCAGACGAAAGTCAACTTTGAAACGATGGATGAGGAGGGAAGCAGATGAGTTTGGACACCGTCCATGACATACAGAGCGTCTATCGCAACGTGCTGAATTCCTTGTCGAGGCCGGGCGTGATCGCCGATCTGAGTGAACAGGCGAACAAGCTCGACCTGCAAGCGGACTGCTATCCGTCGACGCTGATGTTGGCGCTGATGCTTTTGGATACGGAAGTGACTTTTGCCGTGGTGGCAGAGCACGCAGTGGCCGAGCAGGTCACGAGGCTGATCAATCAGCTCACCTATGCCAAAGCTGTGGAGCAAGATCAAGCCGATGTCGTGTTTGTGCTGACAGGTGCGGAGCCGCGGCAGTTTGAACGAGCATTGGAGCAGGCCAAGACGGGGAGTCTGATCGACCCGCACGAATCGGCGACGATCATCGTTGAGGCAGACGCTGTCAGTCCCGATCCGCGCTTGCTGCTCAAAGGACCCGGGATCAGAGCCGAGAACGCCGCACATGTAGTACGGAGCGGGGACTGGCTGCCCATCCGCGAACAGAAAAACGCGGAATTTCCGATGGGCATCGATCTGATCTTCATCGACGGGCAGCATCAGCTGGTATGTTTACCGAGAACGACGCAAATCGCAGAGCAGGTGATGGGATAAATGGGTTACGTAGCAGTCAAAGGCGGGACGCTCGCCATCGAAGAATCAATCAAACGGCTGAAATACGAACGACTCAAACACGGCACGGTACTGGACATCCCGAGTATCGCAGGCGGGATGAGAGGCTTGATCGACCAGGTCATGTCCGAGGGCAGTCTGTACAGTGAAACGCTCGCGGCCATCGCCATCAAGCAAGCGGAGGGCAATCCCGAGGAAGCGGTTTTCCTGCTGCGGGCCTATCGCTCCACGTTGCCGCGCAAGCATTACTCGCGGACGATCGAATCAGAGCACATGTGGGTCGAACGGAGAATATCCGCCAGCTTTAAAGACATCCCCGGCGGTCAAATTCTCGGAGCGACGCAAGACTACACGCACCGCCTGCTCGATTTTGAACTGACGGAGGAAACAGTGGCAGATGCACGTCAATGGCTTGCCAATTTTCAGGCAGAACAAGCGCAGGCGGCTGACGGCGCGCATCATGTGATCCAATATCCAAAAGTGATGGACTATTTGCGCAAGGAAGGCTTGTTGGCCGAGTGCGACAGTCAGGATCAGGAGCCTGACGATGTCACGCGCAAGAGTCTGACCTTTCCGACTAGCCGCAGCCAGCGCTTGCAGGTGCTGACGAGAGGACAGACGGGCGCGGTGACGTCACTCGCCTACGCAGTCATTCGCGCCTATGGCGTGCTCCATCCGACTGTCGGCGAGCTACGTGTCGGGCACGTGCCGGTCTACATTGACAACCCGACCGATCCGTCTGCGGACGAGGACGACGCCTACTACCTGGGCGAGGTGAAGCTGACGGAAGTCGAGATGATCGTTCCGGTCACTATCGAAAAAGCGCACGGCAAAAAGGAAATCGAGTTCGAAATCGGCTACGGCCTCTGTTTTGGCCAAAACGAAACAAAAGCGATCGCCATGGGCATCCTCGACAACAGTCTGGAAAAGGGCAATCCCGAGTACCCGACCAGCGACGAAGAATTCGTTCTTTTCCATATCGATTCTGTCGAGTCGACCGGGTTTATCTCCCATTTGAAAATGCCGCACTACGTCACGTTCCAATCCAAGCTGGACAGTGCGCGCAAGACAAAAAGACAGGAAAACCGGAGCAGCCAGGAGGGAAATCAATGAGCGACTACAACTTTGCGTTTTTTGACGAGGGCTCGAAGCGCGAGATCAGACGGGCAACGCTAAAGGCTGTGGCCATCCCGGGCTACCAGGTGCCATTCGCCTCGCGCGAGATGCCGATCGGCAGAGGCTGGGGCACAGGCGGCTTGCAGTTGACGCTGTCGCTCGTGGGTAAAGACGACGTGCTGAAAGTGATCGACCAAGGCTCGGACGAGTCGGTAAATGCGGTGAACATCAAAAAGCTGGTCCGGAAAACGACGGGCATTCCCGTGACGGATGAAACCGGCAAGGCCACGATTATTCAATCCCGGCACAGAATTCCCGAGGTCCCCTTGCAAGCCGGACAGCTGATGGTGTTGCAAGTGCCGATTTGCGAACCGCTGCGCGACTATGAGCCGAGTGAGCAGGAAACGAAGAAATTGCACGGCGAGAAAGAATACAGCGGGGCGTGGCTCATGCTGTTTGAACAGATCATGCGCTACGGCAGCATGTCGACAGGCGCTGCCCATCCGGTCATGGTGCACGACCGCTACGTGATGACACCAAGTCCGATCCCGCGCTTTGACAATCCCAAAATGAACCATTCCGAGGCATTGATTTTGCTGGGGGCGGGCAGGGAAAAGAAAGTGTTTGCCGTCCCGCCGTATACGCAAGTCGTGTCGCTTGCCTTCGACGACTACCCGTTTCAAGCCGAGTCAGCCGCAGAGAACACCTGCAGGCTGTGCGGGGCGACCGGAGTGTTCATGGATGAGCTGGTCGATGAGACGACGGGCGATACCTACCACCAATGCAATGATACGAGCTACTGTTTATCCAGATTAAACAACAAACAAACACAGCCACAAGCGCAGGAGGTGTCCGTACATGGATGATTTTGTGACGCCGATTTTATCCCTTCGCCAGCTGAACAAACAGTTCGGCCCGGGCTGCGTGAATTGCCGGGAGCATTCGAATGACCGTTTGATCAAAAATTTTTGCCCGACGTGCGGCACCGTCTATTCCTGCCAGGACATTTCGTTTGATCTGTATCCCGGCGAAGTGCTGGGCATCGTCGGCGAGAGCGGCAGCGGAAAATCCACGTTGATGCGATGCCTGTACTTTGACCAGGAGGTCACGAGTGGAGAGGCATACATCCGTTCCTATAAATCCGGCTCGACCAACATATTCAGCGAGTCGGCTCAGCAAAAGCGCTATATTCGCAACCACGTACTTGGCAAGGTGTATCAGAACCCGCTGCTCGGACTGCGGATGAATTTCTCGGCGATCGGCAATATCGCGGAAAAGCTGATTGCTGCGGGCAACCGGCATGTCGGGGCGATGGAGCAGCGGGGGAAAGCGTTGCTTGAGCATGTCAACATCCCCACCTACCGGATGAAGGAAGCGCCGAAAAACTTCTCCGGCGGGATGCAGCAGCGGGTGCAGATCGCCAAGGCGCTGTCCAACAATCCGCCGATTCTCTTGCTCGATGAAGTGACGACCGGACTGGACTTATCCGTGCAAGCGAGCGTGCTGGACTTGATCAAGCAGCTGCAGCGCGATCTGAATATCAGCATCATCATCGTCTCGCACGATTTGGGCGTCATTCGCATGCTGGCCGACCGCACGCTGGTCATGCTGGACGGCAGAGTGGTCGAGCAGGGGCTGACGGACCAGATTCTCGAGGATCCGCAGCATTCGTATACACAGCAGTTGGTGCACTCGCTCGTGTAGCGAAAGCACCGGTAGCCTGGCAAACGCGTGTCCGGAAAGCGCCGGATATTCAAGCATCGAAGATCGGAATTTCCCGCGAAGAAGACACCGGACGCCCTGGAAGAAACGGAGGAAACAGCGTGTATGTAATCAGCAATGGCAAGATCGTCAGCGAAGAAGGCATCTTGAGCGGTTTCGATCTACTCATTAGCGGCAATCGCATTGAGCAAATCGTTCGCGCCGGGGAACAGGAGTATCCGGCAGACGCCGAACGCATCGATGCTGCAGGCGGCTACATTTCTCCCGGTTTCATCGACCTGCATTCCGATTATATCGAACACATGGCTGCGCCGCGGCCAACGTCGCTGATGGATTTTCAGCTCAGCCTGAGAGAGACGGAAAAACAGCTGATCTCCCACGGGATCACCACCATGTTCCACTCGCTCTCCCTGTACAAAGGGTCCGAGTACGCCTACAAGCCGATCCGCGAGCCGCAGAACGTGAGAAAGTTCATTGATTTGATCGATCAAACGCACCATACGAAGCACCTCGTCCGCCATCGCTTTCACGCGCGGTTCGAAATTGACAATCTCGAAGAAATCGACAACTTGAAAAGCTATATCGCCGAGAAGAAGGTCCACCTCATTTCGTTTATGGACCATACGCCGGGACAAGGGCAGTACCGGGATTTGGAATTGTACCGGAATACGATCAAAGGCTACGGTGACATGACGGATGAAGAAATCGAGACGATGATTGACGAACGTCAGTCAGCGGAGAAGCTGACGATCGAGGGCATCAGGGAGATTGCCCGGATGGCTCAGGAAATCTCCATTTCCATCGCTTCCCACGACGATGATTCACTGGAAAAGATCGATCTCGTGCAAGGCTTTGGCGCGACCATCAGCGAGTTCCCGATCACGCTCGAGATCGCCAAAAAAGCCAAAGCAGCCGGAATGTACACGATCGCCGGCGCACCCAACGTCATGCTCGGCGGCTCGCACAGCGGCAACTTGTCCGCAGCCGAAGCCATTCAGCATGAGTGCATCGACATATTATGCAGCGACTACTATCCGGCGGCGATGCTGCACGCGATTTTTGAACTGAACAAGCGCTGCGGCCTGGATCTGGCGGACATGTTCAAGCTGGTGACGATCAATCCGGCGAAAGCGGTCGGACTGGATGATGAGATCGGTTCGATCCGGGAAGGCAAGAAAGCGGATTTGCTGATCATCGAGAAAATCGATCCGGATTTCCCCGTGATTACATCTGTATTCGTCGACGGCGAGCTCGTCCAGAAAACGAATTACCGGGTCTGAGCAAATCTACACAAGAACGGTGAAAGCAGGGTGACAGGGTGGATAACATACTGACCATCGATAATATCTCCAAGTCGTTTACGTTGCATAACTTAGGCAAACACATCAAGGCGATCGATGACATCGATCTTTACGTTAAGGAAGGCGAATTCGTCGGGATTACAGGCAAGAGCGGAAGCGGGAAATCGACTGTGCTCAAATGCATTTACCGCACCTATTTGCCGCAGGGCGGAGCCATCTGGTATCACTCGAAGCAATACGGCCCGATCGATCTCGCCCGCGCGACGGAACGCGAAATGATCTACTTGCGCAAGCACGAGATTGGCTACGTCTCGCAATTCCTTCACGTCATGCCGCGTACGACGGCCCGCGAGCTGGTCCAGCAGGCGATCCTGGAAATGGGCCACGGACGGGAGTTCGCCCAGGCCGAAGCGGAAGCGATGCTCAGCCATTTTGAGCTCGATCCAAGCTTGTGGGACAGCTATCCGGCGACGTTTTCCGGCGGCGAAAAGCTGCGGCTGAACATCGCCAGAGCGATGGTGAAGCACCCGCGGCTGTTGCTTTTGGATGAGCCGACAGCGAGCCTGGACAATGCATCAAAAGTCAAGGTGCGGGAGCTGATGGAACAGCTCATGAGCGAAGGAACGACGATGCTGGGGATTTTCCACGATCTCGCGTTTATGAAAAATCTCTGCCATCGGGAGTACAACATGCAAAATGGCCGGCTGGTCACAGCCACAGATGAAGCAGCACAAATGGTGCAGGACGTATAAGTTGACATCCTACTTAAAGCGGACGAGAGGGGTTAAAACGATGAAAAAAGCATGGTTGCTCATGGTATCGGTGATGTTTGCATTAACTGCAGCAGGGTGTTCCACAGCAGGAGCCGGAAATTCCAAGGGGAAGGATACGATTACAATCGCCTGGCTGCCCAATGAGTCCAGCGACAATTCGAAGGAAGCTCGCGAAGAGATCGGCGCGCTGATCGAAAAGGCTACGGGCAAAAAAGTCGAGCATAAGACCACGACCGACTATATTATCGCCGTCGAGTCGATTGCCAATGGCAATGCGGATCTCGCCTTCCTCGGTGCCCAGTCATACATTGAGGCGCATAACAAAAACCAGAAGGTCATGCCGCTCGTCGTCAACTCAGGCAAATCGGGCACGCTTGACGATGCCGTGTACTATAGCTGGATCAATGTAAAAAAAGCAAATGCAGACCAGTACAAGAGCGGCGGTGGGTACTCGCTGGACAACATCGCTGGGAAACGCTTCTCCTTTGTGTCCAACAGCTCGACGTCCGGATTCAAAGTGCCGTCTAAGGCAATCGCCTCTTACTTTTCCAAAAAAGATCCCGGCAAGCCAGTGACTGCGGAGAATTTGCTTGAAGGCGGTCCCGGCAAGTTCTTCAGCGAGGTGCTGTACGGCGGATCACACCAGGGCTCGGTCGTCAACCTCTTGATGGACAAGGCGGATGTGGCGGCTACGTGCGATACTTGCATGAACAACTACGTCGAGCTGGCTGACGGCACGAACAACAAGCCGGGAGCGGTCTACCGCGTGAAGCAGGATGCAGCCGAGCCGTTCAATAACTTGCACGGCCAGGAGTTTGTCGCCATTTACGTCGCCCCTGTATTGAATTCTCCGTTCGCTGTCAATACCGACACCGTCAGCGAAGAAGACCGGAAGAAGCTGTTAGCTGCATTCACAGCCGATGAAGTGGCGAACAACCCGAAAATTTTCGTACCGAAAGACAGCAAGTTCCACGGCATTTTTGAGAAAGCCGGCAACGAGAAATTCGTACCGGTGGAAGACGCATGGTTTAATCCAGTGCGTGAATTGTCCAATTAACGCGTCTCATGAAAAAACCTTGTGTGAGGGGAGTTGCCAGTGAGCACGTTACTTGAGTTGAAGCACGTATCCAAACAGTACGGCGTCAATACGAAGGCGCTGCACGACGTACAGTTTTCTGTGGCAGAAGGGGAATTCGTATCGATCATCGGACCATCGGGGGCGGGGAAATCGACCCTCCTTCGCTGTGTCAACCGGATGATTGAGGCCAGCAGCGGCGAAATCCTGTTCGATGGCGTCGATGTGCGGACGAGCGGCAAAACAGAGCTGAAAAAAATCAGGCGAAAAATCGGCATGATCTTTCAGCACTACAATCTGGTCAACCGGCTGTCCGTGATCGAAAACGTACTGCACGGACGGCTTGGCTACAAATCGACATTGGCCGGCATGCTCGGTCTCTACTCGGAAGAGGAAAAACAGCAGGCTGCCAAGCTGCTGCACATATTGGGACTGGAAGAGCAGATGTACAAGCGCGCCGACCAGCTAAGCGGCGGGCAAAAACAGCGCGTCGGGATTGCCCGGGCGTTGATCCAGTCGCCCAAAATGCTGCTCTGTGACGAGCCGATCGCCTCATTGGACCCGAATGCCTCGAAGGTCATCATGGACTATTTGCGCACGATTTCGACGAGCATGGGCATCACCGTTCTGGTCAACCTGCATCAGGTCGAGGTAGCGCTGAAGTACTCCGACCGCATTATCGGCGTCAACAAAGGGCGGATCGTCTACGACGGCTCGCCGGCGGAGATTACGGCAGAGCAGATTTACGGCATTTACGGTTCGGAGGCAGGTGAACTCATTCTGGACCTGGGAGGAAAACATGCGGGGTGACTTCTTTGCCAAAAAGCGAACACATACACTCATGTTCTTCGCGCTGCTCATCGCCATCACCTGCGTCTCGATCGTCATCACCAAATACGATGTGGAAAAAGGCTTCACTTCCATTCCCAAGGCGATCGTATGGGCGTTTTCCAACTTTTATCCGAATGAAAAAGCGCTCGCGAAGCTGCCCGATATCCTGTACAAATTGAAGGACACGGTGCTGCTGTCGGTTGCGGCTGCATCGGTTGCCGCCCTGTTTTCACTGCTGTTCGCCATTTTCGGTTCGCAAACGACAGGCACCAACGCCCTGATGAGAAAAGTGACGAGGGGGATCGCCACGCTTTTCCGCAATATCGACGTGTCGGCCTGGGCGATGATCTTGCTGTTTTCCTTTGGACAAAGCGCATTGACCGGATACTTCGCCCTGTTTTTCGGCTCGTTCGGCTTTTTGACGCGCGCGTTCGTCGAGACGATCGACGAGGTCAGCAGCAGCTCTGTCGAAGCGCTGCAAGCGACGGGGGCCAGCTTTTTTGCGATTATTTTCCAGTCGGTGATTCCTTCGTGCATTCCGCAAATCGTCAGTTGGGTTCTGTTTATGATCGAGACGAACATCCGCAGCGCCACGCTCATCGGGATATTGACCGGTACAGGCATCGGCTTTGCTTTCAGCCTGTACTACAAGAGCTTGAATTACCATGCAGCCAGTCTTGTCGTGATCGTGGTGGTCATCGCCATTTTGCTCATCGAAAACGTATCCAACTACATCAGGAGGGTGATTTTGTAGTGGAAATGGAAGAATCGTTCAAACGCATCGCGATCGAGTACAAGCAGAATGCGCAAACGCCTGCGTTGACGAAAATCAAGGTAAAGACCTTCAGCAAGGAAACGATCATGCTGCAGTTGACGATGCTCGTCCTGGTCATCGCCACTGTGTACGGCTTTCTCACGTTTGACTACAAGCAGCTCGAATTCAGCAAAGCGCTGGCTTCTGCCCTGCAGTCAGCGAAAACGATGTTGTTCGAGCCGCATCTGCAGCACTTCACAGTCGCCGAAGCGATCTATCAGGTGTTTGTGACGATGGGGCTGGCATTCCTGACGACCTTGTTCGGCGCAGTGATTGCCGTGTTTTTGGGACTGCTCGCCGCCCGTAATTTGTCGACGAAGAGCATCTCCAATGTGATCAAATGGATTGTCGCATTCATCCGCGCGGTGCCGACCGTACTGTGGGTGCTGATATTCTCTGTTGCCGCCGGGCTTGGCAGCGTTGCCGCCGTCATCGGCATGACCTTTCACTCCGTCGGTTACTTGATCAAGGCGTATGCAGAGGCGTTCGAAGAGCTGGACAACGGCGTAATCGAAGCGCTGCGGTCCAGCGGGGCGAATTGGTGGCAGATCGTCTCTCAGGCGGTTTTGCCGTCTACCACAACGTACCTGATCTCCTGGACGTTCCTGCGCTTTGAGATTAATTTTGCCGTCGCCGTGGCGATGGGGGCAGCAGCAGGCGCAGGAGGGATCGGCTACGACATGTTTATGGCCAGCGCGTATTATTACGATTTGCGCGAAGTCGGTGTGATCACGTACTTCATTTTGGCCTTTGCGATTGTCCTGGAAGTGATTGCGAGCCGGATCAAGCAGAATGTGAAAAGCCGTTGAGCCTCCTGCATCGGTTATCACTGACCCTATCTTTTGTTGTAAACAAGCTCAGTTCTCAGCGGAGAAATTGGGCTTTTTTCATTTCCTCAAACAACCTGGAAACCAGTAAGCCCGTATAACCTTTTATCCTTTTGGATAAAAAAAGAATTTGCATTTGTTTACTATGTAAATACCCTGACAAAAGCTGAATCAATATAATCGACAATAGAAGTTCAATCACTGCGAAAAATGGAGGCAAGATCGAGCAGGGAGGTATACATGATAACTGGTATTGGGTTCCCAAAGATGTATAAGGAAAGGGGGGAGAAACGGGACTTTTTGCCGCAGTTTTTTGCCAATCTAACAGCCTATCCGGTTACCATCTACCTGGAAAAGGGGTATGGCGAGAAACTGGGCTTTACTGAGGCAGATTATCTGCAGTGCAATCCGAACATTCGCTTTGCCGCAGAAAATGACATATACAGCCAGGACCTGGTGGTCATCGTCCGCTCTCCAGAGTTTGAGCTCATCCAAAAAATGAAGCGCAAATCCGGGCTGCTGGCGATGCTGCATTATGAAACCCGTCCGCGGCTCGTAAATTTGCTGCGGGAGCTGGACATACAAGCGTTTTCGTTGGATGCTATCGTAGACGACCGCAACCAGCGGCTTGTCGTCACCTACGAAATGACGGCTTTGGCAGGAATGCAGACAGCGTTTGAGGAGCTTGCCAGGCAGAGCTTTACCGATCGTCCCGTCGAAAGGGCGATGAAGGTGGCGATTATCGGGCTGGGCAATCTGGGCGTGCAGGCGGGGAAATACGCGTTCCAGCTCTTTCCAAACTATCCGTTTGCCCAAAATGGGTTCAAAGGCATTACCGTTGAATTTCTCGACAAAGAAAGCACCGCATTTCTGGACACCGTTGAAGCCATTTTGCAAGAGACAGATATACTTGTGGATGCGACAAAGCGCCCTGATCCGACGCAGGTGATCATTTCCAATGATTTGCTGGGCAAATTGCCGGAGCATGCGATTATTCTCGACTTGTGTGCAGATCCCTACGAGGTTCGCGGTTCGGTTGTTCAAGGAAAAGCGATCGAAGGAATTCCGCACGGCAATCTTGATAAATACGTATTTACAAGTGATGATGAAGCCGCGTATGAAAACATACCAGCATCTGTCAGTACCAGAAACAGAAGGACAACGATCAGCTGCAACGCTTGGCCGGGTGTGATGGCAAAAGAGTGTATGGAAGAGTACGGACGAAAAATAACCCCGTTTTTGCAGCTATTGCTTGCAAAGGGATACGATTTTGATGTGAATGCCGAGGATTATTACGAAAGAGCGCTTGCTCGTTCCATGATTAGCCATTTTGAAAAAAACGCGTAGAGTAGGTGTGATAAACATGTATAGAATTGGCATCGATACGGGAGGAACGAACACCGACCTGGTGTTGACGAATTGTACATCCGGGGAAATTTTCTCCACCAAAACAGCGACTACGCCAGACAATTTGATCAACGGGATTTTTACAGGCATCAACAAGGTTTGCGCACTGGCTGGCATAGATGCGAAAGACATTACGGAACTCGTTTACGGTACGACCATCGTCGTCAACATGATTGCCCAACGCGAGAACGAATCGATCGCGCTCATTACGACCAAAGGCTTCAAGGATGTTCTGGAGATCGCGCGGGCGTGGCGGGACAAGCAAATCTACAACAATTTTCTCGACAAACCGGAGCCGCTGGTACGGCGTGAATTGCGCTTCGAAGTGACAGAGCGGATGAATTTCCAGGGAGACGTTGTTGAACCGTTGGCTATTGATGAGCTAAAGCAAATCGTCGAGCAGCTGAAAGCGAAAAACATTCGCTCGGTAGCGGTTTGCTTGCTGCACTCGTACCAGAATCCGGCGCATGAGCAGCAAATCAAAGCGTACCTGCTAGCGGAAATGCCAGATTTGTATGTCTCCATCTCGTCTGAAATCAACCCGCAATTCCGTGAGTACGAGCGCACCTCGACGACTGTCATTAACGCGTATATGATGCCGAATATGGTGTCGCATATCGAGGATTTCAACCAGGCGCTGGAGCAGAGCAAAATCCAGGCGACAACCTACATGATGAATTCGAATGCAGGGATTATGAGTTTCAACAGTGCCAAGAAAAAACCGGTGACCGTCTCTGATTCCGGACCGATTGGCGGGATCATCGCTGCCAATTATTTAGGAAAACTGATGGGCGTAAGCAATCTGATTACCTTCGATATGGGCGGCACGAGCTGCGACGTATCGCTGATTCAGAGCAATCGCATTCATTTCCGTACAGACAGTCATATTGAAGGCTACCCGATCAACATCCCTACTGTCGATCTTGACTTTATCGGCGCTGGCGGGGGAAGCATCGCCTGGTATGACAAAGGGGGAGCGCTTAAAGTCGGGCCGATCAGTGCGGGAGCGAAACCGGGGCCGGTATGTTACCAGCGTGGCGGCGTGCACCCGACCGTTACCGATGCCAACCTCGTGCTGGGACGGATTCGACCGGAAATCTTTCTGGAAGACTTGTCGAATGTCCTGGAGACAACCAAGCAGGCCATTCTGGAAAAAATCGCAAAACCGCTCAAGCTCGATTTGTATGAAGCTGCTGAAGGCATTATTGAAGTAGTCAATGCCAATATGATGCGTGCGATTAAGTTTGTCTCCGTCCAAAAAGGCTACGACCCGCGTGAATTTACGCTCGTTTCCTTCGGCGGCGCCGGCGGACTGCATGCAGCGAAGCTCGCTCAGGAATTGGAGATACCGCGCGTGATCGTGCCATACTCTCCGGGGACGTTTGCGGCGATGGGGCAAGTTTTGGCAGATATTAAACACGACTTTGTTTATACAAAAGTACAAGATTCCGAACAAGTAAATCCTGCAGAATTGACGGAAATTTTTGCCCGGCTGGAACAGGAAGGGGTTAACCAGCTGATTGCTGAAGGGGTAGAAGCAGACAACCAGATTCTCATGCGCTCATGCGAGCTCCGCTATCTGGGACAAGCGTTTGAATTGAACGTTCAAGTGCCGTCGGGCGAAATCACGGACGATACAGTCAAAGCGTTCATCGACGCCTTCCACAACTTGCATGAGCAAACCTACGGTCACTCGTTGCGCGGCGACCAGGTCGAGCTGGTTAATTATCGGGTCAGCGCGGTCGGCATCGTAGAGACGATTTCACTCGAACAGACGGAAACCTGGAAAACGGGTAGTAAAGCTGTCGAGAAACGCATGGGCGAAGTGATTTTTGACGGCAAACCGTATACTGTGCCAGTATTCGATCGCGATCAATTATACCCAGGCTTTACGCTTAACGAACCGGCAATAATCGGTGAGATGGGTTCCACAACCGTGATCTACCCGGGGCAATCCATGCGGGTAGACGAATATCGCTCATTAATTATCGAGACGAACGCTTAGAGGGGAGAGAGTCGACGTGGCAAGCCCGATCTTAATTGAAGTTGTCAATAACGCTTTAAAATCAATCGCAGAGCAAATGACAGAAACGATGGTCCGTGCAAGCTATTCTACGATAGTCAAGGAAATGCGCGATTGCTCCTCGGCCATTTTTGATGGTTCGGGTCAAATGCTGTCAGAAGGGGCCAACATCCCGATTCATCTGAATTGCTTGGGGCCGGCCCTGAATACAATTTTAACCAAGTTTTTCTCTCCCGAGCAATTGCAGCCAGGCGATATCATCGTCACCAATCACCCGTATGCAGGGGGCGACTCGTTGGGGAGCCACCATACCAAAGATTTGATCATGGTCGCACCGGTCTTTCTGGAAGAGACGCTGATCGGTTATTCGGTTACCATGCTCCATCATCGTGACGTCGGTGGCGTATGGACAGGTGATTCCTGGACAGTGGAAATCTGGCAGGAAGGCTTCCTGCTTGAGCCGGTCAAGCTCTACGCTGCCGGTGTCCGCAACGAAGCGTTGTGGAGAGTCATACTCAACAATACGCGTGTGCCGCATGACATGAAGGGCGATCTGCTGGCACAGATCTCCGGGTGCAATATCGGCGCCAAAGGGTTGCAAGAGCTGGTAAAAAAATACGGCTATGAAGACACCAGACAGATTTTCAATGAGCTGCTGGACTACTCGGAAAGATTGACCCGCTGGGAAATCGAATCCATCAAAGACGGCGTGTACCATCACGAAGAGAAAATTCTGGATGACGGCTACAAAGGCGGCCCGTATACGTTGAAAGTAGCCGTGACGATTGCCGGGAGCGATATTACGTTTGACTTCACCGGCACTGATCCGCAAGTCTACGGTCCGATCAACTCGCCGCTTTCCGCAACGGTTTCGGCAGTCTACTACACGCTAAAAACGATTATCGATCCGACGATCCCGATCAATGACGGCTGTCATCGCTCGATCAAGATTGTTGCCCCAAAGGGGACACTGGTGAACTGTCAGGCTCCGATCGGCTGCTTCCAGCGCATGGTGACGGCGCACATCGTCGTCGATCTGATCATGGGTGCCTTGTCTGAAGCCATACCTGACCGCGTGATTGCAGACTCGTGCGGATGCTTGTACGACTTCTGCTCGGCGATCAATATGGATACCCATCCGCGTGGCGGCGAAGTCGGTCATCGGCAGTATTGGGGCGAAATTGTTCCCGGCGGGTTAGGGGCTCGACCGACGAAGGACGGTCTCTCTGTAATGTCCTGCCATGTGACCAACTGCCCGATCCCCCCTGTCGAGGCTCAGGAAATTGAGGCCCCGGTGCTGTTTCTGGAGCGCTCTATCGTACAAGACTCCGGTGGCCCCGGGAAGTATCGCGGCGGACTTGCACACAAGCGCAGCTATAAAATTCTCGGAGATGACGCGCAGTTTTTCCATACGTCGCAAAAGTCCAAAATCCCGCCGCAGGGATTGTTTGGCGGCAAGCCCGGTAAAAGCGGGAAATGGATCATAAATGAAGGTACGGAAGCGGAAAAGGTGCTGGAGCATGCATTGGGAGATGTCATTTTCCTGAAGTACGGGGAGACCGTGACGCTAGTGACACCAAGCGGCGGAGGATATGGAGATCCCCTGGAGAGGGATCCGCAGCAGATCGCCGAGGACGTCCGCCAGGGATACATCAGTGTGGAAGCGGCCAAACGGGATTACGGCGTAGAGGTTGAGCCGCAGACATTTCAGGTCGTTCGCTCAGACAGCGTCCGTCTGTAGCAGGCGAGACAAAAAAGAAAGAAGAAAGGAGCAATTCATGCTCCTTTCTTCCCTGTTTATTCACTGCGCAGCATGCGATAGATGATCAGGGCAAGCTCAAGCTCGATGCGCTCCTGAAAATGCAGCAGACGCTTATTGGTGATTTCTTCAATCTTTTTTAACCGGTATTTCAAGGTGTGGCGATGGATAAACAGCTTGTCCGCCACATCGTTGATTTTTTGGATATTCTCAAGGTAGACTTGTAAGGTTTCCATCAATTCTTCATTTTTGGCCAACTCCCCCAGAACCTGTTTGTGGTATTCTTCCATGATGTCAGGCTGTTGAAAAAGCGGGAGCAGCAACCGATATACGCCGAGATCCTTGTAGTGCAGGGTTTTCTCTTTTTTCCAGACGGATTGGATGATAAAAAGAGCTTCCTGGGCTTCCTTGTAAGAGTTTTTAAACTCGTTGTAGTTTTTATAGTAATTTCCAATCCCGATTGAGAGCGTGAGCGAATACTTGTTTTGGATATAAAGCGAAATTTTGTTCAATGCTTCACTGATGTCGACGCGTGACGTAAACGGATTCGTAATCAGCATGACGAACTGTCCGCTGAATAATTTGAACAAAGTTTGCAGCCCATAGCCCTGGAGCAGCTTGAGAATCGTCTGTTGCAATCCCGCTTCGATCTTTTCCCATTGATTGAGCTTGTTAAAATGGTCGATGCAGATAATGGCCACACAGGTGTCGTGTGTTCCGATTTGGTACCCTAACGCTTCACCCTTGGAATAGACTGTGAAATCGTCTTGATCGTTTCCGGTTAAGAGCAGCTCGAGAAAATCGGCTTTCAGCTTCCTGTCCTTTTCTTCGAGACTGGACAGCTTGAGAAATTCCAGTGCACACATCGTCGACGTATGGTGAATTGCGATTTCCTCAAACTCGTTGAACTTCTCTGCCTTGATCGCGCTAATGTAGCCATAGACATGATCCTTTGCCTTGACGGGGGCAACAAATAAGTGGTAATGCCCAAAATCGAATGTTTTCATCAGGAGTGCACCGCTGTCAAAATCCTCCCTTAACAGGTAGAGCTGCTCCAGCACCTGCTCTTGCGAAAGGGCGATCGTGGCTGCGTTGTTCCCGATGTCGCAGAGGATGTTCATGTTCGTGTCCGTAATGTTGATTCTCCCGTTAATCAAATTGCCGACAACACTGGCGATTGGCTGGATTCCCTCATTCTTTAGGGCGATGTCGGTAAACGTTTTGTAAAGCTCCTCGGAAAATTGAATCTTTTCAAACTGCTTGTTGAGGATGTACTTATGTACCTGTCGCGTAACCTCCGAAAACGAGACATTGCGCTGGATTTCAATGATCGGGAAGCTGTGGGCATCCCCCTCGGCACGAATCTCCTCCGGAATTTCTTCGAGATAGTAGCCGGTCTGGATGACGATGCCGGATAGTCCTTTATCTGACAAGCTTTTGATCAAACTGTTTTTTATTTCCGAATTTGGCGATAATTCGAAAGCTGTGGTGAGGAGCAGCTCCTCCGTCTCTATTTGCTTATCTTCATCCAGGTATTCCAGAATCGTTGCCCATCTGACCTGCCTGATCTCTCCGTCCTTACCGGCAACGAGCCGTGCGTGCTGAAAAACAGGGAGAGTTAAGATTTCTTTTACGGTGATCGACATAGAGGAAATCTCCCCTTTGGGTAATATGTTATCATTATATAGATTATCGGACCTGACGGGATTGTACAAATGGACAATTGCTCAAGTGATTTTTCATACAAGAGGTGGACAAGGTGAAAATTGACAATCTATTAATCATTGGAGCGGGACATGGCGGCTATACTGCTGCTGCCGACCTGTTGCTGAGTGGATGTAACGTGACAATTTACGAGCTGCCCGAATATCAGCGCAACCTGTTTCCGATGATGAAGACGGGCCGAATCAAATTAACCGGGGAGAAGCAAGGAATAGTCAACATCCCCCACATCGAGGTGCAAATTGAAAACGCGATGCGCAAGGCAGACATCGTCTTGATCATGACCCATGCCAAAGCACATCAGCGAATCGCCGAGATGATCGCCCCCTTTGTAAAAGATGATCAGGCCATCGTTCTGGTTCCGGGATATACGGGCGGAGCCCTGATCTTTGAGAAAATATTCAAGCGATATGGGGTCAACAAACGGTATCTTCTGGCAGAAACCAATACGTTGCCGTACGCCAGCCGCAAGATTACGGAGGAGTCAGCCGTTCATATGAAGCTGTATCTGAAACAGATGCTGCTCGCAACATTTCCGGCGAAATACAATCAGCAGTTCCTGACGATCTTTCAACAGCTGTATCCAAACACTGTGCTTGCAGCAAATGTACTCGAGACAGGGTTCAACAACGGAAATCCGGTATTGAATGTAGTCCCGAGCATTTTCAATGCCGGGCGAATCGAATACGCCAAGGGCGAATACTATCACTTTCAGGAAGGTGTCTCTCCTTCCGTTGCCAAAGTAATGGAACAGGTAGATGACGAGCGGATGCTGGTAGGCAACAGTCTGGGCATCCGCAGCATCCCTTACCTGGAACGTGTCATGCAGACAGGCTACGTCCTGACAAACGAAAGCTGGTACGACATGATTGCCACCAGTCCGCATCTCTCCGCCAAAGGCCCGGAAACACTGGAGCATCGTTACCTGACTGAGGACGTTCCATACGGCCTGGTCCCCTGGTATGATTTCGCGCAGGGACACAAGCTTGCCGTTCCGTTGATGACGTCTCTTATCCATTTGGCTTCTGCCTTAATGGGTGAGGACTACTTCCAGACAGGCAGGAAAATGGTGGATATGGGACTCGAGGGCATGACACCAGTGGAGATACAGGAGTTCCTGGTAAACGGAGTGCGGTGAGCCGATTATCCAAGTGGACAAAAAATCCCACCCAATTTTAGTAGAATGTTGATAGTACCGCTAATCTGAATCTTTTATACTTTGAAACAAATATACGTAAGAGGGTTGATGCGATATGAAAAAGGCATTCTGCTTGCTTGGCTTGTTATTTGTAATGGGAGGTTTGTTTGGGTGTTCTGCCGCAAGTCCTGGCAATTCAGGTCAAGCTGCGACGGGAACGGCAGAGCAATCGACCGATGCTTCGGCCTCAAAAACGCATGTGGACAAAATCAAAGAGAGCGGTCAACTGACCATGGCTATGAGCGGAAAGTACCCGCCCTTCAACTTCGTCAACAAAAATAATGAACTGGATGGATTCGATGTCGATATTGCCAAGGAAATTGCCAAGCGGATGGGCGTTGAGGCCAAACCGGTGACAACCGAGTGGGATGCCATTATCGCCGGTCTTCTCACCAACAAGTACGACATGATACTCGGCAGTATGGCCATTACAGAAGAACGGCAAAAGAAAGTAGATTTCGTCCAGTATTACACTTCCGGTGCGAATGTGGTCGTTCCCAACGATTCCGCGATTACAGGGAAAGATGATTTGAAAGGAGTCGTTGTCGGGGTCGCACTTGGCACGACTTATGAGAAAAAGGCACGGGAGTTCGGGGCTGAAGTCAA
Source organism: uncultured Brevibacillus sp. (assembly GCA_946402065.1). Taxonomy (GTDB): domain Bacteria; phylum Bacillota; class Bacilli; order Brevibacillales; family Brevibacillaceae; genus Brevibacillus_D. Next base: position 49,715 of record CAMIVR010000001.1, on the reverse strand, counting down.
AACGTACAGCTCAAGTGTCGATACCTTTACCGATATGTCCAATAATCGCGTAAAAGCAGTCATCGCAGACAAGCTGATTGCAGCCAATGCGATTAAAGAAAAAGGCTTTCCGTTCAAGCTGGTTGGGGAGCCGCTCTACGATGAAAAATGTGGCATTGCCGTAAGCAAGGACGATACAGCGCTGAAGGATGAGCTGGAAAAGATACTGGAAGCGATGAGACAGGATGGGACGTATACGAAAATTAGTGAAAAATGGTTTGGTATCGACATCCGTTAATGACGAAATGGCAGTGCACCTGTTGCACTGCCATTACCACCATCGCAGATTTGGAGGGTAGATATGAAGCTTGATTTTTCACTCGTATACGAGTACATTCCTTATTTACTGAAAGCATCGGTGTTAACGATAGAAATTTCCGTACTCGCCATAGCCGTCAGCGTGCTGTTTGGGCTGGCGACCGCGTTTATGAAGATTTCCCACGCAAAAGTATTGCAAAAATTGGCTGACTTCTACATTAACTTTATCCGTGGCACGCCGCTGCTGGTTCAGCTCTATCTCGTCTACTTTGGCTTGCCGCAACTAGGGCTGGAATTGGATGCGTTTACTTCGTCAGTCATCGGACTTGGGATCAATGGCGGCGCTTACGTAGCAGAAATTTTTCGCGGCAGCATTACGTCGATTCCTTTCGGCCAGATGGAAGCGGCGCGTTCGCTGGGGATGAGCTATCCGATGGCGATGCGCAAAGTGATTCTTCCCCAGGCATTTCGCTTCAGCCTCCCCCCGTTGGGCAACCAGTTCATTATCACGTTAAAAGACTCCTCACTATGCTCCGTTATTACGGCAGAGGAACTCATGCACAATACGAATCGATTTGCCAGCGTGAACTTTGCCTATTTGGAGTTTTTCATTGTTGCGTCTATCTTGTACTACGTGATGACGTATACGATTGCCAAGGCCATTGCTTATATGGAACGGCGTGTTTCAGTCGGGGAAAGGAGAAGTAATGTCTAATGAAAAGCCAGGCGCAACAACCACTCGTTCGAATCAATCAGGTAAGCAAACGCTTTGGTGAGCTAACCGTGTTAACTGATGTCAGTCTCGAAGTCTTCAAAGGGGAAGTCGTCGTCATCATCGGTTCCAGCGGCTCGGGAAAAAGCACCCTGCTCAGGTGTATCAATCAATTGGAGAAGCCGGAAGCAGGTGAAATATACATCGATAACACGCAGATTAACGCACCTGAGACGAATTTAAACAAGGTAAGGCAAGAGTTGGGAATGGTTTTTCAGCAGTTTAATCTGTTTCCGCACATGACTGTATTGGAGAATTTGATGTGCGCGCCGATCAACGTTGCAAAGCGGGACGCAACAGAAGTAAAGCAGCACGCACTCAGCTTGTTGGAAAAGGTCGGCTTGCTGGAAAAGCAGAATGAATACCCGGCGATGCTTTCCGGGGGACAGCAGCAGCGTGTGGCAATCGCCCGTGCGCTGGCGATGAAGCCAAAAGTCATGTTGTTCGACGAGCCGACCTCGGCACTCGATCCGGAGCTGATCGGCGAAGTGTTGCAGGTAATGAAAACGCTTGCGGGCGAAGGAATGACGATGATCGTGGTGACGCATGAAATGGGCTTTGCCAAAGAGGTTGCCGATCGCGTCTGTTATATGGAGCAAGGAAAAGTAGCGGAAATCGGCACGCCGGTTGAGATTTTTGAAAAAAGCACGAATGAACGGCTGCGTTCCTTCTTGCGGATATTGGAATAAGACAAAAAACCAAGCATCCCGGCCCCTGTTTCAAAGGAGCCGGGATTTATTTCGCGAGGGACTCTCCGCCAGTCATGACTCCAGCAAAATGCTGAATACCTGCCGGTCCAATTCAACCGACTTTTCGATCATTTGCGTCTTTTCGTAGGCAGGCTCGGTTACGATTTTCGACCCCCAGAACATGCTTTCCTGAACACTCTCGACGGACAGCTCCAGTTTGGCCAGACGCATCTGTACGCCTTGCATCGGTTCTTCGACAATCCTGCATGAACCCGAGATGGAGTATACCGTACCCAGTCCGATGAGACACATAGTGGCGCCGGGGTGGTTTCTCAGATTCGGGACGATTTTGGAAGAAATGGCGACTGAAAAGCGGATGGTGTGGGCATCGAGCGCCTTGACCCAGGAAATGGCAGAGACGGCAGGCGATCCCGTTTCCGCATCGACAGTGGACAAAAGGACCAGTCTCTGGCCGTCCAGAAATTGCAGCAACTCCTCTGACAAAGCGTCATGTATCTCTTTTTTGCTCATATTCGATTCCTCCAGGTTGACAGATTGTTGAATGGTTTCCTCTCCAAACGAAATGCGTACTACTACTTTGCTTGATTTTTGGCCAAGAAACCACTAACTGAAAGGTACGGAATTCCTTTGGATTTTCAGCCGGAACGGTTGTATTTTTTACAAATGGCACTTTTTATAATAGAGGGTAAATATTTTGAATATTTAATCACAAAGGAGGTATTGACTGATGGGGATCATGCGTCTGGGCAGAGTAGAGCTGCGCGTAATGGAGCTGGAGAAAGCGGTTGACTATTACAAAAATGTGATTGGCCTGGAAGAGACAGGAAGATCTGAAGGCAGAGTGTATTTTAAAGCGTGGGATGAATGGGATCACCACAGTATCATCTTAAAGGAAGCGGATGCGCCTGGACTGGAGCATTTTGGCTTCAAGGTAGAAAAGCTGGAGGACCTCGCCGTGCTGGAAAAGCGGATAGAACAGTTTGGCTGCACAGTCCGGCGCGTATCGAACGGTACGAGGCTCGGCGAAGGACAGGCAGTCCGCTTTATCCTGCCGACAGGCCATACGGCGGAAATCTACCATGATATCGACTGCCTGGGCAAGGCGGTAGGAACGCTCAATCCGCATCCTTGGCCGGACAACACACGAGGGATTGCGCCGCATGCACTCGACCATGTGCTGCTAACCGGGGATGATGTCGAGACCGTCACCCGCTTTTTCATGGAGGCTCTCGATTTCAGACAGAGCGAGAAAATTATGACGGTCGACGGAGAGACGATGGTGGGCAGCTTTTTGTTTAAAGCAAACAAGGCCCATGACCTTGCCTTTATCAAAGGTCCTGACAACAAGCTGCACCACGCCGCCTTCCATGTAGACAATTGGTACGATGTGCTGAAAGCGGCCGATATTCTCACCCGCAACGACGTGCAGATCGAAGTTACGCCGACGCGCCACGGGATTACCAGAGGAGAGACGATCTATTTCTTTGATCCGTCGGGGAATCGCAACGAAGCGTTTGCGAGCGGTTACATTGCCTATCCGGACATTCCGACGATTACCTGGACAGAGGACAAGATTGGCCAGGGGATCTTCTACCATCGCCGCGAGTTGATTGAGTCGTTCGTGAAGGCACTCACGTAAGCACCTGGAACAACCAGCCATGAAAACCGGGAAGGGAGTGGAGCGGCTGTGTTTGAAATAAAAGTGCAAACGGGGGAGACCCTCGTCGCCTATACCTGCTCAGGCGAATTCGATTTGCTTGTCGCAGCGAGAAGGAGCGGCATCAATATTCCCGTTGGCTGTCGCGGCGGCGGATGTGGCATGTGCAAGATCCTTGTCCTGGAAGGTGAATATGAGCAGGGTGTCAGCTCAAAGGCCGTTTTGCCGGATATCGAGCGCCAGCAGCGCTACAGTCTGGCATGCAAAACATACCCGCGGAGCAATTTGCACATACGAGTAACGGGATAGTCAGTAAGCAGCAAACAGTCCAGCAGTCGATGCTGGGCTGTTTTCTTTCTCCCGCCACTACAGCTTGAAACAAGGTCTTTTTCGTGGTTGCTTTCAAAAGAACGGCAGATTTCGATACTCATGCCGTTTCTGCGGACAAGAACGGCCCCACCTGTATGATTCGTACAGGAAATCACCAGAAACACTGTACGGTTGAGTTGTATAAATATTCGGAATTAATTGTTAACATGAATGCAGACGCGTAAAGAGCAGCATTTGTGAACAGCGGCAATCAGGAGGGATGCTCACTGGACTTGTACCGTGTAAAGAAAACGATTACACAGAAAATGGCCGACAGGATGATTGAAGCGGCGACCTGCAAGGCAGAGCAGCTGGGTATTTGCGTAAATCTGGCAGTTGTCGACGACGGGGGCAATCTGGTCAGCTTCCGGCGAATGGACAACGCTCCGCTGCTCAGTATCGAAATCGCGATAAACAAGGCGTACACATCAGTCGCTTTCGGCTTGCCTACGCATGAATGGTACCCGCTGATCCAGAACGATCCGCCTCTTAAGGAAGGGATTGTGCATACTTCCCGGCTCGTTGTTTTTGGCGGCGGCTACCCGATCCAGGTCGATGGACAGACGATCGGCGGCATCGGGGCAAGCGGCGGAAAGACCGAAGAAGACATGGCCTGTTGCCTGGCTGCTCTGGCACTACTGTAAGAACCTTTTGAACCATCTTGCTGAAAAAGGAGGCACACTCATGCTGAAAGTCGAGGACAACATTCTCATTACCCGAATCGGCAAAGGGACGCCGATGGGCGATATGTTCCGCAGATACTGGCTGCCGGTGTTAAAGTCGGACGAAATTCTCCCCGATGGAAAGCCGGTCCGAGTCAAGCTGCTCGGGGAAAATCTGGTTGCCTTTCGCGATTCGGAAGGGAAGGTCGGGCTGGTTGATGAAAAATGCCCGCACAGAGGCACCTCGCTAGCTGTAGGAATCAATGCCGGATGCGGACTCACCTGCATTTATCACGGCTGGAAATTCGATGTACACGGCAACTGTATGGAATTGCCATCCGAGCCAAAGATGAGCAACTTCAAAAACAGCATCCATTTGACTGCTTATCCCGTACAGGAGCAAAACGGAATTGTCTGGGGCTATCTCGGCCCGAAGGAGCATCAGCCGCCGCTGCCCAATTTTTACTGGATGGGACTGCCGGATAATCAGCTGCTGGTTGAGCGCGTATGGCAGGAGTGCAACTACCTGCAAGTGATGGAAAACGATCTGGATTTCGTTCACGCCGCGTTCTTGCATAAAGCGCTCGACACACAGGATGTCAAAGGCGGCTTGCTCAGCACGGATTTGGGGATTGATCCGGCGCATCCCTTGGTGCGCAATCCTCCGGTAAAACAGTCCGTCGAACCGACGAATTACGGACGACGCTGCATCGCGGTCGGCGAAGGAGACGAGACGAGCTACGCCTTTATGGAAATTCACTATATTTTTCCCTTCTATACCTTTCCTCCGCGCTTTGGCGGCGAAGACGGCATGTGGCACGCATTTATCCCGCGGGATGATTACAGCACATGGAGCTGGGATGTTCAGTTCTCCCACGCCAAGCCGATCGATGCAAGAGGACAGCATGAGCGCCGCGGTCTGATACTGGATGAACAGCTGAAAAAGCTGCGCAACCTGTCAAACGATTACGAGCAGGATCGCGAGTTGATGAAAGCGGGCAATTTCTCCGGCATTCGCGGGATCGCCAATCAGGATCACGCCGTGACGGAAACGATGGGGCCGATCGTCGACCGCTCCCTGGAACACCTGGGGACAAGCGATATGCCGATCATTCAGATGAGGCGGATGCTCCTCGAGCAGGTGAGACGGTTCCAGGATGGCAAGAGTCTGCCGCGCTTGCAGGACATACCGTTGGAAACGCTGTACAGCAACGGCAAGTACGACTCCAGGGAGAAGGAATGGAATGAGGTCATCCCCCTTGCCGATGCATTTGCCGTGCTGGCGAAGAATTCGTAAGGTCGCTCGGGCCGCCTGCAAATGTGGAGGTGCTGGATGTGAAGGCGAAATACTATGACGGCTATCGTTCATTTCAATATCTGGAAGCAGGAAAAGACTATCCCGCTTTTCCCCTCGCCAGCCAAACGGAAAGACTGGGCACATATCATGTCAACCTGTCAGATCAGGAAGAGCGTCGGGTCGAGCGAATCTTCAGAGAGCAGTTGATCATCTCGCTGCGGGACCACGGATTCGTGATGCCGCTTGATGCCTCTGACACGCTTGCCTACTGCCAGAAAGGCTATACGGCCTTTGGCTACGAGGGCCTGGCCCGATCGGGCATCGACGTTCTGTTTGACAACTTCATGGATGGGATCATGAACACCGCTACCCGGAGCGGGCTCAAGTGGGATGATGTCATCTGGAACCTGGGGATGCGCTATTGCGATATCGCCCAGCAGGATCTGGTGATGATCGCCACCAGCATGTTTGATCTGTTCAAGGCGAAAAGCACGGGAAGGATCGCCTTGATTCCTTGCCTGGAAACGGCGACTGCGCTGGAAAATGAGCTCGACCGCGTCGATGTCCTCTACGGGCTTGGCATCCGCTGCATGGGCATTACCTACAATGAAACGAATATGCTCGGATCGGGCTTGGCCGAGGAACGGGACGGAGGCTTGACCAGCTTTGGACACAGAGTCGTAAAACGGATGAACCAACTGGGCATGGCAATCGATATTTCCCATTGCGGCGACCAAACCAGTCTGGATGTGATTGCCGCCAGCGAAAAACCGGTGCTGATGACACACGCCGGAGCGCGCGCACTGTGGCATACGCCGCGGATGAAACCGGATGACGTCCTGCTCGCCTGTGCCGACAAGGGCGGAGTCATCGGGATTCTCGCCGCACCGAACACGACCTTGACCAAACAGCATCCCGATCATTGCCTCGATGCGATCATGGAGCACTTCGAATACGTTGTCAGACTCGTCGGCATCGATCATGTCGGCTTCGGGCCGGATACGTTCTTTGGCGATCATGTGGCCTTGCAGCATGCGGTTGACCAGCAGCTGTCGATCGGCAAATCGCACAGCGGGGAGGTTTTTCGCGAATCGGCTTACGTGAGGGGAAGCGAAGACCCGGCGGAAGCGATGTCCAATATCGTCAGATGGCTGGTGAAGCACGGCTACAGCGATACGGAAATTGCCAAGGTGACCGGTGAAAACACACTGCGAGCGCTCAGTAAAATTTGGGTAAAATAGAATGAATTTTCTCATAAAGGAGGTGATCTCTTGACTACAGCAACAGAACGGGTGGCAATCGTCACCGGCGCTTCTCAAGGATTGGGTTTGGCGATTGCCGAGAAGTTTTTGCAGGAGGGTAAACGCGTCGCGCTCCTCAGCCGCAGCCGACACAAACTGGAGGAAATTGCCGCGAAGCATTCCACTCAAGATGCGTCCAGCCACTTGATGATTTTTCCGATGGATGTATCCGACCAGCAGGCGATCCGGGAAAGCGTTGACGCTGTGATGGCGCGATGGGGTCGGATCGACATCCTTGTCAATAATGCCGGCATTCGCACGGAAACAGCGATTGAAGACATTACCCTGGAAGAATGGAACCAGATCATGTCGGTCAATTTGGGCGGTACATTCTTCTACTCCCAGGCTGTTCTGCCGGTGATGAAGGAGCAGCGGTGGGGGCGGATCATCAACATGTCGTCCTTCGGCGGGCAATTCGGACCGCTGACGTCTGGGGCTCACTACTGCGCGTCAAAGGCGGGACAGCTCGCCTTGACCAAGGTATTCGCAAGAGCGCTGGCCAGCTACAACATTACGGTAAACGCCGTGACTCCGGCCTCGGTAAGAACGCCGGAGATGGATAAAATCGCGCCGGAAGCGTTGGCGAAAATGGTCCAGACGATTCCGCTCGGACGCGTCGGCGAACCCGAGGAGGTAGCTGATCTCGTCTCGTATCTGGCCTCGGATAACGGCGGTTTTGTCACCGGCGCTACGTTTGACATAAATGGCGGCAGGCTGATGCGATAAGCATGCGATCCACAAAGGAAAAGGAGTGAAATACTAGATGGCGATTGAACACGGGGCACCGCAAGTACCCAATCCGTTGCGCGTATTGATTTTGTTCGAGTCAACCGGCTGGTTTCAGACGACCGGGGAAGAAAAGCGGGAGCAGATTCTGCCAAAGCTGAATGACGTGCTGGCTGCGTGGAAGGAAAACGGTTCGCAGCTGCTCGGCACGCTCGACCGCGACATCCTTACTGCCGGTGCTGCTGGCAACACAGGCTGGCATGCCATCTTTCTGTACGATGTCCCGGACCTGCAAACCGTCGCGAGCATGACACACGGTTTCCGCGCGACAGGCCTTGATCGCTACTTCCGTCTGGAAGCGATTGTCGGCCGTCCGTTCTTCTTGCTGGAAGAAGCGAAATAAGATTCCCCCCTATTCCAATCCGATTACGAGGAGGACATAAACATGAAATTTGGTATCTACGTGGAAATGCAAAATCCGCCGCAACACGCGAAGCCGCACGCTCAAGTGTATCGCGAAGTGCTTGAGCAAATCGAGCACGCTGACAAGGCAGGCTTTCACTCATTCTCGACCCTGGAGCATCACTGGTTTGAAGAGTTCTCCATCTCGACGAATCCGATGGCGCTGTACGCCGCTGCGGCGCAACGCACGCGCAACATCCGTTTCCGCACCTGCTCGCATGTTTTGCCGCTGCACAACCCGATGGTGTTTGCCGGACAATTGGCGGCAGCCGATATTTTGACCAATGGACGTATGGAAATCGCATTTGGGCGCGGACACTCCTGGGTGTTTCCGAAAGCGAGCATTCCACTGGAAGAAAGCCGCGGGCGCTTCATGGAGTCGCTGGAAATTCTCGAACGGGCGTGGGCGAACGATACGTTTTCTTACCACGGCCAGTACTTCAACGTAGACAATGTCCGCATCGTGCCAAAGCCGATCACGTTGCCGCACCCCAAAATCTATACCGGCGGTGCCAGCAACCACAACTATGAACTGGCTGGCCAAAAGGGCTGGGGCGTGCTGATTACCCCGATGCTGCCGCTCAGCAAAGTACAGCACCAGCTGGAGATTTACCGCAATACGTGCAAGCAATACGGACACAAGCCGAACATCGTCTTTGTGCAGGCGCTGTATCTCGATACGGATGCTCAAAAAGCGTACGAAGAGGCAGAGCCGTACATCAAGCAGTTCATGGCTGGAAACGTGTCGCCAACCAAAGACATGCCGTCCCGCGAAGAAATGCTCGCCAAGGATTTTGCGTTTTACGCTTCCGGTGCGCTTGAGTCCCTGGTGACCATTCCATATGAACAGCTCGTGGAGGAAGAGTGGGTGTGGGTAGGCACACCTGAGCAGGTGAAGCAAAAAGTGGCGGCTTGTATCGAGCAGTGCCCTGATTTGGCAGAGATCAGCATGCTTTGTACGTACGGCGGCATGGAGCATTGGAAGACGATCCGCACGCAGGAATTGTTCAGCCAGGAAGTCATGCCGCATTTTCAAAGCAACCAGGTGAACCTGGTGAACAGCTAAAAAACCGATTTGGATAAGGACAAAAAATAGGAGCGAAGACGTCGCAGGTTGGGCTTGGTGATTGCATATCGCCTTGCGATCAGCGATGTCTTGGCTGCTTTATGACACAGGGGGTCGTCGCGATGAGAAAATGGTGGATTGTTTTGTTGTGCATGATGGTGGCAGTGCTTGCGGCATGCGGCGGGCAAACAACGGTTCAGGAGGGCAGCGCCAATCAGCCTGGCGGAGCAGCGTCAGCCCAACCGGCAGGGAGTGCTTCGGCCAGTGGTGAAACGATTGAGCTGACGTATGCCTTTTTTGCACCGGCCAATACGTTTCCGGCGGTACAAATGCAGAAGTGGGCGGACGAGCTGGAGAAACGCTCGAACGGCAAGGTCAAGGTAAAGCTGTTTCCGGGCGGGACGCTGCTGACTGCGAAGAACATGTATGACGGCGTTGCCAACAAGGTCGCTGATATCGGCTTGTCGGCAACCTCCTATGAACCGGGGGTATTTGAGCTTTATTCCATTTCTGATCTGCCGTCCGGTTACCCCAACGCCAAGGTGGCAAGCCAGGTCGTCTATGACCTGTTGCAAGAATTTCCGCCAGATGCGCTGAAGGATTTCAAGATTATCACGGCATTTGCCACTGAGCCGTCCTATATCCAGAGCAAAAAGCGGGCCAGTTCACTGGCAGAGTTGAAGGGTCAGCGCTTGCGCATTCCAGGGGCTAACTCTCCGGTGGTCGCCGAACTTGGCGCCACACCAGTGGGAATGTCGCAGTCGGAAGCGGTCGAAGCGCTGCAGACGGGCGTGATCGAAGGCTATGTCTCTTCGCGCGAGGTACTGAAAGACCTCAAGTTCGCTGAAATGGTCAAATACGTAACCGATTACCCGCTGTCCATCACGACATTCGTGGCGGTTATGAATAAACAGAAATGGGAGTCCTTGCCTCCTGACGTCCAGAAGCTGGTTGATGAGCTTGCACCGGAAATGCCTGTCTTTACCGGCGAGTACCTCGATGGCATCGTGAAGGATTCAATCCAATGGTCGAAGGATAAGCACCAACTGGAGATCGTCCCGCTCGCCGACGCGGATAAAGCAGAGCTGGACAAGAAGTATGAAGCGATGCAAAAAAAGCTGGTGCAGGATTACAAGGCCAAGGGATTGCCAGCGGAAGCATTTAATGACAAGCTGCATGAGCTGATCAAGAAATATAGCAGCCAATAGCTACATGACAATGGTTGAGCATACTCGGGAGGTGCAGCGGTGGACAAAGGAAGCAACGTGGAACTAGCTCATTTGCCGATCACGGCAGAAAAAAAGGAGGCACAGACTGCTAAGAACGATGTGCTGGCACGGATTGAGAAGCTGAATGAACGCTTTAATCAAATCCTCGCCTGGGCTGCCGGAGGATGCCTGATGATCATCATTCTGCTAATCGTCGCCAACACATTGCTGCGTGCAGCAGGAACTCCGATCCAGGGAACATATGAAATCGTGGGCTGGCTCGGTGCCATCGTCACGGCTTTTTCACTCGGCTATACCCAGATTCACAAGGGACACGTAGAGATCGACATGGTTGTGGAGCGGCTGAATGCCACTGTGAGACGTTGGCTTCAGGTTTTTGTCGATCTCGTCGGCATTCTCTTTTTTGCCACGGTCACCTGGCTGCTGGTTGAATATGCGATGAAAACGATGAAGAGCGGCAAATTGTCCGAGACGCTGCTCATTCCTTATCACCCGATCATGTTTGTCGTTGCGGCCGGTTTTCTCGGGTTGACGCTGGCCTTGTGTACCGATCTCCTGAAAAACGTACTGGGGAGGGAAACGCGATGAGCCCGACAGCGATTGCCGTGCTTGGCCTGGTCGTGCTTTTTGTAGTGATGATGCTGCGGATGCCGATCAGTTTTGCGATGTTCGTGGTAGGCTTTCTCGGAATCATGGCCGTGGCGACACCAGGCGCCGCTTTTAATGTGATCAGCGCAGACTTTTGGGACCAGTTTTCCAGTTACTCGCTAAGCGTCATCCCGCTCTATATTCTGATGGGTGAAATCGTGTTCCGGGCGGGGATCACCGAGAAGGTATTTGCCGCGGCCTATCGGTGGGTGGGGCAATTCAAAGGCGGGATGCTGTCCACGGTCATTCTGGCCAGCGCCGGTTTTGCTTCCATCTGCGGATCCAATTCCGCGACTGCAGCCACGATGGGGACGATTGCGCTTCCGGAAATGAAGAAATACAAATACGACAGCGCACTCAGTACGGGCAGTGTCGCCAGCGGAGGTACGCTGGGGATTATTATTCCGCCGAGCACTGTCTTGTTGGTGCTTGCTTTGCAAACACAGCTGTCGATCAAGGATTTGTTCGTTGCCAGCTTTATCCCGGGGATTCTGCTGATGGTGCTGTTTTTGGCTACGGTCATGTTTTTGTGCTATCGGAATCCAGAGCTCGGTCCGGCTGGTCCGAAATCGAGCATGAAGGAAAAACTCACTGCACTGCTTGGGGTCATTCCGGTGATCATTTTGTTCGCCTTTGTGGTAGGGGGATTATTCCTTGGCTGGTTCACGCCTACAGAATCAGGCGGGATGGGGACCGCGGGCGCCTTTCTGATCGCCTTGTCCATGCGCAAGCTCACCCTGGAAAAGATGAAAACGGCTGTCCTCAGCACCCTTCGCTCGTCATCCATGATCATCATGATGGTTGTTGGCGCGATGGTGTTTGGCAGATTCCTCACGTTGACAAGACTCCCGTTTGAGGTGGCGGAATGGGCCACTTCGCTGCCTGTCCATTCCAGCATCATCCTGTTGGCGATCCTGCTCGTCTACGTGATTGGCGGGGCCTTGATGGATGCGCTCGGTTTCCTGATGATTTCCGTGCCGCTCTTTTTCCCGACGGTCGTATCGCTTGGTTATGATCCGATCTGGGTAGCGGTGATCTTCTGCATTGTGACGAGCATGGGGGCGATTACGCCGCCTGTCGGGGTCAATGTGTTTGTGATCAAGGGCTTGAGTCCCGAGACTCCGGTTACGACCATCTTTAGAGGAGCCGGATACTTTATGGTCGCCTACTGTATTTGCCTCATAATCCTGACGCTATTCCCGCAAGTGGTTCTATTTTTAACGTAGGAGGATCGGGCGATGAATCTTGATGAATACATTCGTAAATTGCTTGAAACGGAGGAGAACGTAGAGCTGTGGCGCGAACCGTGCCTTGTGTTCTCGCTGTCGGGAGAGGTGTCTGACGATGAAGCATTGGCCATTTGAAACGATTGCTTCCGTTCAGCAAGCCATTGTCAACAAGCAGGTTTCTCCGGTTGAAGTGACACAAATGCTGCTGGCCCGGATCAGGCGATGGGACAGCAAGCTGTCGTCTTTCATTACGGTGATGGAAGAGGCGGCAATGCAAGAAGCGGTCGAGCGAGAAAAGGACGTCATGTCAGGGACGACTAAAGGGCCGTTGCACGGTGTCCCGATCGCGGTCAAAGACATTATCCAGACGAGGGGAGTCAGAACGACTGCCGGCTCGAAGCTGTTTGCGGAGTGGGTTCCGGATGAGGATGCGACTGTCATCTCTAAATTGCGGGAGGCGGGGGCAATCGTGATCGGCAAAACCAATCTGCACGAGTTTGCGATGGGAGCCACGACGGAAAATCCCTTCTATGGCTCGGCACGCAACCCGTGGAATCTCGCCAAGATCCCCGGTGGCTCCAGCGGAGGCTCGGCAGTCGCGCTGGCAGCCGGGTTCTGCTATGGCGCGTTGGGGACAGATACGGCTGGCTCGATCCGCCTGCCGTCCGCTTTGTGCGGAACTGTCGGGATGAAGCCGACGTATGGGCGGGTAAGCCGGCACGGTTGCCTCCCGTTCAGCTGGTCGCTCGATCATATCGGGCCGATGACGCGAACGGTCAACGACGCAGCCATTTTGCTCAAGGTAATCGAGGGCAAGGATCGCAGAGATGATTCGTCTGTTGCTGGCGCTAGACCGATTGATCCACACGCGCGGATCGACAGCCTGAAAGGGTGCCGGATCGGGGTGTGTCGGGAATACTTCTTTGAAGGGGTAGACTCCGAGATTGAACAACTGGTCAACCAGGCGTTGAATCAGCTGCAAGCGCTAGGGGCGGAGGTCGTCGAGCTGGTCTTGCCGGGTATTGCTGACGCGTTGTGGGCGCAGAAGGCGATTGCCCAGGCGGAAGGGTACACCTTTCATCAGCCGATGCTGGACAAACGCGCCGACCTGTACAGCGATGACGTGAAATTCCGCTTGCAATTCGGCAAGAACGTTTCCGCTGCAGATTACTTGAACGCCCAGCGAATTCGCAAAGCATTCATCCGGCAGACGCTTGGGCAGATGGCAGCCGGGCAGGTGGACCTGCTCGTCTCTCCGATGAATCACAATCCGCCCTTTGACATCGGCAGCGTTACGCCGGAGGAGGCGATCAACAACATGTTCAGATTGGCCAAAGCTCCGCTGGTCAGCATGCTCGGCTTCCCTGCCCTTGCGCTGCCGTGCGGCTTTACGCAAGATCGTTTACCCGTCGGAATGCAGTTGATCGGCAAGCCGTTCGATGAGCAACAGCTGTTTTGTGTGGGTGAGCTGTATGAGCAATCGCAGGGCTGGGTTGCGGCGTTGGCCCAAAACACAGCGTATCATTGACAAAAGGGAGGGAGACGATTGGGCGCTCACGCTATGGAGCAAGAACAAGATCAGCTTTGTTTTGCGGGCACGGTAATAACGGGGCAACAGAAGGGCAGGACGATCGGCTTTCCTACTGCCAATCTCGACTGCTGTGCAGAGTGGTTGGACACCGGGGTTTACGGCGTGACGGTTGAGCTTGGTCAACAGCGCTTTTGTGCGATGATGAACGTCGGCATCAGACCGACGTTTAACCTGTGTCCCAAGCCGATCGCAGAAGTGCACCTGTTTGATTTTTCTGCGGATATTTACGGTGAGCAATTGAACGTGCAGGTGTGGTTCAAGGTTCGGGAGGAAATAAAATTTTCGTCTGTCGAGTCCCTGATTGATCGGTTGAAGGAGGATGAGGCGTTTGTCAAACAACAGTTCTCCCGAATGGGGAAGTACGGATGAAATGCTGGTTTGCCTGCCTGATTTGGCGTTCGCAGAATGGTGTCAGGAGGTATTTGGCTTAAACCGCGGGGTTTACAATACCATCGACCGCTGGTTGTTTGAACGCGGCATAACGAACGTCATCCTGCGCAGGCAAACCCTTGTCGCTTTTTTGCGATTTGCCGCCGCCAGAGGCGTCCAGCGGGCGGACAAAAAGTTTCTCCATTTCGGTCAGGGAGGCCTGGTTCCACTATTGAATGAATTTGTGAACACCCGGCTCAGCGATCGATGCGTCTCCTGACAATTGAACGAAATGTTTTTTGGGCCGCTCCTGAAACCGTGCGAGGAGCGGCCTTTTTGTTGTGTTTTCGCAGCCGTCAGACAGACGGGTTACCAGGCGACTTTTCCCAAAACAAACAGGATTTCCAGCGCCATCTGGATCTCAAACCGCACGCTGGAGCTGTTGAAGTCCAGATCGGTGAGGTCCTTAATCCGGGCAAAGCGGTAACGCATGCCGCTGATCGAAACATTCATCGCCCGGGCGGTTTTGTGCAAGTTGCACTCATTTTCAAAGTAATAGTGGAGTGTCTTGACATATTCCGATGAGTACTGTTTGTCGTATGCGATAAGGGTACCCAGCAGCTTCATCGCGTACGCCTCCAGCTCTTCAGGGGCACGAGCATCGAGCAGAATCGCCAGATGCCCCAGTTCGCCCGCCAGTATGACCTGTGTCCGGTTCCCTTTGAGCTTGCAGATTTCGATCGCTTTTACTGTCGCCTTGTATCCTGCATGGAGGCTGTCCGCCTGTTCACATTTGGAACTGATGCCGAGCACAACCGCTATAGAAGCAGATTCTCCGCGCAGTTGAGCAAGGAGCGACTCGCCGAAGCGCTTTGGATCGGTTTTTATTTTTTCCAGGAACTCCTGGGGGATGACGGTATGGATCCGGTCATAACGAATCGAAATCAATGGTTTGAAGCCCGCTGCCTCCATTTGTCTGATCAGGCTTTTCGTGATCTGCTCCTTCGCGTCCGCTCTGAGTTTCTCTTCGCTTCCGGCAACGGTATGCTGCTTGGAAAAGTCGAACTGGAACAAAAAGACATAAGCGGGCTGCTCCATCTGATAGCCAAGGTAGGAGAGCCTGTGGGCAGCATAGGAGTCCAGAGCTGGCTTTGTGAGAATCTCATCCAGCAAGTCGCCTTTCAAGCGTTGCTCCGTCTCAATGGCGGTGCGTTCCGTAAGCATTTGGAAAGCGCAAACGTTGGCCGCACGCTCCAGGAATATCGAATCCAGCTCGCGAAAATTGTTGTCGCTCTTGATGATGGAGACATAACCGTTGATGCTGTTGTGAAAGATGATCGGGGTGATCAGGCGATAGTGGACTAGTTCGTCAGGTGTGAGAATATCAAGCTGCTGGGTTTGTCGCTCGTCCAGTTTTTCTGCGATTTGGGCATAAGTGTGGGGAGCGATGCGACGCAGTTGGGCAAGCACGTGCCCCAGCTCGAAGCCTGCGACATCGCCATGATGGGCGATCGGCTCGAAATACTGGTTCTCGATAATCACCCTGCATTGCAGATGATTGCCCAATGACTCGACGATTGTATGCAAGCCTTTTCCCTGAAGGACAATTTGTGTCAGCTCCTGATTGAGCTCGGCCGACAGCTTCAGATGCTCGCGTTGCCGTTCGATCCGCTTGTAGGCCCTGTCCAGCTCGTTGCCGATATCTTCCGCCTCGTAGTCGATCAGCTCCTCGCTGATTTCGTCTCCCCACAATTCCACGGTTTTTCCGGCATAACGGCAATAGGGATCGCCTTTTGCAACACACTCCATTTCCTTGAAAATCACTCGTTTGCCCAGCGCTTCGCTGCAATATCCCCCTGCATAGCCGACGAGAAAATAACAGACGGGCTCGTGATGATGCGGGAAGTGATGCAGATATTGCTTGGCTTCATAGGAGTTGTACCAATAGCCTTCCACGTCAAAATGACATGTCTCTGTATCGATATCCAGTCTGATCGGAACGGAAGAAACCCGCCCGGAAATATCGTGCATCCGCGATCCGGCAATGACCCACTCCAATTGATCCTTCCAGGGAAAAGCATCCTTCAGCAGCCGTGCCTCATGAATACCGAAATGCCTGCCGTAGCGAAGCAGGAAACGCTTGGCCCGCTCGATCCCGAGCGCCATGATCAGGTCGCGGGTCAGCACGCCCCAGGCATCCGCACTGGAGATGATCATGCGGTAATCTCTTAAAAAGTCGGAGTTCTGCTCTTCATTACGTCTAAAGAGATCCTGAAGAGTCAGCTCACTTGCTTTGTTTACCATAGGCGTCCTCACTTGTTTTCGTAATGGGAAAAACAATTCATGTAAATTCCAATATTCTGCATATTGCGGGCGGGTACATTGCTTGTGTTGTCTGAACGGAAGGGGGTGATAAAGTTTGCAATAATCTGTAAATATGATATTATTGTACTTCATTATCAGTTTCGACGACAAGGTCAGAAAAGAGGAATGAGCATGAATGGCGAAAAAATGAACCGAGCGCAGCGAAGAAGCCTGCAAACGCGTGAAAAAATCATTCAGGCAGGGAGAATTCTGTTTAAGGAAAGTGGCTATCACTCGGTCGCGGTCGCCGATATTATGGCCCTCTCTGACTTGGGACACGGGACATTCTATCAGCATTTCAAAAACAAGAAAGACCTGCTCTTAACCATTTTGAAAGAATTTGAGCAAAAAATCGAACTTCACTCCCAAACGAAGATTTCCCGGGAGGAGCGAAGCATCTGGCACCGGATTTTCATCGGGTTCAAGCAGGTTTTGCTCATCTATTACGAATATAAGGACGTGCTGCCGATCGTCCAGGAAGCGAAGTCCATCGATGAAGATTTTCGCGTGATCAGCGAGCGGATCCAGCGGCTGCTGACAAACAAGGCAACGCGAGATTATGAATGGTGCGAAAAAAACGGCCTGTGCCACGATGTCGATGCAGATGTCGTCACAGTGGGAATCGTCAGCATTCTGCAGGGAGTCGGGGAGCGTATAATCACCGAGTCGCTGTCGGAAGATGAGGTTGACAGATACGCGCGCAATATCGCGACAATTTGCTGCCAAGGGTTGTTCAAAGAGGAAAACGTTCCACAGCAGGGCGTTCCAAAAGTAGAGAAAACTACTTAGGGGGCGCCCTTTTTTTGGCTCCGTTTCGGTAGGCGCTGTCAAAAAGCTCGCGAAAAAAACGGTTGTCATTATTTAAAATATTCGTATAATTATGAATAACTGATAACGTTGTCATTTTAGATAATAATGTCAGTTTTTCGCGACTTACATTTCTGAGGAGGTTGAACAATGCCTTGTACAATTGACATCGATACGGGGGGGACATTTACAGATGGCATGTACAATTTTGATGGAAGAATCGAAACAGTAAAAGTTTCGACGACACCACACGATCTCACCGTCTGCTTTTTGGAAAACCTCGAGGAAGCTGCCCGCCGTTTTAACATCTCACTGGAAAGTCTGCTCCGATCGACATCGGTCATTCGCTATTCCAACACGATCGGCACCAATACGATCATTCAGCGGAACGGTTTGCGTCTTGGTTTGATCGTCAGCGAAGGCTATGAAGAAACGCTGTATGGTGCGGAAAGTGTCTGGTCGAACCCAGAGCACCCGCTGCCCTCGTTCATCCGCCGGGAAATGGTTGTCGGGGTCAGTGGACAGCTGGATGCAGGAGGAGAGGTAAGCAAGCCGCTTAACCGGCAGGAAGTGCTGGACAAGGTGCAGCAGCTCATCGATATTGGCGCGCGGGCGGTTGTCGTCTGCCTGAAGGACTCGTCTGTCAACCCCGGCCTGGAGCAAGCGATCAAACAGATTGTCAAGGAAGAGTTCCCTACCTTCTACCTGGGGACGCCCAGCCTGTTCCTCGCCTCTGAAATCTGCGATTACACCGGCGATGAGCTGCGCGTAAACACAACGCTGCTGAACGCTTACATCCACCGGGAAATGGCGCGGACGCTCTACAAGGCCGAAGAGAAGATTCGCAAGGCTTACAGACATCCGCTGCTGATCGTGCACTCCAACGGGGGCGTATCGCGGATCGCCAAAACAAGGGCGATCAACACGTACAACTCCGGACCTGCTGCCGGTCTGGCCGGGGCGCAAGCAATCGGAGAAAAGCTCGGCTATCGCCACATGATCACCGCAGACATGGGCGGGACTAGCCTGGATATCGGATTCATCGTCAACCAGCAGAAGCAGTATGAACGAACGCCGCTGATCGAAGGGATGAGAACGAACCATCCGATGCACAAAATTGATGCGATCGGCGCTGGTGGCGGTTCGATTGCCAAAGTTGTCACGGCGGCACACGGCGAACAGCAGCTGCAGATCGGCCCCGAGAGCGCCGGGTCTGCACCAGGTCCGATTTGTTTCGGACGCGGCGGTCGCAAAGTCACGGTGACAGACGTCGATGTCACACTTGGCTACCTTGATCCCGGCTATTTTCTCGGCGGACGGATGCCGCTGGACGTGGCGAAAGCGCGCGAAGCGATCGAACGGCAGATTGCCCGTCCGCTCGGCACGTCGATTGAAATGGCGGCATGGCTGATCAAGCAGCAAGTGGACGGTTATATCCGCGATCAGATCGGCGAACTGCTGAAGCACGAAACGGATTTGCGTCGCGAGGAGACGGTACTGTTTGCTTACGGCGGCGGTGGGGCAACGCATTGTGTCGGATTCTCCGCAGGGCTGCCGATTCACGCGATCGTCGTCAGTCCGCTCTCGCCGGTATTCAGTGCATACGGCTCGTCGACGATGGACGTGATGCACAAATACACGCACAGCCGACCGATTGCCCTCCGCGATCGGGCAACTGCCAGCCGGCAGGTTCAGACTGTCGTCTTGAACCTTGTCCAGAGAGCGATTCGCGATATGCGCGGCGAAGGGTTTGCAGCAGACGACATCCGCTACACACTGGAATGCCGGCTACGGATGTCTGATGGCGAGGAACGTGTGCTGGCGATCCAGGATTTTTCTGCCGAAACGGAGGAGCATATGGCTCCGATCCACGAGGCTGGCGGGGAAGTAATCACGTCTCTGCTGCTCAACGCATCCGTCGATGTGGCAAAAGCCGATTTGCAGGCGAAGGAAACGGTATCGTCCAATCCTGAAGCAGCCAGACGCGGTGTTCGCGAGTCCTTCTGGGGGCCGGCATACGGCTGGCTGGAAGTGCCCGTGTACGAACGGGAACGCTTGCAGGCAGGCCATCTGATTATGGGACCGGCGCTGATCGATGCGCGCGATACGACCTGTGTCCTGCCGCACGGGTATTCGTTGACGGTAGACCAATATGGAAATGGCGTAATCAAGGAGGAAAGATAAATGCGCGTCAGGATAACCGAAACGCTGTCGATCGATCTACAGGCCGAATCTTGGTGTTGTGAACGCTGTGGCACCTCGCTTGGAACAGCGCACGATACGTACAAAAAAGGCTGCTTGATCCACGAGCGGGACTTTCATGAAATCTACCAGCCGATTATCACGGGTGAGACCTATTCGTTTTCGCCGGACAAAGACTGGTGCACACTGCTGGAGTTTTATTGCCCGAGCTGTGCAACGATGATCGAGACGGAGTACGTGCCGCCCGGTCATCCGTTGACACATGATATCGAACTGGATTTGGAAGCGTTGAAGCGGAAAGTGAAGTCATTGCCGCCGATGGGACAGGAGGTTTAGTGCCATGCAGTTTACCTTTGACATTGACGTTGGCGGGACGTTTACGGATTGCTTTGTCTGCTTTGGCAGCGATGCCCGTCTGGTGAAAACGCCGACTACGTATTACGACCTGAGTGTGTGCTTCATGAATGCGCTGGAAGAAGGGGCGCAGCTGTTTGGACTCAGCTTGCAGGAAGCGCTGCTGCAGACGAGCGCCATCCGCTATTCCACGACGATTGGCACGAACTCGCTGATCGAGCGCAATGGGCCAAAGCTCGGCGTCCTGACGACTGCAGGCTTTGAAGATACCATATACATCGGTCGTTCGCGCCAGTGGGCAGACGGCATTATCGCCCAGGAGAATCGCGATGTCGCGCGTATCGAAAAGCCAAAGCCGCTGATTGAGCGCAGCCAGATCGTCGGACTGAACGAACGCGTGGATTCGTTCGGGCAGGTAGTGATCCCCTTGCAGCGCGAGGAAGTGCTCAAGCAGGTTCAGTATCTGGTCGATCAGGGAGTGACCGGGATCGTCGTCGGGTTGCTCTGGGCGTTTAAAAACCCTGCGCATGAGCAAATGGTCAAGACGATCATCGAAGAAGAATACCCGGATTCCTATCTGGGCCGGACACCTGTGTTTCTCTCTTCGGAAATCTCCGCCAAGACAGGAGAATACGGCAGGATCATGACAGCGATCGTCAGCTTGTACATCCATCAACAACTGGCCGACCAAATCTCCGATATCGGCGAAAAGCTCCGCGACCTCGGATACGTCAAGCCGCTCATGCTCGTGCACAATACAGGGGGGATGAAAAAGGTTTCCCGGACCAAGGCGATTCTTACCCATAACGCCGGCCCGGTCTCCGGCCTGTACGGCAGCCTGTACGTCGGCAAGCTGTACGATGAGCGGAACATCATTTTTACAGACATGGGCGGAACCAGCTACGACATCGGGATCATGGTCGATCAGCAGATTCCCGCAGACTCCGATTTCGTGATCGACCGCTGGCGGACGCAAATCCACGCGGTGCAGACCAAGTCGATCGGCGCAGGCGGAGGATCGATCGCCTGGATCAACGAGGCGTTTGGCAATCTGCTCGAGGTAGGTCCGATGAGCGCCCGCGCGATGCCTGGCCCGGCTGCCTACGATCTGGGCGGAACTGAGCCGACAGTGACCGATGCCGACATCGTGCTTGGCTATCTCAACCCCGAGTATTATCTTGGCGGTAACATGCAGCTGAATTACGATCTGGCCTATCAGGCGATTCGCGAGAAGATTGCCGAGCCGTTGGGCATTGATGTCGTAACTGCCGCAGCCCGGATTCGCAAGATCGTCGATGCCCGGATGGGGCAGGAAATCTACAAGGAAGTGGCCCTGCGCGGACATGACCCGCACGACTTCGTCTTGTTTGCCGGCGGTGGGGCAGGAGCTCTGCATTGCTGCGGGTTTAACGAGCATATCGAGACGCCGCGGATCATGACGTGCCCGTATTCACCGATTTTTGGCGCGTTTGGCGCTTCTACGATGAACATTATGCACCTGTATGAAAAGTCGAGCTTTATGAAACTGACACAATACGGCAAGCCGATTGGGACGGAGGTATGCGATCGCTTTAACGAGATTGTCCATGAGCTCAAGGAGCAGGCCAACCGCGATCTGCAGCTGGAGGGCTTTGATCCGCAGGACATCACGTATACGCTTGAGCTGGAAATGAAGTACGGAAGCCAGTTGAACGCGACCAAAATTACCTCATCGCTGCTATTCATCCACTCTGCCGATGATGTCAGGGAGATTGCTGACACCTTCTCCACTGCGTACAGCGACCGCTACAGTGCGGAAGCGGCATATCCGGCAGGCGGCATCGTCATCGAGGCCTTTATTCTGCGTGCCGAAATTGAAGTGCCGCATTACCCGTTCATCGCCCGCGAGCTGGAGACGTCGTCGCCGGAGCAGGCGATCAAAGGGATGCGCGATGTCTACTGGCTATCGGTCGAACAATTTGTCGCGACACCCGTGTACGATTATGAAAAACTCCGTCCCGGCCATTGTGTAGCCGGTCCGGCGATCATTGAGTCGGCGAGTACGACCTATGCCGTGGAAACCAATTATACATTTACGATCGATACGTACGGGAACGGCATTTTTGACCGGCTCGGCGCCCCGTCAACTGAACAGCGCTTGCTGCAATCCTCAATAGGCAAGGAGGTATAGATCATGATCAGAGATTTTGATGTGCAGAATCGATTGCGGCCAGAGGCTCCGGATGTGCGGGAACACAATCTGCCGCGGCTCGAAGATACCGAGTTCCAAATATTCAGGCACAAACTGGAAACGATTGCCTTCGAAGGGAAGGAGACGGCTATGCGCCTGGGTGCTTGCGCAGCGATCCGGGCCGGGGACCTTGGCTTTGGCATCTACTCGATCACCGGGGATACAGTCGTTTGCGGTACAGGGATCTGGTTTCACACGGTGCTTGTGCAGATTCCGCTCAAGTACATCATCAAGCATTTTCAAAACAACCCCAGCGTAGGCGTGCACGAAGGAGACGCATTTTTTTGCAATGATCCGTTTTACGGCGGCGTCCATACTGCTGATATGGGCGTTTATATGCCGGTGTTTCACGAAGGCGAACTGATTTGCTGGACCGCGTGCGTCGTCCACTCCGGCGACAGTGGCGGCCGGGAACCGGGCGGCATGCCGTTGATCGCCAACAGCCGCTACGATGACGGTATGCAATTTTCGCCGATCAAGCTGGTGGAAAAGCATCAGCTGCGGGAAGACCTGTTGAACGCTGCCGCCAACATGGTGCGTGACCCGCGTTCGTTCATTCTCGATGTGAAAGCGCGGATCGCCGCCTGCAACGTCGGGAAAAAGCGCATCAAGGAAGTGTTGGAGCGAAAGGGATCGACTCACGTGATGGCCGGTCTGCGGCAAATGATCGACTCCACGGCAGAAGCAGCCCGCCAGCGGGTAAGGCAGCTAAACGACGGGGTCTATCGCCAGCCCCGCTTTTTTGACACGGTGGGTGTGGAAGACGCGCTGATGAAAATCAACGTCACGCTTACGAAGAAAGACGATATGCTGCATCTGGATTTGACCGGAACGTCGCCGGAAGTGGCCAATCTTGGCTGCAACAGCTTTTATCATGGGGTACTGGGATTGACCGCTGTCTATTTGTGCAGCTACCTGTTCTGGGATTTGCCGGCCAATTCCGGGCTGTTCTCCGTAATGAACTGGACGATTCCGCCGCGGACGATTGTCAGTGCGAGTCCGGAGACGTCGACGAGCATGGCTCCGCTGATTCAGATCATCTTCGAACACGGATTTTTCCAGGTCGGGACCAAGATGCTGTATCCCTACGACCGCAGGCGCTCGGTTGCGGCGTGGTTCAAGGGCTTCAACGCACCGTTCTTCGGCGGCTACAACCAGCATGGCGATTTTGTTGCCGATGTGACCGGGGAGATGAACGGCGGCGGTTTGGGCGGACGGCCCGATATGGACGGGGTGAACGTAGCGGGCGCTTCATTCGCTACCTTGTCCGACATCATGGATGTAGAAAGTACGGAATTGGAAAAGCCATTTTTGTACCTGTTCCGCCGCCAGCGACGCGATGGACATGGCTTCGGGAAATTCCGCGGCGGCTCTGGCGTTGAATACGCGCTGAAAATCCACAATACACCCGCGATGATGATGGGCTGCTTCGGCAACGGCGCGCGTTTCCCTTCCACATTGGGCTTGTTCGGAGGCTATGCGATTCCTACGTTGATGGTGACCAAGCTGAAAAACAGCCAGCTGCGGCAAAGAATGCATGCAGCTGCCGACGATCTCCCGCATTCGACCGAAGAACTGCTGACTGCGCGCAGCGTGCCCGGTACCTACGATTTCAACGCGCTGTGCTCACCGACCGAACTGTACCGCGAGGACGACCTGATGGTGCTGGCAGTTGGCGGCGGCGGGGGCTACGGCGATGTGCTCGATCGCGATCCGGCAGCTGTCATGGAGGACATCAGCAATGACATCACGTCGAGATGGGTAGCCCGGAACGTCTACAAAGTCGTATTTGACGAAGAGACGCTCATTGTGGATGAAACAGCTACCGCTCAGCTGCGCGAACAAGAGCGCAAGCAGCGGCTGCGGCAAGGAAAACGTTACGATGAATTCATCGCAGACTGGCAACAGCGCAAGCCGAAACGGGAAATATTGAAATATTACGGCAATTGGCCGGACCCAGCCGTGCCTGTTGAAATGGAGGCGGTCGAAGTATGAGCACGCTGTCCCGGATGAAGCCGGACATTCCGGTGTGCCAAGCCAGAACGATCGGCGAGCTGGTTCGCAGTGCAGCGCAAGAACACGGTGAACGCCCGCTTTTGTACTACATGGAGTCAATGATGACGTACCGGGAAGCGGACCAGCAATCTGACTGGATCGCCGCTGCCATTCAGGGGATTGGTCTGGAAAAAGGAGAGCGAGCGGCGATTTATTTGCCGAATTGTCCCGACTTCGTACTGGTCTGGTTTGCCCTCATGAAGAACGGCATGATCGAGGTGCCGATCAACGTGGAACAGAAGGGAGAGCTGTTACAGTACCTGCTGAACAATTGCCAGGCCCGCATGCTGGTGACATCGTGCGAAATGCTGCCACAAGTACAGCAGGTGATCGGCCAGTTGACACATCTGCAGCACATCGTGCTCATCGATGGCGCCGCTGCCGTTGCCCACGAGCTTGCAAGCGCCGCTGTCTCCGTACATTTGCTGGCCGATTGGAAACAGCGCCCGGCTATCCCACAGGCTGTTGCCGTTTCGCCCGGGGATTCCTTTTGCTTCATGTACACCTCGGGTACGACGGGAAATTCCAAAGGAGTGATGCTGCCGCATAACTTTGCCATCTATTCCGGTGATGTGATCAAGCATTACTTTGGCTACAGCGAGCAGGACATCGCCTATATCTGCTTGCCGCTGTTCCATGGCAATGCCCAGCAGCTGGCGATTATGCCGACGATGATTGCCGGAGGAGCATTCGTCCTGGAACGCAAGTTTTCGCTCAGCCAATTTTGGGAGCGGGTGCGCAAGAGCAAGGCGACCATCGCCAACGTTGTCGGCAGCATCGTCGCCATGCTGCACAAAGCGCCGCCTTCTGAGCGCGACCGGGACCACAGCCTGCGCTTTGTTTTCACCGCCGCTACGCCGAAGCTGCTGCAGCGTGATTTTGAAGAACGCTTCGGCCTGACGATCATGGAAGGCTACGGGACGACCGAATGCGGAATGGTGCTGTTGAACCAGCAGGATAACAGACGTGTGGGGTCGATCGGCCGGGGCGTTCCCGGCTACCAGGTGCGGATTTTTGACGAGACGGATCATGCACTCGGTCCCAATCAGATTGGCGAAATCGTCACCCGTCCGACGTATCCGTCGGTCATGATGACCGGGTATTTCAACATGCCGGAAGCCACGCTGGAGGCAACGCGCAACCTCTGGTACCATACGGGGGATTTGGGCTACTACGACGAAGATGGCTTTTACTACTACGTCGACCGGAAAAAGGACTCGATCCGGCGGCGCGGTGAAAATATTTCCTCGATCGAATTGGAGCGACTGATCAATATGCATCCGGAAGTAGTCGAAGCAGCTGTGATCGGCGTTCCGTCGGAGCTTGGTGAA
The DNA here is from genome assembly GCA_946402065.1 of uncultured Brevibacillus sp. Lineage (GTDB taxonomy): Bacteria > Bacillota > Bacilli > Brevibacillales > Brevibacillaceae > Brevibacillus_D. The sequence continues at coordinate 23,987 of CAMIVR010000001.1, read as the reverse complement.
GAAGAAATCAAGGCGTTTGTCGTCCGTCAGCCCGGCTCTTCTCTTACACCCGCCGATTTTATCGCCTGGTGTGAAGAAAAAATGGCGCGTTACATGGTGCCGCGCTACCTCGAGTGGGTAACGGAATTGCCGAAGACGCCGACGCAGCGCATCCAGAAGTACAAGCTGAAGCAACAGGTCCAGAACGAGCAGACCTGGGATCGGGAAAGCGGGGTCACGCGATGAATCTGACCCGAACCGTGGACAGCACCTTCCGGCTGGTCGGTGGACGCTGCAAACGCTGCGGCGACTACAGCTTTCCGCGCAAACCCACATGCCGCTCCTGCAATTGCGACGAGGTGGAGGAAACGCTGCTGTCAAGCCGGGGCACGGTATACGCCTACACGATCATCAGGGTTCGACCGCCTGCCGGATTTTCTTTGCCGTATACGCTTGGCTACGTGCAGTTGGACCACGAGCACATCGTCATTCCGGCGCTGTTTGCGGCAACAGAGGAACAGCTCGTGTCACTTGCGATCGGCGATCCGGTCGAGCTGGCTGAAAACCATGAACAGAACAGCGCCGATTACCTGTTTACATTGCTGCCTAAAAACAAACGCGCGACGTCGAGCAGATAGGGGGAAAGGATGAACATAGCTGTTTTGGGTACAGGGTTGTATCCTTTCGGGGTGTATCCGGAAACCACGCTGGAGGATATGTGTGTAAAGGTGTTGAGAGAAGCGCTTGCTGAAGCAAATATTCACGTGAACCAGGTGGAAGCCGGGTATTTTTCCAACGTGTTGGCCGCTCGCCTGGAAGGCAGGCAAACCCTCGGGCAACAGATGTTCGATTTGGTCGGGATCAACGGGATACCGATTGTCAATGTCGAGAATGCCTGTGCCAGCGGTTCGACCGCTCTGCACGAGGCGGCGATGGCGATCGAAACGGGGCGCTATGAGGTCGCAGTCGTTCTTGGCGTGGAGAAGCTTTCGGGAAATGGGCTGGGCATGATTCCTCCTGACGGACGCGAGCTGGAGGCGCGGCTTGGGTTTAATACACCGAGCCAGTTTGCCCTAAGAGCGTCCCGCTATTTGCATCAGTACGGTGGCAACGCGAGTGCATTGGCAAAGGTAACCGTGAAAAATTACCGCCACGCGTCTCTGAATCCGCATGCCATGTTCAAAAAAAATGTGACCGAAGCGGAGGTGCTTGCTTCGCCGATGATTGCCGACCCGTTGACGCGGCTGCAATGCTGCGCTCTGCCCGATGGCGCCGCCTGTGTGATCCTGGCCAGCAGAGCATTTGCAAATCGTAGCAAGCTACAGCATCCTCCCGTCCATCTCGCTGCCACCGTGCTGATGAGCGGCGAATACAAGAATCCGCCCAGCCTCGCGTTTTGGGAGAGTGATCAGCGCGCTTCCGGGCAAGCGTACCGGACAGCTTCGATCGGGCCTTCTGACATCGATCTGGTTGAAGCACATGATGCGTTTACCATTTCTGAAGTGATGCACTATGAAGGACTCGGTTTTTGCCAACCGGGAGAAGGACTTGAGCTCTTGCAGCGGGGAGAGACAGCGCTGGGCGGGCGTATCCCGTTTAATCCGAGCGGCGGTCTCTTGGGCCGTGGGCATGCACTCGGAGCGACGGGAATCGCCCAGACGATCGAGGTTGTTCATCAGCTGCAACAGCGCGCCGCAGAGCGCCAGATCAGCGGTGCCCGTGTCGGCATGACGCACTGCATGGGAGCGGATAAGGAAGGGGACGCACGAGCGACAGTCGTACAAATATATCGCGTGTAGGGGGAGAGGTCACTGTGAGTTTGCACGGCGTTCAATTGCTGAAAGAATGGGAGCGAAAAGGCAGATTGCATCGACCCCCCTGGATTCCTGTTGTTCACTTCTTCGCTGGCCGACTAGCGGGAGTGACACCGGAAGAATTGATTTCACAAGCGGGGGTTTGGAGTAAGGCATTGCTCGATTGCCAGCGTTTATTCGGCTACGACGGCATCACTGTTGCGCTCGATCCGTCCATGCAAGCCGAAGCGCTCGGTTGCGAATTGGACTATCAAGGGGAAAATGAAATGCCAGTGGTAACAGGCAGGTTGTCTGTAGAGGCGTGGCTGGATATGAATATGCCTGCAGACGTGACGAAAAGCGGGTCAATACCAGTAGCAATTGAGACGGCCAAGCGATTGCGCAAACAGGTAAATAGCCAGGCGCTATGCTGCACGATCGGCGGCATCCGCCCGCTCATGCGAGAATTGCTGGAAAGCCAGTCGGTTGACGCGTTGCAGACAAATGAGGAGAACCTGTTCAAGGCTTCCCAAAAAGCGCAGAAAGCACTCCTGCAATGGTGCAAACAAATAGCTGAATTGCGCCCTGACCTGCTGGTGATTCGTGAAGATTGCTGGGATGAGGGAAATGCGGAGCTGCTCAGGCAGCTGTATCAACCGATCGTTAATTTCGGGAAATACTTTCGCGTTCCGGTGATTTTTCAGTTGTCGGCGGGATGGGAGGCCCCATTCCCGTTTATTTCGAATCGGGAGGTTGTTTCCACAGATAAAGAGCGCGCGCCTGCTCAAAAGGGGGCCGTTCACTCTCAAGCTGTCGGGCAAGTGCTGCCGTCGCAATTTTTTGCTTCCGGTACTCCTACGGCAGAGCTCGAACAGCTCTGGCATTCGTTTTATCGACGACAACACACCCCGTTTCTGTTGACGACCGCCTGTGAGCTGGCTTGGGAGACGGATGTGGATCGGCTGAAAGACATACATGATGTGATCATGAATTGATGCGAAGGAAAGGTGTTGGCTCATGAAAGGGCTTGTGAATACGAAAGTGAATCACGTAGAGCTGAGAGAGGTGGAGAAGCCGCAGCTGGTTGCAGCTGATGATGCCATCATCCGGATTACCTTGACGACTATCTGCGGCAGCGATCTTCATCTGATCCATGGGCATATGCCGACCACTCCCGGCTATGTCGTCGGGCATGAGTATGTCGGAGTGGTGGAGAAAGTAGGCAGTGGAGTGAAGGATTTTCGGCCAGGCGACCGGGTGATCGGGCCAGCTGCCCCGTTCTGCGGACAGTGCGAGCGCTGCCGCGCGGGTCACATCGCCCAGTGCCTGCGCGGCGGCATACACGGCAGCGGAGCGGAATTCGGCGGCCTGCCCGGTACCCAGAGCGAATACATTCGCGTGCCATTTGCTGACGTCAACCTCGTCAAGGTGCCGGATGAGCTCAGCGATGAACAGGTCCTGTTCGTCGGCGATATCCTCTCGACAGGCTATTTCAGTGCAGAAAAAGGCGATATTTTGCCGGGCGACAGCGTTGTCGTGTTCGGAGCGGGGCCAGTTGGGTTGTGCGCCGTCCATGCGGCCAGATTGTTCAGTCCGGGGCAAATCATCCTGGTCGATATCGATTCACACCGGCTGGAGGTCGGCGCGAAGCTCGGTGCGACGAGCACGATCCGTGCTGACCAGGCGGATGTGCTGGCCGTCATTGGCGCGCTGACAGGCGGCAAAGGGGCTGACGTGGCGATCGAAGCAGCAGGTGTCGAGCAAACGTTTCAGCAGGCCGTGCGCTGTGTCGGGATCGGCGGACGCGTCAGTATTGTCAGCATCTTTGGCAGGGATGTCGCCTTGCCGCTGCCGGAGATTTTTATGAAAAACATCCGCATCGAAATGGGCTTGTCCTATTTGGGCAACATGAAGCGACTGGTGCGCATGATTCAGACCGGGACGCTCGATCTCACCCCGCTGATTACGCACCGGATCAAGCTCGGCGAGATTGCGCACGGCTATGAGCTGTTTGAAAAACGTCTGGACAACGTGATCAAGATTGCCATTACGCCTTGATGATGGCGTATTGGCGTGGCTACAAGGAGTGGATGAAATGAAAAGCAGTTTGCAAGCCGGAGTCTCGGCAGCGTTTACGATCACAGTGACAGACGAGATGCGCCCCGCTTTTGACGGCAAAGTTGTACGAGACGTCCTGTCCACTGTATCGATGATCTACTTCATGGAAAAGGTGGGGCGCGACGTACTCCTGCCACATCTTGACGAGGATGAAGAGGGAGCGGGATTTCACATTGATGTCAAGCACATTGCCCCTGCAGTGGTTGGGCAGGAGGTTACGTTTCGCGCAGTCTGTACCAGCGTGACTCCGAAGCGGGTCGCTTGCGAGGTCAGTGCAGAGGCAGACGGCAATCTCGTAGGCAAAGGCACGTTTACTCAAGCCATATTCAACGCACAGCAAGGAGCAGAACGGATCGCACGTTTGTCGGCAAAAAACTAGCTTGTCTAGCAGAACAGCGTTATTCCCTTCCCAAGCGGAATATCGCTGTTTTGTTGTGATGACCAAGTTTATCGCGGTTCGCTCATTGATCCCGTCCTGGCAATACCTGAACGAGTTTCCAGGAATTAGTTGGTATTGATACTGTTCTTCTATTTCGCGATCATTCAGCGATGAAGGGAGCGGTAGGTGGGGGAGGGGTCAACGCCTGCTTCGATGCGAAATCCCATGCGCGTGTGGAATTGGATCGAGCCTGTATTTACGGGAGAAGTGATGCAGCGAACGGTGTGACAGCCTTTTTGCCGTACGTCTTGAAAAAACCGTTCATACAGCTTTCTGCCGATGCCATCCTTTCGCTTGTCGGGATGAACGCCGACGAAGTGAATGTAAGCTTCGCCGGGGTAAGTCTGCGACAGAAAGCCGATGAGAAAAGCGATTGCCTTGCCATCTTCCTCGACGATGTAACTGCTGGGCTGGAAGTGGACAAAAAACAGCTTGGGCAGCATATCGGACATGCTCCGCCCACCCCACCAGTCATTGAGGACGGCAATGATCGTCGCGTAATCGTGCTCGCGAACGTTGCGAATTTCCAACCCGGTTCCTCCTATCTGTCTACCTGGTCTGCGGTTTTGTTCCGAAGCTCCCGAACAAACGCATCCGGTTCATCAAGCGCCACGTAGATGGACGTCACACTCCGCGGAAGAAACAGGATGCCCTCCACATCCATTGGCTCCTTGAGCGCGATGCGCACATTCGGGGTGGCCAACAGCGGCAGTGCGGACGTGTTCTGTTCGGTTGCATCAGGATGGTATTCACGGGCGCTTTCGACGTGCGCGATGGCATGTAGCGGCACATCGGCCTGGATGCGCAGACCGTAGCGCAGCCGCACATGCGTCGATTCCAGCCTGACCGGATGAAGCTGCGAGGCGCGCCAGTCGGCCCAGAGTAAAGCGAGCAGCCAAACATCTGCTGCGGTCAAAATCCACGCTGCCCAGTGGGACCATTGCTGTACCAGCAAATGAACGGCTACGCCTTCAAAAACGACCATCTTGGTGATGACGATCGTATAGAGCAGCTGGCTGGACTTGCGGTGGTAGGAAAACGACGACCGCCCATCTCCCTTGGCTGTTCTGCGCTTCCAGGAAAACAGCAGGTGGTAGATCATGCTGAAATCATGGAGCAAAACAGCGGCGAACTTGCCTTTGCCCAGCTCGGCTTTGAACGAAATGCGCATCGCCTCAACGAGATCGGCTTCACTGCGGGCGACTTGCCGGTACCGCCGAATCACACGGTAGGCGATCCGGATTTCGTAGCCGAGCAGAAACAGTTCCAGCGACATGACCAAGAGCTCGATCGGCCAGATGACGTTCCAGACCGTATTGCGCATGCTCACAGGGAGAATCAGCCAGGCAGCGACTGCACCGAGCAGCGGCAGCATGAATACTTTGGTGATCGATTTGTTCGTTTTGCGAAGGAGGACCAGCCAGTAGATAAATGGGATGACCAGAATGAAGTCAGCCAACACGGCGTACGCGAGCAGCAGATCGTCGCCGGCAAACGGCATGGTCCGGACAAGTGCAAAATCAACGCTGAAAATGAGCAGTGCTGCGGCGAGAAACAACCATGCGGAGCGCTTTGACTGGGTGAATACCATAGGGCTTCCTCCTTTTCTTCACTTTCATTTTTAACCAGGACGCGGATATAGACAATCGGGAAACAGTGTCAAAATCTTGGCGTGTTCCTTTCGCTCACTTGCACACGGAGCTATTGCTTATTATGCTTCGCGAACCGGACAGGTTTGGCAGGAATAATCGTAGAAACGGCAGCTTTATTCACGAGGCTTTGCTTGACGGGCGTTTGAATCATGATCGTGTATTGATCAAACGAAGTAATCACCCCACTAATGGGTACTCCATTTTTTGTAATCAACTTGACGGGAATTTGATTGCTGATCACGTAATTCAAAAATTGCTCCTGTACCGTTACCTTGTTCATCGGAAACATCCCTTTCTCTCTTTTGTCGGATTCACTAGCAATTTTACCATTTTCAACCGAAAGACGCATGTTAAAAGCTGTAAATATTCGTGATTGTTTCGCCAAAAGTTGATCTGCAGGATAAAACTGCATTTTGCCGCGAAAAACAGGCCTGAATCGGTTATAGTAGAACAAGACAAAAATCTGATTCGCAATTGAGGTGCAGTCACAGGATGTTTGTAATCGGGATTCTCATTTTTGCAGCAATTGTCATGGAAATTTTTCATAAGCTGAACCCGTTTAAAAAGCCCGAGCCTTCGCTTGAAGAGCTGGTTGAACGGATTAAAGCGGCGGCATGGTACCAGGAGCTGTGGCAGGAGGAGCGCTATCGCCGTGTTTTGGAGGAAGACCCTTATGTAACTGCCTTTTACAGCGGTCCGTATGAAGCCAAGCGACTGCTGGAGAATGAGGGTTTTCAGTTGGGACTCACCGATTATGTAAAGCAACAAGGCGGGCACGACACATACAGCCAGTAGTCTGCCCGCTTGTTTTACAAATATGGCACGATCCAGGGTGTAATACACAGGGTGATCATCGCCGCCAGAATCATCGACACACTCGAAATCACGCCAGTGAACGAGCCAAGCTCAAACGCTTTGGCCGTGCCCGCTCCGTGTGCGCCCATGCCGAGCAGCACCCCGCGGGAAATGTCGTTGTGGATCCGCAGCATGCGAATGAGCAGCGGGCCGATCACGGTGCCGAGCAGCCCGGTGATGATGACGATAATCGCCGTAATCGTCGGGTTGCCGCCAATCGCCTCTGACAGCCCCATGGCAATCGGCGTTGTCACCGAGCGAGGGATAAGGCTGTCGATCATCAGCGTGCTGAGATGCATCCAGCCGGCAATCAGCGCAGAAGACACAATCGAGATGAGCGAACCGCAGAGTACGCTGACGGCAATTTCGGCGAGGTGTTTTTTCAATATCGGCCAGTATTTATACAGCGGAATCGCAAACGCCACAGTCGCCGGCTGGAGCAAGGCGGTCAACCACTTTGTGCCGGAGTTGTACGTCGTTACAGGGATGTCCGTGCAGCAGAGCAGGATAATCAAGACGATCGGAGTCACCAACAAGGGGGAGAGCAACCCCTTGTTGGTGCGGCCGTGAAACCACTTCACCGCATAGTAGATCCCGACGGTAAGAGCCAGACAGAGAAGACCAGGGATCATACGCTTTTTTTCTCCTTTATTTTGCCGATGGCCTGTGCAACCAGACCGGTGCAGGCCATGACGAGCAGTGTACTGATGACAATGACCGAGACCATGCGGGCCCCATCCACTTTCAGCATATCCTTGAACTGCAGAATTCCGACGGCTGACGGGATAAAAAACAGCAGCATTTCAGCCAGGAGCCAGTTTGCCCCTGTCTCAATCCATTCAAGCTTGAGCAGCTTTGTTTGTAACAGGAAAAAGATCAGGATGACGCCCAATATGCTCCCGGGTATGGGCAGGTGCAGTGCGCTGGCCAGTTGATTCATCAACAGGGCAACCAGGCAGAAAAACCCGATCTGCAACATTCCTTTTCCTACTTTCGCCATAATCCTTTTCCCCTTTCACCATCAAGTATAAGAGGGGACGAATTATAGGTAAAATACATATATAGAATCTTTGTCATTCATTTTGTCTATAGATGATAGGAGTGCGTGTTCAGTGGATATCCGCCATTTGCAGTATTTTTTAGAGGTGGCCCGGTGCAAGAGCTTTACCAAAGCAGGCGAGGTGCTGCACATTACGCAGCCGACGATTAGCAAGATGGTGAAAAACATCGAAGAAGAACTGGGGGTCGAGCTGTTTGACCGCTCTGGCAGGCGAGTGGAGCTGACGGATGCGGGGGAAATTATTTACGCGCAGGCGAACCATATCGTGCGAGCGTTTGACAATCTCTCCTCGGAGCTGGATGACTTGATGAATTTGAAGCGGGGCCATATCCGCATCGGACTGCCCCCGATGGTCGGCGCGAGCTTTTTCCCGAAAGTGATCGGCAAATTCCGCGAGCTGTATCCGGACGTGACGATCCAGCTCGTCGAGGATGGCGCCAAAAAAGTCGAGACGGACGTCGCCAACGGCACACTTGATTTGGGGGTTGTGCTGCTGCCGACGAATGAAGATATTTTTCACGCGATATCGTTTGTGAAGAAGCGTCTGATGCTGCTCGTCCACCCGACCAATCGGCTGGCGGCCAAATCAGAAGCGGCACTGGCGGAGCTGGCCGGACAGCCGTTTATTTTGTTTCGCGAAGATTTTGCCTTGCATGACCGGATTCCTGCCGCTTGTATTCGCGTCGGTTTTCAGCCAGTCGTCGTCTGCGAGAGCTCGCAGTGGGATTTCATTTACGAGATGGTTGCCGCCAATCTCGGCATTGCGCTCTTGCCGGAGCCTGTCACCCGGGAGATGGACACGTCACGCGTCCGTATTCTCCCGCTGGTCGAACCGGAAATCCCCTGGCATCTGGCGATTATTTGGCGCAAGGACCGTTATTTGTCGTTTGCCGCACGGGAGTGGATCCGCTTTACCCATTCTTTGCTGGCCGAGGAAGCGTCGCCTGCACCGCTTGACTTCGCCGCAGGCAACAGGTTGACCTAGAGACCATAGCGCTTTTTCTTGCGGACGAGCGTCGACAAATCGATCTCCTTCAGCTCCGCACATTGCTTGAGTCCTTGTGTGGTGGACAAATAGTGGGCGAGGATGTTTCGCTCGTGCCGGCTGACCAGCTCTTTGAGCGGAACAGCGGGTGCTTGGCGGCCGGCTCCGGTAGCCCTCGCCTCATAGCCGAACAGCTGCGACTCGAGCAGCGTTTCCGGTATGGCCCCGCAGTTCACTTTGACGAAGGCGCCCCGTTTTTTTGCGATCCCCCGCATTGTGTATGTACTTCGCCAGCATGTCCTTGCCGACGCCCGATTCTCCCAAAATCAGCACAGGCGTATCGACCGCCGCGATTTTTTGGGAAAGCGAGACGATGTTTTCCATGACCCGACTGCGGTTGATAAGCGGATGGCCGTTACCCTCGTCCAGCTCGCGCAGCTTTTGCCGGTACACCTTGGTTATCGCGTTCAAACAAGATTCCCGAGGTGTTCCCGTACGGTACGTCCACGACGATTACGACCAAGTACGCTGATCAACCGAAAAACTACATTTTCCGTATCGCACCATTTGACAAAGGCCAGGTTACAACGAATATAAACTCGACGTGCCGTTTTTGGAGTGGAGCCGGACAGTGTATGCTCCCCTGCAAAAGCCGCAACGAACGCAGCCCATCCTCTTTTCTCTCTCCCACCGCGACAGCCCGAAACAAGCCCTTTTAGCTTTTCAAGGGACTGGCGAGAAAATATGACAGATATTTTTAACTGTTGCATATTGACTTAAAATTCCGCTTTTACTATCATAGCATTAAAATATGATAATTGATTATCAAATAATGATAATGAGAGGTGCTGGAATGGAGAGGATCAAAGCGTTTCGCGGATCTGACTTGCGCTGCAAGGGCTGGCGTCAGGAGGCTTTGCTGCGGATGCTGGAAAACGTGTTGGAAAATGGCGAGAACCAGAAGGAACTGATCGTCTATGCAGCGCTTGGCAAAGCGGCACGCAACTGGAGTTCGTACCACGCCATTGTCGACTGCCTGAAAAATCTGAACGATGACGAAACACTGGTCATTCAATCAGGCAAGCCGATCGGTATTTTTAAGACCCATCCGTTTGCGCCGATTATCATCATGGCCAACTGCAATCTGGTAGGAAAATGGGCGACCAGTGAACATTTTTACGACCTGCAGGAAAAAGGCTTGATTATTTGGGGCGGCTTGACAGCGGCAGCCTGGCAGTACATCGGCTCGCAGGGGGTGATACAGGGAACGTACGAAATCTTCTCGACGATTGCCCGCATGCACTTCAACGGCAGCCTTGCCGGGCGCTTCATTCTCACGGCCGGTTTGGGCGGCATGGGTGGTGCGCAGCCGTTGGCCGGGGTCATGGCCAATGCCGCGATCCTCTGCGTGGAAGTCAACGAAGCGCGGATCGACAAGCGGATTGAAGTCGGTTACCTGCAACGGAAGACGGCTGATGTAAATCAGGCTCTGAGTTGGATCGACGAAGCCCGGGAAAAGGGCGAGAGCGTCTCGGTCGGACTGCTCGGCAATGCTGCCGAGATCTATCCGGAGCTGGTCAAGCGGGGGATTACGCCGGACATCGTCACAGACCAGACGTCAGCCCATGACCTCATGTACGGCTACATCCCGGCCGGCTACAGTCTGGACGACGTCAAGCGGGTTCGCGAGCAGGAACCGGAAAAGCTGGAAGCGGATGCCCGTTCGTCGATCGCGCGTGAAGTGGAAGCGATGCTGGAATTCAAGCGGCGCGGTTCCATCGTCTTTGACAACGGCAACAACATCCGTACCCAAGCGTTCCAGCACGGCGTTCAGGATGCGTTTACCATCGACATTTTCACGGAGGCGTTTTTGCGCCCGCTATTCTGCCGCGCGATCGGCCCGTTCCGCTGGGTTGCCCTCTCCGGCGATCCAAACGACATCCACACGATTGACCGCTATATTCTCGAAGAGTTTGCCGAAAATGAAATCGCTACCAATTGGATTCGTCTGGCCAACCAGTACGTGCCGTTCGAAGGTCTGCCCGCGCGTATCGGCTGGTTCGGTCACGGCGAGCGGACAAAGCTGGCCCGCGCAGTGAACCAGATGGTAAGCGAAGGCAAGCTGAGCGGCCCGATCGCCTTCTCACGCGATCATCTCGACGCCGGGGCGATGGCCCATCCGAATATCATGACCGAGCGGATGAAAGACGGCAGCGATGCGATTGCCGACTGGCCGCTGCTCAATGCGATGCTGAACTGCTCGTCGATGGCCGATCTGGTGACGATCCACTCTGGCGGCGGCGGGTATGCCGGCTACATGACGAGCGCGGGCGTGACGATTGTCGCCGACGGTTCGGCCGAAGCAGATATGCGCCTGAAGCACACGCTGGACAATGATACAAGCATCGGTGTATTGCGCTATGCCGATGCGGGATACGAGGAAGCACTGGATGAAGTGAACAAAAAAGGCATACGCCGGGTAGTGACGTAAGCCAATCCGTCCGCCTGTACGAAAAGAAAGGGGAAAACAAACATGCGTGTACTTACTATGGAAGACGTCAAAGCAGCTGTAAAAGGAGGTTCGGTATTCGCTTCCGGCGGCGGCGGCTGGGTCGACCACGGCCTGGAAATCGGCGGCGCGGCGGTGACCATCGGGCAACCGAAGCTCGTCTCGGTCGATGAATTGCCCGACGATGCGATCATCATCACAGCCACGGCGATCGGAGCGCCTGCGGGCGATCAGTGGCAAATGCTCGGCAGCGACTACATCAAAGCGGTCAAGCTGCTGATGGAAAACTACGACGGCAAAGTAGTCGGGGTGATGACACCGCAAAACGGCATGTCCAGCACGATTAACGGCTGGCTGCCTGCCGCAGCGCTCGACCTGGTCGTCGTCGATGCGACGGGTGACATCCGGGCGCATCCGACCGGCAAGATGGGCGCCATGGGCATGGCCGGACGACTCGATTTCGAAACGATTCAAGTCGTCGTCGGCGGCCGAAGAGACACCGGCTCTTATCTGGAGCTGGTCGTCAAAGGAACGCCGGCGAAGACATCCAACATTCTCCGCACCGCTTCCGATATGTCCGGCGGTTTTATCGCTTCGGCAAGGCTTCCGCTGCCAGCCAGCTACATCAAAAAACATGCGGCGATTGGCGGAATCACGCTGGCGATCGAATTGGGCAAAAAGATCATCGAGGCCGAGCCGAACGGGGCAGAAGCCGTCATCGATGCGATCTGCAACCAGACGAATGGCGAAGTGCTGGGCAGAGGCAAGGTCACAGGCTCCACTGTCGCGTACTCGGGGGCGTTTGACATTGGCCAAATCACGGTAGACGTACCGGGCAACCCGCTCACACTGCACGTCATGAACGAGTACATGGCGGTGGATGACGCCAACGGCAACAGACTGACGACGTATCCGGACGTCATCACGACGATCTCGACCGAAACGGGCCTGCCTGTCAGTGTCGGACATATAAAAGAAGGAATGGAGATTGCCGTATTCCGCATCCATAAGCAGTTCATTCCGCTCAGCTCCAGTGTCCGCGATGCCTCCGTCTATCCCGAAGTTGAGAAAGCGCTGGGCATTTCCATTGCAGACTATGCGCTTGCAGAGTAAATCTGCGTACATCAGGTCGCAAAAAGGGGGAATTTGATGGAAATCATCATGAAGGCCTACCAATATGTACTGGACAATCAGGAGCGATTTTTCGAAGCGGTTCGGGTGCACTTGACACTGAGCATCACTGCGCTTGTGATCGGGCTTTTGCTGTGCGTTCCGCTTGGCGTCATCTGCGCCAAAAATCCGAAAATCGCCTCGACTGTCATGAACACGATCAATTCCCTGCGGGTTATCCCCAGCCTGGCGATTCTCGTCATCATTTTACCTATTTTGGGAACAGGCTTTATCCCGGCGCTGGTGGCGTTGACGATCCTCGCCTGCCCGCCGATCCTGATCAATACCTTTCTCGGCTTTCGCGGCATTGATCCGGCGATTACCGAAGCAGCTTCCGGGATGGGGATGGATCAGCGCCAGATTTTGCGCAAGATCGAGTTTCCGTTGGCCATACCGCTAGTCATCGCCGGCGGGAAAACAGCGGCTGTCGAGGTAGTGGCGAGCGCGACGCTTGCGGCCTTTATCGGCGGTGGAGGGTTGGGTACTTTTATCGTCAATGGGCTGGGCATGTACAATTTTTCCCTGCTGGTAGTCGGAGCGCTGCCCGTAGCGGCGCTGGCGATCTTCTCTGAAGTCATCTTTGCCGGGATTGAGCGGCTGGCGACCAGGTATCAGCGCGATTAACAAAATACAAGCAAAACAGAAAAACGAGGGGGATTCAGATGAAGAAGTTTTCATTGGCCGTGATGAGTGTCACCGTGATTGTCTCCATGCTGCTGTCCGCGTGCAGCGGCGGCGGAGCCGGGAAAGAGGAAGGGGCCGCCAAACCAAAAGTGACGATTGGCTCGAAAAACTTTACAGAGTCGCTGATTTTGGGCGAGATGTACTCGCTTGCCCTGGAAAACGCCGGCTACAAGGTCGAGCGCAAGCTGAATCTCGGCGGGACGCTGGTCGCCCACGAAGCGCTGAAAAACGGCGATATCGACATGTATCCCGAGTATACCGGAACAGGCTTGATCAACGTCTTGCAGGAGTCGCCAAAATCGGACGCCAAAGAAGTGTATGACATCGTCGCCAAAAACTATAAAGAGAAATTCAACCTGGTCTGGCTGGACCCGACCAATGCCAACGACTCGCAAGGACTGGTCGTCTCCAAAAAGGTAGCGGACCAGTACGGTATCCACACGGTCTCCAAGCTCGCGGAAATGGCGCCAAAATTGCGCATGGCGGTCGTACCGGAGTTTGAGGAGCGCGAAGACGGGCTGAAGGGCTTGAAGAAATTTTACGGCGGCTTTGAGTTCAGCAGTGTGAAGCTGTACGACTACGGCGTGAAATACCGCGTCGTGCAGAACGATGAGGCCGATGCTACCGTCGGCTTTACGACAGACGGCGATTTGACCAACAAAGACCTGGTGCTGCTGGAAGACGACAAGAAGTTCTGGCCGCCGTATTTTGTCTGCCCGGTCATCCGCGGCGACGTGCTCGACAAAGATCCGGAAATCGCCAAGGTACTCAATGCGGTCTCTGCGAAGCTGAGCAATGAAGTCGTCCAGGGCCTCAATGCTGAAGTAGACATCAACAAGCGCGAATACGCGGAAGTGGCCAAAGAGTTCCTGGAAAAAGCAGGTCTTGTTTCGAAAAAATAATCACCACGCCGGGCTTCCTTTCTTTTTGCGAAAGGGAGCCGGCTACTTCTTTTCTGGTGAAGCCCAAGGGGAAGCCAAGTTTTCTAATAAGGGAGAGGTCTCGCATGGCAAACTACTCCATCGTTTTTGATCAAGTAACCAAGACATTTCCCAAAGCTGCCAAGCCGTCTGTCTATGAAACCAGCCTGCAAATCGAGGAGGGCAGCTTCGTTACGATCCTGGGAGCATCCGGCTGCGGCAAGACGACGCTGTTAAAAATGGTCAACCGCATACACGAACCAACGTCGGGCAGGATACTCGTTCAAGGGGAAGATGTGACCAAAGTGCCGATCACGGAGCTGCGCCGCAAAATTGGCTACGTGATCCAGCAGATCGGCCTGTTTCCGCACATGACCATCGAAGAAAACATCGCCACCGTGCCCAGGATACTGGGCTGGGATGAGCAGAAGATCAACGAGCGGATTACTTTTTTGCTCGAGCTGGTCCATCTGTCGCCGGCTGATTTTCGCAAGCGCTATCCCCGGCAGCTGTCAGGCGGGCAGCAGCAGCGCATCGGCCTGGCCCGGGCGATGGCAGGCAATCCGTCGATCATGCTGATGGATGAGCCGTTCGGGGCGATTGACGCGATCACCCGTACCAGCTTGCAGGACGAGATGATCAATATCCAAAAGCAGCTGCACAAGACGATCCTGTTTGTCACGCACGACATCGACGAGGCCCTCAAGCTCGGAGACAAGATTGTGATCATGAACAACGGCGTCATCCAGCAATACGATACACCGCTCAACATCATCACCAACCCGGCCAATGAATTCGTCAGCCGGCTCGTCCATTCCGAGGATGTGCTGCAGCGGCTGAGCCTGTTGACAGCGGAGAGCGTCATGACAGCGATCACGGGCAGCATCGATCCGCGGGAAGTCAAAGTTGGCCGCGAGGAGAACGTAAAGAAAGTGCTCATGCACATTTTGAACGGCGCGGCGGACTCCGTAGTCGTTGTCGATTCCAACCAGACGCCAGTCGGGAGAATTAGCTTGGCTGAGTTGAAAATCCACGGGACAAGCAAATCAGTCTCTGCTTCGTGACCGAAGGAAAGCAGGTGAGCACGCGTTGTTTGCATATTTGTTCAAGTACTATGACCACATCCTGACGCTGTTTTTCCAGCATATCATGCTGACGGTCTTATCGCTTTGTCTTGCCTTGTTGTTTGCCGTTCCCGTAGGTCTGTTTCTCACCCGGGTAAAATGGCTGTCCATCCCTGTCTTGTCGATATTGGGGATCATTTACGCGATTCCCAGTCTGGCCGTCTTTGCGCTCTTGATTCCGCTGGTCGGACTCGGGATGAAGCCGGCGATTATCGCCTTGGTCGCCTACAGTCAACTGATTCTCGTGCGCAATGTGATCGTCGGCTTTCAGTCCGTCGATCCGGCAATCGTCGAATCCGGAAAAGGGATGGGGCTCGGCCCGCTGCAGCTGTTTTGGAAGATCGAGCTGCCCTTGGCAATGCCGGTCATTCTCGGCGGCATTCGCATTGCCGCCATCTCCACGATCGGAATCGCGACGATTGCCGCCTGGATCAATGCCGGCGGGCTGGGCGTGATTTTATTTGAAGGACTGTACCAAAATTCCACACCGAAAATCGTCTGGGGAACCGTCTTTGTTTCCCTGCTGGCAATTGCCACGAACCAGCTGCTGCTCTGGCTGGAAAAGCGCTCGGCACTGAAAGCGCGCGGCGAGTTGGGAGGGTGAATATGGAGCAACTGATCATTGACGGAGAATCGCTGACACTGGAGCAATTGACAGCCTTTATCGAGAATCCGCAGATCGTCGTGAAGCTGGCGGCGACTGCCAGAGAGACGGTGCAAGCGTATCGCAGCCAGGTCGAGAAATGGCTCGTGGAAGAGCACAAAGTGATTTACGGCATCACCACTGGCCTAGGCAAGCTGAAAGATTATGTCGTGGATGAGCAGGATCAAGCGATCTTTCAACAAAACATTTTACGCTCTCATGCCGTCGGACTCGGTCCCGATTTGCCCGAGCAAGTCGTCAGACTGGCGCTGCTGCTGCGGGCAAACGTGCTGAGCCGCGGTCATTCCGGGGTCAGAGTGGAGTTGATTGAGCGCATCCTGCAATTCTTGAATCATCGAATCTGCCCGCTCGTTCCGCAGATCGGTTCACTGGGCGTGGGGGACTTGCAGCCGATGGCTCACGTGGGCCTCTGCCTTTCCGGCACGAGCGAAGGCAGAGTGCGAATCGCCGGCGAGGAAGGCAGCGCTGCCGACATGCTGTCAACGGCAGGGATCGCTCCCGTGGAATTTCCCCTCGCCGCCCGGGAAGCGCTCGCCTTGATGAGCGGCAGCACAGTCGTCTTGGCCTATGCCGTGTACGCCTATTATCAAGCGAAGAAACTGAGTGGGTTAGCCGATCTTGCCGTATCGCTTAACCTTGAGGCGCTGCGCGGCGAGCGAAACGCCTTTGATGAGCGGATACACGCTGCCCGCGGCATTCCTGCACAGATCGAAACAGCCCAAAACATCCGCAGGCTCATCGAGGGAAGCACATGGCTTTCCGATGAAGGCAGGAAGCGGCTGGGCGAAACCCAGCCAAGGGTCCAGGACGCCGTCAGTTTACGCTCGACGCCACAGATACACGGCGCCGCGAAGGATGTCCTCGGGTATGTGGCGACAGTTCTTTCCCGGGAGCTAAACGCTTCTACTGACAACCCGCTGCTGTTTGCTGATGAGACCGGTTACGTCAGCATGAGCGGAGGGAATTTTCACGGGGCGATACTGTCTTACGCGTTGGATTTCATCGGGATTGTGCTGACTGATCTGGCTGTGCTGTCGGAACGTCGATCGGCCAGGCTGCTCGATCCGCTGGCCAGCTACGGATTACCGGCCAATCTCGTCGGCGGGGCGATTGGCCTCAATACCGGCTTTGCTCTCGTCCAGGCGAATGCCACAGCACTGGTCGGGGAAATGCGAACGCTGGCGACACCGGCTAGCGTCGGCTCGATCCCGGCGAAGAGCAACCAGGAGGATCACAACAGCATGGCGATGGGAGCGGCCCGCAAAGCCATGCAAATCATCGACCGGCTGAAAACCGTGTTGGCGATCGAGCTGTTATGCGCGGCGCAGGCGATCGATCTGATCGCGGAAAAAATGCACGGACTCCGTCTCGGGTCAGGAACCAAGCAGATTCATCAAGCCATTCGCCAGCATATTCAACCCGTGTGGGAGGACCGCTATGTGAAAGCGGACATCGAGCGAATGCTGATGCTTGTCGAGAGCGGGGAACTGCTGTGCTGTTTGAACGGGCACACAGGCTGACATCAATAGAACTAAAGAGGGAGGATTGAATGAACGGGACGCAGACGTTGGGAAGAGCACTGGATATATTGTTTGTCTTGGCGGACGTTGAGTCGACGCTTTCAGTAGCAGAAATTGCAGAAAAAGTCTCGATCCCGGAAAGCACTGCATACCGGTTGCTGCAGACTCTTGAGCAAAATGGCATTGTGGAGCGGAAGGCCAAAGGCCAGGTAGGTCTGGGCCTGCGCATCCTGGAGCTGGCCAGAAGCCTGACCCAGCAGATTGACCGGGACCTGTACATCATTGCCAGACCGATTATGGAAAAGCTCACAGAAGCGACCAATGAAACGTCCAGCTTAATGGTGAGAACGGGGACGAATATCATTTGCATTCAGCATGTAGAGAGCCGCAGACTAATCCGGTTTGCGATTGAAAACGGAAGAATTTTGCCGCTGCTGCTGGGGGCTTCGGGGAAAGCGATCCTGGCTTTCGAGAGCAAGCGGGTGATTGAGCAAATGATGTCTCTCGTCGTCAATAAAGCGGAATATGACCAGCTTGCCGCCGAACTGGCGCAGATTCAGCAACAGGGCTACTGCAAGACGATTGGCGAAGTCGATCGCGATGTATTCGGGATCGCAGCACCGATCTACGATACGCACCAACGAGTGATAGCCAGTTTGACGATAGCGGGCCCTGCCGAACGTCTTTCCAATAAAATTGCCCAGGAATTCATTGCAGCCGTGATGGAAGCGGCTGAACAAATCTCACAAAAGCTGGCCCGCTAAGCAGACATAACGAATAAAATGAGGGATTGCAAATGAGCCAACAGCGAATGGATTACGATATGGTCATCAAGGGCAACGCCGTTTTGCCCGATAAGGTTGTCTACAATGCAGCGATCGCGATAAAAGACGGAAAAATAGCAGATATTCTCGAAACGCATGGCGAGCTCGCGGGAGTCAAAGTGGTTGACGCTGCCAACTGTTTGATTTTACCGGGAGCGATCGATGCCCACGTCCACTGCTTCAGTTCATTGGATGAAGGGTTCACGACAGCAGGCCGGGCTGCCGCCGCCGGTGGGGTCACAACGATTATTGAGATGCCCTACGATGCTACCGGAATGGTCGCAAGCGAGGAGCTGTTTGTACAAAAGATTGAACGATTGGAGCGGGAATCCATCGTGGACACCGCCCTGCTGGCGACGATTTACAAAGAGAACGGCCTCGACGAGATTCCCAAGCTGGCCCGTGCCGGTGCATGCGGCTTTAAGGTGTCGATGTTCAATACCGACTCGTTTCGCTTTCCGCGCATTGACGAGGGACAGCTCCTGGAGGCGTTTGCCGTAATCGCCGAGACGGGGTGTCCGGTGGGGGTGCACTGTGAAAACGACGAGATTGTCCGGGCCAGCATCCGAAAATTTGAACGGCAAGGAACGCAGGACCCGCGTGCCCACTGCTGGAGCCGCCCGAAAGTAGCCGAGTCGACGGCAGCGTTGACAGTAATGGAGCTGGCTCATTACACTGGCGTGAAACTCCATCTGTACCATTCGACGTTTCCGCGCGTGTTTGAATTAGTCTCCTGCTACCGAGCCCGGGGAACGCGGGTGACAGCAGAGACGTGTACCCATTACCTGACACTGAGCGAGGATGATATGCTCAGGCTTCAGGCAAAGGCCAAAATCAATCCGCCGCTGCGCAGCAAGCAAGATGTCGAAGCCCTGTGGCAGTTGCTCGCGACCGGAGCGATTGACATGGTGACATCCGATCACGCGCCGTGGACAGCGGATAAAAAAGCGCATGCGGACATCTTTCAAAATGCGTCCGGCGCCCCGGGCGTAGAAAACCTGCTGCCGATGATGTACAGCGAAGGGGTTGCCGCAGGCAGGATTACCGTGCTTGATCTGGTGCGTGTGCTGTCGGAGAACCCTGCCGCCACGTTTGGACTGGACTATTGCAAAGGCAAGATCGCAACGGGCATGGATGCCGATCTGGTCATCCTTGACCCGAATGAAGCCTATCGGCTAGACGAGACCGCGCTGCAATCGAGTGCGGGCTGGAGTCCGTATAACGGTTGGGAGATGCGGGGAAAAATCACCCAGACGTATGTTCGCGGGAAACTGGTCTACGCTGGAGAAGTTGTCGGAGAAGCGGGGGATGGTCGATTTGTCCGGGCCAAACACTGATCCATTTTTACTCCAACCGAATCACCGACGAATCCGGGAAGACATCGAAGCGATGGCAGCATTTGTCGATACGAGCAAGCCAGGCTGGACGAGAAGGCCGTTTACGCCGTGGTACGAGCAAGGGCGGCAATGGCTGCAAAAACAGATGCAACATTGCGGGATGCAGGTCAGATCAGATGCCGCATCCAATCTGATTGGAGCGATAGCGGGCAGCAATCCACAGCTCAAGCCGATCATGATCGGCTCCCACACGGATACGGTTACAGGCGGTGGCAGATTCGACGGGATCATCGGCGTTCTGGCCGGTCTGGAAATCGCACGGCGGCTCCAGGAAACGGGAACACAGTTGCGCCATCCGTTGGAAATTGTTGATTTTACCGCGGAAGAGCCGAGTGAATTCGGCATCTCCACTATCGGCAGCAGAGGCATGGTCAACAACCTGTCGCAAGAGATGCTCGGGCGGACGGATGCCACGGGACTCACCCTATACGAGGGGATCAAACGCGCTGGCGGAGAGCCTGAATGTATCGCAGAGCAGGCGAGGCAGCCAGGGGATGTTTCGCTGTACCTCGAATTGCACATCGAGCAAGGCCCGGTGTTGGAACAGACGGGCCATCAGCTAGGCGTCGTGACCGGAATCGTCGGCATTCACCGCTACCGCGTCAGCATCCTCGGCAAACCGAATCACGCCGGCACCACGCCGATGGATATGCGCTTCGACGCGTTGACCGGAGCGGCGGAAGTGGCGCTGGAGCTGGAGCGGCTCTGCCGGCAGCCGTATGCGGAGTCTGTCGTCGGGACGATCGGTAAGCTGCAGGTAGAGCCAAACGGCGCCAACGTCATTCCGGGGAGAGTCGATTTCGAACTGGAAGTGAGATCGCTCAGTACGGAAATTCTGGACTACATCATGGCCCGTTACCAGCTGAAGGCGAGTGAGATCGCTGAGGCGAGAGGGCTTTCCATCAGCTTCGATTGCCTGTCCAGATCGGAGCCGATCCTCGTCGCGCAGGACGTCCTGCAAGTCATCGGAGAAGCGTGCCAAGAAGTCGGAAAAACGACGAGCCTGCCCAGTGGAGCCGGTCATGACGCCAACCAGTTGGCGCGAATCGCTCCGATCGGGATGATTTTCGTCCCGAGCAAAGACGGACGCAGCCATTGTCCGGAAGAATGGACCGACTATGAATCCGTTGCCCAGGGGGTAGAGGCGCTGGCACGCGCTGTGCTCAAATTTGACCAGATTGCATAAGGAGAGAGCGGAATGGATATAAACGGACAAGACATGCGCGCAGCACTCGCCTGCCTGGCTGAAGCGGGAAGAGTCACCAGAGTAGAGGGAAGCGTTGATACAGAGTTTGAGCTGGCTGCTGTACTCGCCCAATGCCCGGGAAGGTCAGCCGTGCTGTTTGAACAGGTAAACGGCTATGCGATGCCCGTCGTCGGCAATCTCGTCGATCGGACAAACTTTGCCTTGGCGTGCGGCATTCCCGCCACACTGGAAGCTTCGCTGCGGTATATCACACGAGGAATCGAGCAGCCGATTGCTCCTGTGGTCATTGCAGATGCTCCATGCCGGGAAGTCGTCATTACGCAAGAGATCGACGTCGCCAAAACCATTCCGGTGACGACGTTTTTTGAACGGGAGGCAGGAGCGTATATCAGCGCCGGTATTATCGTTGCCAAAGACCCCGAAACGGGCAAGCGCAATGTGTCAATGAACCGGTTGCTGGTGCTCGGCCCCGATACATTGATGATCGGGATGTCGCCGAGCCACCATTTGCACCGTCTGAAGGAAAAGGCGGACAAACTGGGCAAACCGCTTGAAGTCTCGATTGCTCTCGGCAATCATCCGGCTGTCCTGGTAGCTGCGAACGCCTATGTCGATTTGGGATTTGACGAATTTGACATTGCCGGTGGGATGCTCGGCGAACCGCTACAGCTCTCCGCGGGTGTATCAGTCGACGTGGAAGCGCCGGCAGGGGCTGAAATCGTCATCGAAGCAGAGTTCATTCCCGGAGAAATGTACGAAGAGGGGCTCGTCTCGGAATTTCACGGCATGTACGTCGATTACGGCAAAAGCCCGCTCTTGCGGGTTAAGGCGATTACCCACCGTGTGAATCCGTACTATCAAGTCATTTTGCCGGGACGCTACCACGAGCACTTCATCATCGGTGCGCTGGCCATTGAGACGACGGCATTGCGCCATATTCGCGCAGCCGTTCCGGGAGCGAAGGAAGCATTCATTACCGAAGGCGGGATGGGGCGCTGCCACCTGGTCGTATCGCTTTCGCATCCGCGCGCCGGCGAAGGGCAAAAAGCGGCATTTGCAGCATTTGCCCATTGCAACCTGATCAAGCAGGTGACGATCGTCGACGATGACATCCGCATCGACGATCCGGTGGATGTGGAGTGGGCCGTCGCGGCAAGAATGCGCGCAGACCGCGATATTTTCGTCGTGCCGGGCGTACGGGCAGATCGTGCCGAGCCGCTGGTGAAAGACGGGACTGTAGCGAAGATCGGCATCATCGCCCTGCGCGAGGCTTCCGCACTGCCAAAAGCGGAAATTCCGCAAGCGATCATGCGCCGGGTGCAGAACGAATGGGACCGCTATCAAGTTAAAACGGGTACGTCAGTTGAAAGCCATCGTTGAGGGTGGCTTTTTTTACGCTTCAAGCAGACGCCGCACCGGGCGCCGCCGATTCCTCTTGGCTATGTGGTCCGACCACCGCCATGCAGCACCGCAACGTGTGCCGGGATGGCTCAAAGAAGGCGAATACACCGCAACGAACGCCCGTAAAAAGGGTGTCGCAGCCGCTGAAAGAAAGCCGAAAACACAAAAGCCCCCGTGACAGGGGGCTTATACCGCTTGGTTACGCTTGTTTTGCCGCTTCAATTTCAATCGAGAATGTAACCTCGTCGCCGATCAGGACACCGCCTGTCTCCAAAGCCGCATTGTAGGTCAGGCCATAGTCGCTTCGCTTGATGCTGCCCTTTCCGCTAAACCCGACTTTTTCATTGCCCCAAGGGTCCTTGCCGGATCCCTCGAACGTTACGGAGAACGTTTCCGAGCGCGTCACACCGTGCAGGGTCAAATCTCCCGTTACCTCGTATTCATCGTCCCCATCACGCTCGATGCTTGTCGATTTGAATGTCATTTTGGGATATTGTTCGACGTCAAAAAAGTCTGCCGTGCGCAAGTGATTGTCACGGTCAGCGTTGCGCGTGTCGATGCTGGTTAATTCCACTTCAAACCGGATCTCGGCCGATGTCAAATCGGTTGGATCCGCCTCGATATCGGCAGCAAACGTATGGAATGTACCTTTTACCTTGGCAATCATCATGTGCTTGACGGTGAAGTCAATACTGCTGTGAGTGGAATCAACGACCCATTTTGCTTTTGACATTCAATCAGCGCCTCCTCGAAAATGAATTACTAACAATACGTAATTATCGATATTATCTATATTTTCTAATTAAAATATATTACCTTGATATTGCTTTGTCAACATGGACCCACTCTTATTTTTTTCAGGGGTGTCCGATCGTCCTCAGTCGGCGAGCTGCGAACCATCACTTTTACTAATCATTCTCATCGGAAACGCGAGATTGATGGGAGTTATGACGGAAACGTATACTTGCGTTACAAAAGACGGCCGTCAATTTGATGCTCTGACGGGGTGGCAGCCAAGCAAGAATGGCAATGTCAGGCTCGGTAAGGCCTGTGACCAGAGGAGGAAAGGGTATGAATCGATTCTATGCTGAAAAATATCCGGGGTTGTTTCTTGGCCTTATGTGCGTCGGCATTTTTTTGGCTTTTCTCGACACGACAATTGTGAATATTGCACTCCCTTCCGTTCAAAAGACGCTGGGGGTCGGCATGGAGAAGCTGCAATGGATTTTTGACGCCTATGCACTCACGTATGCCTGCTTTCTGCTCACTTCCGGGGCACTCGGTGACAGATTCGGGCGAAAGAAAATTTTTCTCGTCGGCATCAGCGGATTTACGTTGGCGTCGCTCTTATGTGCAATGGCCGGATCAGTGGAATGGCTGATCGTCGGACGGATACTGCAGGGGATTTGCGGGTCAGCGATGGTTCCGTCCTCGCTCGCGTTGATCAGTGAGCTTTTTGTTTCCCCGCAAGAGCGGACAAAAGCGATCAGCATCTGGGGAGGCATCGGGACGTGCGCCCTGGCGGCAGGTCCGGTCGCCGGCGGCTTTCTCATCGATCACTTCGGCTGGCAAAGCATATTCTGGATCAATTTGCCGATCGGGTTGATCACTGCGCTTCTCCTGCTGATGTTGAAACAAAACACCGTAGTCAAACGGGTTCGCTCCATCGATATCGTCGGCCAGCTT